>DATGII010000019.1:0-82167 GCA_035295805.1 Bryobacteraceae bacterium | reverse complement strand
CCGCCCTGCTGGCCGGGAAAAATGATGCGGAATTCCTTGCTGCTATAAGGCGTGTACGGGCCGAGATTGTGCATGCCGCCGATCTTTTCGACCAGGTCGCGGCAAAATTTTTCGTGATCGGGTTCGCCGGTGAAGATTTCTTCCGGCTTCACGCTCATGCGGGTGAGCGGCGGCGGCTTCAGGGGGAAGGGCTGGGTGGGCCAGGTTTCCTCGCCGGGAACGTCGCTCTGGGGGACGGGACGCTCTTCGACGGGGTAGACGGATTTGCCGGTGTCGCGATCGAGGAAAAACATAAGGCCGGGCTTGGAGACGGCGATCACGACGGGAATTTTCTTGCCGTCGCGGGTGAGCTCCATGAGGGAGGGGGCTGCTTCGGCGTCGTAGTCCCAGAGGTCGTGGTGGGTCAATTGAAAATACCAGCGTACTTTGCCGGTAGCGGCTTCGAGAGCGACGATCGAAGACGAGTACAGGTTTTGGCCATGGCGGGCGGCGCCGTAATATTGCGCGGCGGGCTGGCCGATGGGGAGGAAGATGAGGCCGCGCTGCGCATCGAGCGTGATGGCGCCCCAATTGGCCGGTGAGCCGGCGTTGATCCAGTTGTCTTTGGGCCAGGTTTCGTAGCCGGCTTCCCCGGGGTGGGGAATGGTGTGAAAAGTCCAGACGAGTTTGCCGGTGGAGATCTCCCAGGCGCGGACATCCATGGCGGGGCCGTCGGGGTCGTCTTCCTTGCCTTGGGCTCCGGTGATGAGCAGGTTGCGGAAAACGGCGGGGGGCGAACTGATGTGATAGGGAGCGCCGGGAAATTTATCGGCGATGCCGGGGCGGAGATCGAGTATGCCTTCCTTGCCGAAGCCGGGGACGAGCTTGCCGGTTTTGGAATCGAGCGCGATCAGGGTTCCGTTGCTGAGGCCGGCGTAAATGCGCGGGGAGCGGTCTTTGTCGCCCACCCAGTACGTCACACCGCGCAGCGGAGCAGCGACGTTATTGGGCAGCTCGTATTTCCAGACTTCTTTTCCGGTTTCGGGCTCGAGGGCCACGACGGAGTGATGCACGGTAGGAGTGAACAGCAGACCGCCGGCCATGACCGGAACGGCCTCGGTGGAAGTCAGGACGCGGGTGGCCGCATTGAGGTCGATGCCGGCGGCGTTGACGCCATACTGCCAGGCCAGCTTGAGCTTGGAAACATTGCGGGTATTGATTTGCGAGAGCGGCGAGAAGCGCTGCCCGGCGGGGTCGCCGGCATATCCCGGCCAATTATCCTGGGCGCGTACGCCAACGATAAAGAAAACCGTCAAAGCGGCGGTTCGCAGCATTCTCATCGCATCCTCCCGATGACCAGTCGTGCCGGTATTGAGGCAGTATAACGCGGCTGCAGCTTGACAAGAATCTTGCCATTCCGCTAGGTTTGGTGCCGGTGTCGGTTCTTTCGCTGGTGCAATGGCTGAACGAAACATCGATGAGCGTGTACCTGCGCGAAAGCGAGGTGGCGTTCCCGCTCACGGAAGCGATTCATCTGCTGGGGCTCGGGATTTCGGTGGGCACAGTGCTGTGGATCGATCTGCGGCTGATGGGAATCTGCATGCGCGACCAGCGCGTGACCGACGTAGTGGGACGGCTCGAACCATGGGCGGCATTTGGATTTACGGTCATGATGCTGAGCGGGGTGCTGCTGTTTCTGGGAAAGCCGGAGACCTACTATACCACCACCGTGTTTCGGGCGAAGCTGCTGCTATTGCCGGTGGCCGGGTTGAATGTGCTGTTCTTTCATCGCAAAGTGTACCCCCACGTCGCGCAGTGGGACAAAGAAGCGGCGCTGCCGTGGCCGGGGAGGCTGGTGGGGGCGGTTTCCGCGTTCCTGTGGCTTGCGATCATTGTTCTCGGGCGATGGACGGCGTATTTCGCGGATGAGCTCTACCGGCGCGCGAAATGAATCATCTGCTGCCCAGCTGGTTTTTTCAATGGTGCGTGAACACGCCGCTGGCGCGGCTGATCAGCCAATCGATGTGGGGGTTCGCGGTGCTGGAGACCTTTCACATCGCCGGGCTGGTGATGGTTTTGGGGTCGATCCTGGTGGTGGACCTGACAGTGCTCGGTTTCGGGATGAGGCAACCGGCGGAGCGACTGGCGCGGCAGGTGGCGCCGTGGGGGCTGGCCGGATTGGTGGTGATGATTGCCTCGGGTGTGCCGATGTTTTTATCGGCGGCGGTGACTTACAGCGGAAGCACTCCGTTCGCGATCAAGATGACGCTGCTGGCTTGCGGCATGGGGCTGCAGTTGGGGATGCACGCTCGCTCCGGGATGTACGCGGGCTCGGGCGCGGGGAAGATTGCCGCGTGCTTGTCGTTGATCTGCTGGTTTGGCGTGGCGTATGCAGGGCGGGGGATTGCGTTCGAGGTGCTGTTCGGGACGGGGGGATAAGCGCTAGTTCGCGCCGATCGCCTGGCGCAGATCGCTGATGGTTACCGCGCGGCCGTGGAGCGGAGTGATCTGCTGCACGTCGAGGCCGAGGCGCTTCAGGTTATCGTTCAGATTCACGTTCTCTTTGACAACCGGACCATGCGGGGCATCGGCGGCGGCGGGGGTGTAGACGTCGGCTTCGATCAACACCTTGGCTTTGGGCACGTAGCCGATGAGCATGGTATCGGCGTGATTGCTTCCCTGCAGATGATACAGCTCAAGAGACTGCGTGCCATCGGCGATCACGCGTTTCTCGGCGATGGGCTCGATGATCTTCCTGGTGGACGGCCACAGTGTTTCATAGTAGGGTTTGTTGGCTGCCTGGGTGAGGATGGTGGCGCCGTCGGCGGCACAGGCGCGCAGGCCGCCCAAGTGATCAAAGTGGTGATGGGTGTTGACGACGTACCGGATCGGCTTCTTCGGAATCGTCCTTTTGACGGTGTCAAGGACGGCGCGGGCGCGCTCGTCGTCGAGCGGGCACTCGACGAGCGCGACATAGTTCTTGAATTCGACGGCCACGCTATGATGCGTGCCGCCGGTCAAATACCAGACCCCGGGCGCGACGTTGCGGGCATCGACTTTGACCGGCACGGGCGTTTTCGGGGCGCGTTCGACATTGTCGGGAACGGGAAAGACCACGTAGGGGTTGTTGGGATCGGTTTTGGTGATGGTCAGATCCAACACCGGGAAGCCGCCCTGCTTTTGAACAATGTGGGAGGGGAACAGGACGTCGCTGGTGATCTCGCCGAGATCTTTGTAATCGGAGTAGGTAGTTTCGGCGAGGGTGTCGCCGAGCACGGGATTGGTGGAGTGGGTTTCGACGCGCTCGACCTGCTGTTTGGAGTTAAGCGAGAGTTTGACCGTTTGGCCGCCGAGCGGGAATGTGATGATGCTGAGACCGGCTTCGGTCGAGAGCTGCGCGCTGGTTCCGGCCCGCTCGGCCATCTTGAGAACGCCGAAGGGAGTGACCCAGAGCTGGAGGAGACGATCGGCGGCGGCGCCGGGCGCGGGTGTAGCGGTGCTGCCGGCGATGAAACCGGCGCCCGGCACGGATTCGTTCCACGCGAAGTCACCGCTGACGACCTGAATCTGCCGTTGCGGCGCCGCCAAGGGCAGGCCGCCGCCTCCCTGGACCGGGCCCTCAGGATTGCTGCGCGTGATATCGACCCGCATGGCCGGGAGCGCGTAGCTGATGCTCGCATGGTAAGTGACTTTGAACGCGGGCCACGGCGCGCCCGGATGGTAGGCCTGGCCGAAGGCGTAGGTGTATCCGGCGCCCCAGTATTCGAGCGTGTTGATGGCGTCAACCCGCCGCGGGCCGCGGATCATGCCGAGAGCGTACTCGGCGGCTTTGATCGTCGCGGCGGCATCTTGCGCAGGGAGTGATGAAGCGGCCAACGCCGCCAGGATAAAGAAGACGGGCGAGCGCATACGTCTAGTGATGTTCCTTGGTGACCAGATGCGAGAGATCGCGCTCGACACAGGGAAGCGATTCGGCGAGGACGGCTTTGGGGTCGGGATTCAGGTTTTGGGTCCGCGGATTCATTACCCAGGGCTTGATCAGCACGTCCGGATCTTCGACAGTGGCCTGCCAGGTAAGCGTGTCACCGTCGCGGTGAAGGCGCTCGATGACATGCATGTTCTCGCTGTGAAAATAACCGCCGATATCGAGCCAGCTGGTGTCGTTGAACCCGATGGTGTCGACGACGAGCGTGTCGCCGTCCCAGTGCCCGATGGATTCGCCCTTCCAGGTGCCATCGAGGTCCTGCAGCGGCGTGTGCGCGCGGCCGTCGGTGGGAATGACGCGGTACTGATCGCCCCATCCCTGCGCGGGCGGGCTGACGTACAGGAAGACCATTTCCTTGGGAGTCTGCACGATTTGGACGGGCGGGCCCATGCGCGGAACGCCGGCGGGCATGCAGCCGTAGGACGGATCCTGCTTGTTGCCGTCCTGGTCGAGCTGCTGGACCTTTTCCCAGAATTCGGGCTTGTAGAGGGGCTTGTTGGGATCGGAGCGGCGAACGATGGTGTTGTCGCGCTCGAAGTTGAGCAGGGTGCCGTCGCGAGCGGCCAGCAGGGAGGCGTTAGGATCGTCGACCTTGATGAAGGGGCCGGCGGCGCCGCCGTTCCAGACGCCGTTGAGGTCCGGGTGGCCGTCGGGCGTTCGCGGAGTTTCGGCAGCGGGACTGAGCGTGGCGGCCAGGGCAGCGCCGGCGCAGATCCAAAGGCAAAGCCGGCTCATACCGACTTACCTCGCGTTGGGATCGCCGGCCCAAATGGTGAAGACACGGCCATCGGCGAATTTCAACTCTTTAATGAGGCCGGAATCGGTGCCGTCCTTGGCGAGCACGCCGTTGACCGTGATCGTGTCGCCGGGTTTCATACCGCCGCGATCGGAGCGGCTCAGGCCGGCGCGGCGAAGAGCGCCGGGGCCGGCCATTTCGAAGGCCCAGTGCTTCACGTTACCGCTTTGGTCTTTGACATCGAGATACAAATAGGAGTGCGGGTTAATCCATTCCACCTTAGTGACGACGCCGGTCAAGGTGAAGGGCTTTTGCAGATCGAATTGAGCCTGAACGGAGTGATGCGCCGACGCAGGCACGCCGGCCCATAACGAACCGAAAATCGCCAACACCAAAGAGAGCCGCTGCTTCATGACTCAGACCTCCCGTTATCAGTTATCAGAAACCGCAAGCGGGAGTCAAGCAGAGCGGTTCAGCAGAGGCAACGGGTAAACTGGATATGCCAAGGGAACGCGCATGATTACGATTCGACGAAGCGAGGAACGCGGCCACTTTGACCATGGCTGGCTCAACACATATCACACGTTTTCGTTCGCCGGTTACTCCGATCCGGCGCACATGGGTTTTCGGGCGCTGCGGGTCCTCAATGACGATCGGGTGGCGGCCGGGCGCGGATTCGGGGCGCATGCGCATCGCGACATGGAGATCCTGACCTATGTGCTGGACGGCAGCTTGACGCACAAAGACAGCATGGGGGAGCAGCATACGTTCGGGGTCAATACGATCCAGGTGATGTCGGCGGGTACGGGAGTGATCCATAGCGAGTTCAATGCGTCGGCGAGCGAGCCGGTGCGGTTTCTGCAGATCTGGATTGTCCCCGGGGTCAACGACGTCGAGCCGAGCTATCAGCAGATTCCGTTCGATGCGCGCGAGAAATGCGGAAAGCTGCGGCTGCTGGCATCGGGTAAAGCGGCTGACGGCGTGCGCGCCGCGGCGATTCACCAGGATGCGGCGGTCTACGCCGGCATGCTCCGACCGGCGGAAACACTCACGCAGGCGATAGCGCCCGGGCGCTACGGCTGGGTGCAGGTGGCACGCGGGAGCGTGGCGGTAAACGGGGAAGTGCTGGCGGAGGGAGATGGCGCGGCTCTCAGCGAGGAGCGGGAGGTATCGTTGTCGGGGCAAGGCGCGGGTGACGCCGAGTTTCTGTTCTTCGATCTGTCATAACTATGCAGGACGTGAATGTGCTGGTGACGTTCTGGTCGCGGACCGGCAGAACGGAAAAGCTGGCGCTGGCAGCGGCGCTCGGAGCCGTGCAGGCGCGGGCCAACATCCGGCTGCGCTGGCTGCGCGAGGATGTGGACGAACGCCTGGTTGGCGAAGTCCCAGGGTGGAGCGAGAACCGCGAGCGCATGAGCGGTGAATACGTGGCGCCGCGCGAAGCAGACCTGGCCTGGGCGGACGCCGTGATTGTGGGCGCACCGGCGCGGGCGGAACTCGCGGGGCCGGAGTTTCAGGCGTATTTCGAGCTATTGCGGGGGGCGCACGGCAAAGGGCAGTTGCATTCCAGAGCCGGTGCGGCGGTCATTTCCGGAGCGGGGGCGAATGACTGCGCTCTGCCAGGCGTGTACGAGGCTTTGGCGCGGCTTGACTTGATTCTGGTTCCGGCACACTACGGGTCTGAAGCCGATGCTCTGCAAGCGGCGCGGGCTCACGGACGCAGAGTGACGGAAGTGGCTCGGGCGTTGAAGGCGCTTTGAAATACACCCGCGACAAGATCGTCCGGCCTTACGTAGGATAGCCTAAGAGGGAGGGGCCGCATGTCACCTTCGCGAAACACTCTGTTAGTTGGGATGGCGGTAGTGCTGGTTAGCCTGCCTGGACGCGCGCAGCGGGCGCCTAACGCGGCTGCCACTACATCGCCGGCTGTCGAACGACCGATCAATCCGATTCCTTCGGAGAAGAGCTCGGTCACTTCGCATGAGATCACGCTGGGCGGCAAAACCATTCGCTATACCGCGACGGCGGGAACGCTCCTGATTCCCGCCGACGATGACCAGCCGTATGCCAGTGTGTTTTATGCGGCGTATACGCTGGATGGCGTCACGGATATGCGATCGCGGCCGCTCACGATTCTCTACAACGGCGGGCCGGGATCGGCCAGCATGTGGCTGCACATGGGGTCGGTGGGGCCGGTGCGGGTGGTGACGGCGAGCCCGGAAGCGACGGGGCCGGGGCCGTACGAGGTAGTGCCGAACCAGTACAGCCTTCTGGATAAATCCGATTTGGTGTTCGTGGACGCGGTCGGGGCCGGCTATTCGCGGCCGGTGGGGAAGGGGAACATTCGCGATTTTGCGGGCACCGATCAGGATGTGCGGGCATTCCAGAAATTCATTTACCGGTACGTGAGCCTCAATCACCGCTGGAATTCGCCCAAGTTTCTGTTCGGCGAATCATACGGAACGACGCGGTCGGCGGCGCTCGTCGATGCACTCGAGAATAGCGGGATGTCGATGAATGGCGTCGTTCTCATGTCGTCGATTCTGAATTACTTCGCGCTGGCACCGGGGTCGGACGCGCTCTTTATCGGCAATCTGCCCTCCTATGCGGCGATTGCGTGGCATTACGAAAAGGTTTCTCACAAAGGGCGGGACGAGAAGGCATTTCTCAACGAGGTGCGGGCGTTCGCGCGCGGGCCGTACGCGGAGGCGCTGGCGGAGGGACATAACCTGCCGCAGGCGCAGGTCGAGTCGATTGCGGCCAAGCTGGCCGGCTATACGGGCCTGAGCGCGCAATATATCAAAGAAGCGAACCTGCGAGTGAGCCCGCCGCGTTTTCGCAAGGAATTGCTCCGCGATCAGCGCGCCATTCTCGGGCGGTATGATGCGCGGTTCGAGGGATCTGATGTGGATGCCGCGGGCGAGAACCCGGGGTACGATCCATCAAACTCGGGCATTGAAGGCGCGTTCGTCACGGCCTTGCACGACTACCTGGATCGGGAATTGAAATACACTTCGGACGAAACCTATCTGCCGAGCGGGCCGGGCGTCAATCAGATCTGGGACCACACGCACCGGCTTGGGTCCGCACTGCCGACGGGAGGTCAAGGACAAGGGCAGGCGATGCGGGACGCGTATGTGGCCGGCGATCTGGCCGACGCGATTCGCAAGAATCCGCGGCTACGGGTGTTTTCGGTGAACGGGCTATTCGATCTGGCGACGCCGTTCTTCATTACCGAATACGACCTGGCGCATATCGAGCTGGAACCGAAGCTGCGCGGGAACATCGAATTCGCATACTATCCGTCGGGGCACATGATTTATCTAAACGTGGATGCGTTGAAGCAATTGAAGACGGACCTGGCGGGCTTTTACGCGCGCGCGGCGCCCGGGGCCGAGACGAAGGGTAGCCAGTAAGATGAAGCGGCGTTCCCTGATTTTGCTCGCGATCGGGATGAGCTGCGCGGCAGCGGCGCAGAAGCTCGATATCGGTAAGACCGAAACGATGGATTTTCCGGCCGGCGGGGTGCTGCATCTGAAGCACTCGGTGGGAGAAGTGACGGTGGAGGGCGGGGATCAGCCCGGGATGGAAATTACCATCACGAAACCGCCGGCGGCGTATGATCGAGCGGAGGCCCGGCGGCTGGAGGGGACCAGCGTGACGGCGGAGCACAACGGGAATGAACTCACCATCACCACGGGTCTGCGAGGGCGGACGCTGAATAACCGAGGGGGTTTCGACTACCGCATTCGAGTTCCACGGAGCGCGAGCCTGATCGTGGAGCACGCCGGCGGCGAGGTCCACGTGGTGGATGTGGCGGGAGATGTCCGCGTCACGAACACACGCGGAGAAATCACGCTGCGGTTGCCGCCGGACGCCGCCTACGCCGTCGATGCCCGAAGTAAATTCGGCGGCGTGGTTTCCGATATTCCAGGGCAAGAGCGGCGCCGGTTCTGGCTGGTAGGGCACCGCTTCGTTGCGGACGTCCAAGAGGCAGCACACAAACTGTACCTCCGGGCCGGGTACGGAGACATCATTATTCAGAAGATGCGAAAGCCGGCGGCGGCACAGTAAGCGCGCTAGCAGACCAGGTCTTCGCGGCCGATTTTGAAGTTTTCCAGATTCCCCAGGACGGTGAGCGCGATCTGCTTGGGGTCGAAGAACGTGCGCGCGATGCGCTGCACGTCGCCGGCGGTGACGGCTTCGATGCTGTCAATCAATTCGTCGAGCGTGAAGAACTTGCCGAAGTACATCTCCTGGCGCGCAAGGTTCGACATACGGCTGGCGGTGGATTCCAGGCTGAGCATCAGGGAGCCTTTCAGGTGGTCCTTGGCGCGCCGCAATTCTTCGTCGCCGATAATTTCTTCTTTCAACTGCCGGAACTCGTTCATGATGGACTCGACCACCTGGCGCGCCGATTCGAGCGACGTGCCGGCGTAGATGGAGAGGCAGCCTGTGTCGCGGTATGGATTGAGCTCGGAAAACACGGCATAGGCGAGGCCCTGGCGCTCGCGGATGTTCTGGAACAAGCGCGAACTCATGCCGCCGCCGAGCAGCGTGTTGAGAACGTAACAGGCGAACCGCTCCTGGTGCGGCAGCGGATAGGAGGGCACGCCGAGGCAGACATGCACCTGCTCGAGGGAGCGCTTGCTGCGCAGAGCGATGCGCGCGTGGGTGCTCGGGACCGGATCAGGTTTCGCGGGGGCGCGGGGCGGCAGCGATTCGAAGTGGTCGCGCACGAGTTTGACCAGCCGCTGGTGAGTGAGATTGCCGGCGGCCGTCACGATCAGGTTGCCGGGCGAATAAACCTCCGAGTAGTAGCGCCGGATGCCGTCACTATCGAACTTCTTGACGGTTTCCCGCGTGCCAAGGATGGGCTTGCCGAGCGGGTGATCCTTCCAGAAGTTGGACGAAAAGATTTCGTGGACCAGATAGTCGGGGCTATCAGCTTCCATCTTGATCTCTTCGAGGATGACGCCCTTTTCCTTTTCGATGTCCTCGGGGCGGAACAGCGGGTTCAGAACAAGGTCGGCGAGGACGTCCCAGGCCAGCGAGAGGTGTTCATCGAGCACCTTGGTGTTGAAGCAAACCAGCTCCTTGGCGGTGAAGGCATCGAGATTGCCGCCGATGGAATCGACCGAGCGCGCGATGTCTTCCGCCGTGCGATTGGTCGTGCCTTTGAACAGCATATGCTCGATGAAGTGGCTGATGCCGTTCTGTTCGGGTGATTCGCGGCGCGAGCCGGTGCCGATCCAGATGCCAACCGAAACCGAGCGCACGTGCGCCATGGATTCGGTGATGACGCGGACGCCGTTCTTCAACGTGGTGGTTTCGATCTCGCGGACTGGACTAATGGTGGTGGCCAATGGGAAGCTCTCCTCTACTTTGTAACATCCCGCGGCACCAAGCCGCTATCATGAAGCTAGTTAACCGATGCAACCCCTGGTAGGAATGGAACTTCCCGAACTGCAGGAGGCCTTGGGGCCGGACCAGCCGGCTTACCGGGCGCGGCAGTTGTATGAGGCGATTTACCGGGGACAGGCGGCCGATCTGGTTCAGATTTCGACCTTGCCGACACGGACGCGCCAGGAGTTGGCCGGCCGCCACGCCGTCGGTTTACCCGAGGTGGCGCGGGTTTACGAGTCGAACGATGGCACGCGGCGCTACCTGCTGGGGCTGGACGATGGCCGCACGGTGGAAACGGTTCTGATGCCGGAAGGCGAGCGCGATACGATCTGCATCTCGAGCCAGGTGGGGTGCCCGGTCGACTGCAAATTCTGCATGACGGCGCTGCTCGGTTTGGAGCGCAACCTGACGGCCGGGGAAATTGTGGGACAAGTGCTGCTGGTGGCGCGCGAAAACCGCCTGCGCCAGGATAGCGGCCGGCTGAACATCGTGATGATGGGACAGGGCGAGCCGCTGCTGAACCTGCCGAATGTGATCAAAGCCACACGCATTCTACTCGATTCGAACGGGTTCGGGCTCTCGCCGCGACGCATCACGCTTTCCACGTCGGGCATCATTCCGAAAATCGAAGAGCTCGGACGCGAACCAGTGCGACCAAAACTTGCGATTTCGCTGAACGCCTCGACCGAAGAGATGCGCCGCGAACTGATGCCGATTACCCGTAAGTATCACTTGAAGGAGTTGCTGGAAGTCTGCCGGGGCTATCCGCTGCGGCCTTGGGAGAAGCTGACATTCGAATATGTGCTGCTGAAGGGCATCAACGATACGGAAGCCGACGCGCGGCGGGTGACGAAGCTGCTGGCTCACCTCAACTGCAAGATCAACTTGATCGCGCTAAACCCAGGACCCGAAATCCCTTACGAAGCGCCCGACGCGGCCCAGGTGGCGCGCTTTCAGGAGATTGTACGGCGGTCTGCGCCCTGCTTCGTGCGCAAGCCGCGGGGTCTGGATATTTATGCAGCGTGCGGGCAGCTCAAGCGCAGCTCCTGCTAAGCTCCGGAGTTCTCGCCACCAGAGCAAGGGTAGCAACTGGGCCTTTCGCAGCCGCATCCAAAATATAAGAGGTATTAATTTTATGATGCGATCAAGGGGATGGCACTCGGAGGCGTCTTCCTGGCTGCTCTGTTAGTCGGCCCGGCGGGTTTAATGGACACGTGTTTACCGGTCCCGGCGGCGGCTTCAACGGACGCACCGGCGGGTTCGGCAGAGTAGGAGGCGTCGGCGGCGGATTCCAGGGCGGCGGCTTCGGAGGGCGCCGCTAGAGCCTTACACGGGCACCGGAGCAAAAGGGCTCAGCAAGTTGCCCGTGCGATCGAATTCCATCGGGATGGTATCTTCGATGGCGAGCAGCGGGTGGAGCGCGATTTGATCCCGTAAATTCTCACTCAAACCGAGGCGCGCCAGTTCGAGCGTGTTGCGGATCCAGCCGATTCTTACGTCTTGAGGATCGAGACGGCCGGTGGTTGGCATGATCTGTTCCAGGCATTCCCGATCGGTTGGATAGTGTATGGGCGTATGAGCGCCCGAAGGGTTAACGGAGGTGAGCGCGTTAATCCAGGTGGCGTGGGTATTGATCGCGTGCACCAGGCGGTCGGTGACCACGTCGGCGCTGCCCACACCGAGCGCGTTGCCGTAGGTATTGTCACTCAGGTCGCGGGCGAAGATGCGCTCAATGCGAGGCGCGTCCGGGAATAAATTGTATTCACCGCGATGCGTGCGGTTGATGATCTTGGTGTCCATGCCCAAGCCGCTGATATTCTTGCCCATCTCATCGACTACCAGCAGGTCCAGATCCATCGGAATTCTAGCCATCCACGATTTCACCAGAGCCAGGTTTTCTTCTTCGCGTTGCTCCATCTGACGGGCAGGCACAACATCGATTTTGGCGGTTTGATGATAAGCATCTTCCAGGATGGCGATGCCGCCCAGCAATTTGCCCGAGCGTAGGACCAGGCGGCCGACTGTGCGGATCACGTATTCGAGTCCGAGGCGGAGTCCATAGGCATGGTAGCGCTGAGCGCCGGCGAGTTTCCCGATGCCGATGGCCATCATCTTAAAGAGGCCGCTCTCTATGGCGCCAGAAAAGTCGGTGTGCCATTTGACGCGATTGAGGAGCAGGACGGCATCAGCCTCGTAAGCGATGCGGTCCATGAAGGCCTCAATGCCGTCGGAAGTCTTGCCGAGCGAGACCACTTCGAGTTGGCTCACGATGGGGCAGCCCATGGCGGCTTCGGTGATGCCGTAATGCGCCAGCACATCGGCCTGGCCGGCGGCGGTGGCGCCGCCGTGGCTGCCCATGGCGGGAAATAAGAAGGGTTGAACACCCTGGTCCTGCCAGTAGCGGACCACGCTCGCGGCGATCACATCGAGGTTGCGAATGCCGCGGCTGCCGACTCCGATGGCGAGGCGGGCGCCGCGAGGGAGCTGGGCGGCTAGGCCGGACGCCGCCAGTTCGCGAGCAACGGTAGAGGGAAGATCGGGAATTTTGCGGTCAGGATAGTTCTGCCGGACCAGGAGCAGGCGGGGAAGTTCCATCCCCTTTATCTTACCGTCCCGATCTATTGCTCCGGATCGGCCCACTCCGATTCGAGCATCCGGGAATACTCTCCCGAGGCGTATAGCGCAAAGTGGAAATTATCCGAGCTGATGGTAGCGTACGGTTCCGATTCCAGGAAGCAGCGGAACAAAGAATCCGCGTACCGGTCATAGCCGCGAAGGAATTCCTCGGCGAGCAAATCGATTTCGGGAGGGCGCACAAACAGCATGTTCAAGCCGAGGGCGCGGGAAAAGATGGACGCATAGTCGGCGACGCCCCAACGCATCAACTTTTCCTTCACTTCCTGGGGCGGGTTGCCGATCAGAAGAGCGGCAAAACTCTGCGGGCGAATGCGCGCGTCGTGGAGTTCGCGAGTGCGCTCGACAGACTCGCCACATTGTTCCATCCAGCGGAGCAAATCCTTGCCTAGGAAGAACAACATGCGAATTTCGGCATAGCGGCCGGCCAGAAGGCGGCGGAGCAGAATTTCCGGCTCATTGCCCTCGTTCGAGATGAGGCCGGAGAGCATGAGGGCGGCGCGCGAGTTTTCCAGAAGGGCTTGCGGAGGCACCTGTTCGTTGAAGGGGTGCAGGATAAGGGGGGGCAGAGTCCAGACTCTGTTCCCTAAGGCGGTGACGGGTGCGGACATGAACCTCCCATGGTCATTATCGGCTCGTTCGCCCCGAAACTTGAATTAACGGCGGGTTCCACTCGTTCCAGGGGTACTAACAAAAGAGATGCTGGAACGCTTCAACTTTGGGCGTTAGCCTTAACTTTATAGATGCTACGGGCGATTTGGGCCTGTTTCCGGCACGACGATCAAGGACAGGGCCTGGCTGAATATTGTCTGGCGGCCGCGTTTATTGCATTGGCGGCGCTGGGCTTATACATCCACCTTTCGGGTGGCATGCGCGACCTGTGGTCGACGGCGAATTCGACCCTGGTGACCGGGAGCTCCAGCAGCGCCTCGGGCGGCAGTTCCGCGACTACCTCAACCCACTAAGGATCGGGGCGCGAGCGGCCGGCGGAGTGTTATGCTTGCCGCTTCATGTCTGGGACCACAAAACGCGGGCCGCCGCCCTGGCTTTTTCTCATTCTGATCCTTCCGGGTGGAATCTTTAACGGTTTCACGCAAACGCCGCTACCGTTTGTGCTGGGCCAGGCAGGCGTGCCGGTGGACCGGATCGCCAACCTCGAATCGCTGCTGCAAGTGCCCACGGTGATCTACTTCTTTTGGGCTCCTCTGGTAGACATGAAGCTGCGGAAGCGGACCTGGCTGATGCTGGCTTCGTTCGCGAGCGCCGGCTGCCTGGCATTTGCGACGCCGCTGATGAGCACTCGCTATCTGACGGCGGTCACGGCACTGCTGTTTGCCGGGATGACAATCAACGTGCTGGTCTCTTCGGCGCAGGGCGGACTGATGGTGAGCACCCTTTCTCGCGCCGGGCAGGCGCAGGCATCCGGCTGGACGCAGGCGGGAAACCTGGGAGGCGGGGCGCTCGGCGCGGGGATCACCTTATGGCTGCTGGCGCGGCTGCCGCTGCCGCTTGCCGGGCTGCTGACGGCGGGGATGACCGCGATCCCGTCGCTGGCCGGTCTGAGCATTGCCGAGGCGCCGCCCGCCAAAGCCGCCGATCTGCTCGATCATTTCCGCAAGATCGGTAAAGAGTTGCTCGGGGTCTTTCATTCCCGCCGGGCGGTATGGGGGCTGCTGCTGCTGGCGTCGCCGGTAAGTTCCGGAGCCGCGTTGAACCTGCTGCCGGCGGTCGCGTCGCATTATGCAGTCGGAGCGCAGGGCGTCATGTGGGTAAACGGATTGGCGGGCGGACTGGTGCTCGCTTTTGGATCGCTGCTCGCGACGCTGGTGCCGGGCGAATGGGACCGCCGCCTGATGTATGCCACAGCCGGGTTGCTGAACGGGCTGGCGTCGTTGACGCTGCTGGCCGGCAATGGGCCGGCGGTCTACTTTACCGGTACGGTTCTTTACCTGATCACAACAGGGTTCGGGTACGCGCGATTCACCGCCTTGGTGATGGACGTTCTCGGCCATGGCGAGCACGGTATGAGCACGCGCTACAGCCTGTTTCTGGCGGCGGGGAATCTGCCGATCGCGTATGTGCTATGGCTGGACGGGCAAGGCTATCGCCGCTTCGGCACGCACGGCCTGTTCGGAGTGGATGCAGCGGGCAACCTCCTGGTTTTCGCGGTTGTGATCAGCGCGTGGCTGCTGCGGCGCGGGCGCGCGTGATCAACTTCACACCTGTTGCGCGGGCGGCGGGCGGTTTTCTCCGGAGCGGTTTTCCCGGATGTAAGTACTGAGACTTTCTTGAGTACCACCCTATCGGATGGCAGCCTTGTTGTGATCTCCTGCCCGCGATATGAGTGGGTGCGAGGAGAGAACCAATGTTGAGTATCATTCTCACGTTATGTTCCGGCCGGCTGAAGGAGGGTGTTTTGCTGGCCATGAATCAGGATTCGATGCGCGTGGTGTTGCGGGGAGACGGCGACGCGAGGGAACTGCGCCGGGTGGAAGGCCGCTGGCGCGGCGAAAATAACGATGCAGTGGATTTTGAAGTGCTGCTCACCGATGGGCACGGCGAGATCGATCTGTGGGAGGCAGCGCGGCCGCGGACAATGGCCGCCGGTTGCGCTTAGGGCGTAGCACAGCGGCGGGTGATACGATAGCACCACGATGCTCACCCGCCGCGCTGTGTTGGGCTCCAGCATCTTTGCGCTTGCCGATTCCGCATTCGCGCAAATTCCCGCCATCGCCGCGTTGAAGAGCCGCCGCGGCGAAGCCAAGCCGATTTCGAACGAGGAGAGGCTGGCGCGTGTGGAGCGGGCGCAGCGCCTGATGCGCCAGAATCACCTGGACGGGATCGCGATCGGCGGCGGATCTTCGCTTTTCTACTTCAGCGGGGTGCGTTGGGGCGTCAGCGAACGGCTGTTCCTGATGGTGCTGCCGGCGAATGGCGATCCTTTCTTCGTGGCGCCGGCTTTCGAAAAAGGCCGGGCGCTGGAGCAGATCGCCGAGGGGGCGTTCCGCAAATCAGCGCAGATTTTCACCTGGGAAGAAGACGCGAGCCCCTATGAGACGGTCGCGATGGCGCTCAAGGAACACGGCTTAGCGACGGGACACCTCGGAATGGAAGAGCGCACGCCGTTCGTGTTCGCCAGCGGCATCGGGAAGGCGACGCCGGCTGCCACCTTCGGGAGCGCGACGCCCGTGACGGCCGGCTGCCGCATGATCAAGAGCGCGAATGAAATCGCGCTGATGCGGCTGGCCAACAGCGTGACGCTGGAGGCGTTCGAGGCGGCGTGGAAATCGCTGCGGGAGGGCATGAGCCAGCGGGAATTCGGCGATCTGATTGCCGCCGCGCACCAGAAACTGGGATTTCCGGGAGAGGCCGATGTGTTGGTGGGGCAGTACGCCGCCCTACCGCATGGCTCGCGGCGGCCGCAGGTGATCCGGCAGGATACGATCGTTCTTATCGATGGCAGCTGCACGGTGGAGGGCTATCACTCCGATATCACCCGCACCTTTGTACTGGGCCGGGCGAGCGACAAAATGAAACGGGTGTTTGACATTGTGCGCGAGGCGCAAAGCGCGGCGCGGGCGACGGCCCGGCCCGGAGCGGCGTGCGAGGCCGTCGACGCGGCCGCGCGCAAGGTGATCACAGAGGCGGGTTACGGGCCGGGGTACAAGTATTTCACCCATCGCATCGGGCACGGGATTGGACTCGATGAACATGAATGGCCGTATCTCACCGCGACCAACACGCTGCAGGAGGACGGCCGCAGCATCGGGCTGGCAGCGAACATGACCTTCAGCGATGAGCCGGGAATCTATATTCCCGGTGAATTCGGCATCCGGCTGGAAGACGATATGCACATCGGCGAACGCGGGGCGGAGTTGTTCACGCCGCAGAGCGCGTCGCTCGAAGCGCCGTTCGGCCGCGGCTAGGGACGGCGTTCACGCGCGAAACTTCGGAGCGTGATGGGCGGTCCACTCGTCGAAGTGGCGTGCCGGCTTGCCGGTGATCTCCGCAACCGTGGATGTCACCAAGGCCGGTTGGCCGAGTGCGGCCGCCCAGGCGTCGAGCAGCATATGCGCTATGAACGGGGGCATTCCGGCCAGACTTTCGCACCGCGCCTGCTCCGGGGACATTTCTTCTATCCGCAGGGGACGCCCGATCGCCTGGCCTATGGTGGAGATCTGCTCGAATTGGGTGAGCGATTGCGGCCCGGTCAGCACGTACTCCGCGCCGGCGTGTCCGTCTTCGCGTAACGCGCGGACACCCACTGCGGCGATATCGCGTTCATCAACCGGCGCGGTGGGAGCAGAGAGATAGGGCCAGCGCACCAGGGCGCCGACGCGAATCTGGGGCGCCCACCAGCGCAACGCGTTGGCTGCGAACATACCGGGCCGCAGGAACGTCCAGTGCACACCGGAAGCTTCGATTTGCCGTTCCACTTCGGCGTGTAGCTCGCGTAAAGCGTTGGGCTGCCGGAACAGCGGATGCGCGGTTTTCAGAGGAGCGGAGAGGAAGACGATGCGGCGCGCGCGGCGCGCGATACGTTCCAGAACCGGGCCGATGGTCGCGGCCGGGGCGACCCACACCAAAAACACAGCGTCGATGCCATCCAAGGCGGCGTCCAAGGTTTCGGGAACCGTGAGGTCTCCGCGCGTCAGTTCGACCATTGGCGGCAGGCGCGCCGCATCCGGGTTACGGACCAGAGCGCGAATGGATGCGCCCGCTTCGGCCAGTTGAGAAACGACCTCGCGGCCGACCGTGCCGGTAGCGCCGATGACGAGGATTCGGTTCATAGGGTCATCGTACAGATGAAAGAGAAATTTCGGTACCAGCCAGCACTACTTGTATAGATATATATGGAATCTGACCCATCCAGGCTGAGATTTCTGCACTCTGAGAGCGCTTTGAGTCAAGTCAAGCTCTCGATCTTTCGCCGGCTCTCTACCGAGGACCTGAAATCGTCGCTTGTCCCGGGGCAGCCCTGAGCGCTGAAAATCCGTAATGATGGAACTATCTTAGATGGCCATCATCGGCTCAGGGTCCTTAAGGAGAGGGGTGAAAACATCGACACCCTTCCGCGAGAGATAATTGAAAAAGAAAAATGACTCCTGAGCTGTTCACGGTGCCCGGACCTTGGCGTGGGGCCCTCGCAATCATGCCGCGGCCGCGCGGCGGAGACTGGCTCGAAGACGAAGCCCGGGCCTGGCGTGAGGCTGGTCTGGATGCAGTAATTTCGCTGCTGGAAAAGGAAGAGTCCGCTCAACTCGAACTGAGTCGGGAAGGCGCCGCCGCCCAATCCAATGGCGTCCAACTCATTTCATTCCCCATCCCCGATCGCCGGTGTGCCGGCGTCCATCAAGGATGCGCTGGCATTATTGGCTCAAATTTCCGGCAGGCTCGAAAAAGGAGAAAGTGTCGCGATTCATTGCCGGCAGAGTGTTGGACGTTCCGGACTTATAGCAGCGGGATTGTTGATCAGATCAGGAATGACGGCTGAGGCAGCGATTGCTGCCGTCACGGCCGCTCGCCGGGAAACGATTCCGGAGACGGATGCCCAGCTACAGTGGATCAAGCACCTGTCATCCGAGCAACTGGCGCTGACGCGCTGACAGCTCGGCGAGATACGTTTTCATGGCTTGAGTTCCGCAGCCATATGTTCGCGCGTGCTATTAATTTCTCACGCCCGATGCAGTTCAAAGAATATACCGGCTCAAATCCTGGTCCTTCACAATCTCGGCCAACTGCTTGCGTACGTAGTTGCTGTCGATTTTGACGGTCTTTTTTTTCAGGTCCGGGCCTTCGAAAGAGACTTCTTCAAGCAGTTTTTCCATGATCGTGTGAAGGCGGCGCGCGCCGATGTTTTCCGACGATTCGTTCACCTGAGCGGCGAACTTGGCCACCTCTTCGAGCGCATCGTCGGTCAGCACCAGCTTGATGCCTTCGGTCTCCATCAGGGCGGTGTACTGCTTGGCCAGCGCGTTCTTTGGCTCTTTCAGGATGCGGATGAAGTCTTCCACCGAAAGGGACTTGAGCTCGACCCGAATCGGAAAGCGGCCTTGCAGCTCGGGAATCATATCGCTCGGCTTTGAGACGTGGAAGGCGCCGGCGGCGATGAAGAGAATGTGATCGGTGCGGACGAACCCGTGGCGCGTATTCACGGTAGTGCCTTCGACGATCGGCAGAATATCGCGCTGCACGCCCTCGCGGCTGACGTCGGGGCCGTGGCCGCTCTCGCGTCCGGCGATCTTATCGATCTCGTCAAGGAAGATGATACCGCTGGATTCCACGCGCTCCAGCGCGACGCGCGTCACCTGCTCCATGTCGATAAGCTTCTGCTCTTCTTCCTGGACAAGGTAATCGAGCGCCTCGGCGACGCGCATCTTGCGGCGGCGCGTCTTTTGGCCGAACAGCGTGGGCAGCATGTCTTTCAAATTGATGCCCATCTCTTCGATACCGGCGTTGGTGGTGATTTCAAACGTGGGGCCGCGGTCTTTGACGTCGATCTCCACCATGCGCTCGTCAAGCTTGCCTTCGCGCAGACGCTCGCGCAGCTTTTCGCGGGTGCGCTCGATGCTCTCGCTGGCCTCGGGCTGCGGGGGCATGAGTAAATCGAGCAGGCGTTCCTCGGCGTTCATCTCGGCGCGGTCGGCAACTTCGTCGAGCCGCTCTTCGCGGATCATGTCGATGGCGATATCCACCAGGTCGCGGATCATCGATTCCACATCACGGCCGACGTACCCGACCTCGGTGAACTTGCTGGCTTCCACTTTGAGAAACGGCGAATTGGCCAGCCGGGCGAGACGCCGCGCCAGTTCGGTCTTGCCGACGCCGGTCGGGCCGATCATGAGGATGTTCTTGGGAATCACTTCCTCCGCCATCTCAGGCGGCAGTTTCTGGCGGCGAATGCGGTTGCGGAGCGCGATGGCGACGGCGCGTTTGGCTTCGGCCTGGCCTATGACATGTTTGTCGAGCTCGCGCACGATCTCCCGCGGCGTCAGCTCATCCAGCAGCGGTTCTTCGTCCACAGACTGGCCGGGAAGATAAATCACCATGATTAGTCCAGCTCCTCGTAGGTAATGCTGTCATTTGTATATATGCAGATCTTGGCCGCGATGTCCATGGCTTGCTCGGCGATGTGCCGCGCCGAGAGTTTGGTGTTGCGCAACAGGGCCGTGGCCGCGGAAAGCGCGAAAGGGCCCCCTGATCCGATGGCCGCAATGCCTTCATCCGGCTCGATCACGTCGCCATTGCCGCTCACCAGGTACGTGCTGCTCCTGTCGGAGACGAGCAGAAGGGCTTCCAGGTGCCGCAAGACGCGATCGGTGCGCCATTCCTTGGCGAGTTCGACCACGGAGCGCGACAGATTCCCGTTGAACTGCTCGAGCTTCGATTCAAAGCGCGAAAAGAGCGCGAAAGCATCGGCGGTCGATCCGGCAAAGCCGGCCAGGATCTTGTCGTTATAAAGGCGGCGCAGCTTTTTCGCGGAGCCCTTGATGACTTCGTTGCCGAGGGTCACTTGTCCGTCACCGGCCATGACGACCTTGTTGTCGCGGCGGACGCAGAGCACCGTCGTCGACCGAATCTTTTCTCGCATTTGTTCGTGGAACTTTATTCTATCGCACCGATCGAATGTGCCTGTTCCACATCGTGGCGAACAATTGGAAGGCGCGACAGCGGCGGCGGCCTGCGAAGATCCGGATTATTTCGGCGGCGGCCCACAGGAAATACGCCAGCGTGACCGCTTCCCGGACATGGTCGGACAGGAAACCGAGAAAGCCCGGCCCGGGCGCGATCGGCGAAAAGAGGAACTGCAGCAGCCACAAGCCGAACAAGCCGGCGGCTTCCCAACACGCGAGTCTCATGTCCATGAGGAAGATGGCGCCCAACAGCGATTGACCGAGGGTCATCAGCAATTCCAACTGCTGTTCGCTGTCGAGGGGAATGGACGAAATCGCACCACGGCTCAGCGAGTAAGTGATCGGCAGCATGGCGGCGAGCAGCGTCCACTGGTTGATGTTGCTCGAAACCATGTTCATAAGCGCCGTCGAGGCCCGTTCCACCGTGCGGGCCCAATAAAAAGCCGAAACTTTCTCCGGGAACTCCGAGACGAACGGCGCCACCCATTGGATGAAGATGAAGTTCGGAAGGCCCAGCGAAGCGGAGACCGCGAGGAGGCTGGCGAGAAAGGGTTCCGCCATGAAGTAGATGAGGCCGCCTCCCGCTACGAACAGGATCACGATGGCGGCCGTGCGGGGGCCGGGCGGCGCGGTCACAATGGCTCGCGGAATCCGCTCCAGGTCATCAATCTGCTCGGCTTCGGCCGCCGGCATGCGCCGCAGGATCACCAGGTAGGCGATGTAGACCGCAATCAGAATCGCGGCATCGAAGAGTCCCAGTGAGGCCTTCCACCAGACCACAAACAGGTACGCCATCGCTGCGAACAGGCCCACCACCTCAATGGATTGTTCATCCGTGAGTTGGATCTGGCCCAGAGGCCCCCGGCGCCGCGAGCGATGAAAGAGCGCGGCTGTGCAATAGATCATCGGCCACCCCAGGCCGGTAAGGAGCCGCAGGGCGCCGGTGAGATTGGCCATCAGAAGCGGGACCTGCTGTTTCCAAGCCAGCACCGCTTCGACCGCGAACTCAGGCAGCGTCTGCAGCCACGCCAGGATCGCCAGCGCGAAGCCCTGCGCGATGAAGAATTGCGCCGATTCGGCCGCCCAGGCGATCAGCATGGCGGCGACGAGAATGGAAGGCGCGGTCCAGAAGACCGATGACGGGTTTACTTCGGGAATGGTGCCGGCCGCGAGGAGCAGCAGCGCGCAGACGGGCGCCGCGACTCGCCGCTCATTCGAACCGGACACCGAAATCCTTGTGGATCACGGAGTGCTTTTCGAACTCCGCGCGCTTGACGGGAAAATCGGTGCGGTAGTGCGCGCCGCGGCTTTCCTCGCGACTCAGGGCGCAGCGAGCGATCAGCAGCGCGACCTGGTGGATGTTGCGCAGCGCGGCGCGCTCGCGAGTGGGCGGCAGCGGCCCGTACGCACAGCTTTCGAGGCGCTCCACGGCGGTTCGGAGCCCATCGCCGCACCGAACGATCCCGCACTGCTCCCAGGCAAGATGGCGGATCTCGGATGCGGTGGCCGCGGGGGCTGCGAAGGATACGCTCTCCGCTCTCGCGGAGCTGACGCCGGCCGTGGTCTCGCGCATGGCTCGCCCGGCGCGCGCGCCAAATACCACACCCTCGAGCAGCGAATTGCTGGCGAGCCGGTTGGCTCCGTGGACGCCGGTGCAGGCCACTTCACCGGCGGCGAATAAGCGGGGCAGGCTGGCACTCCCGTCGAGATTCGTGCGCACGCCGCCCATCGCGTAATGCGCGGCCGGACGGACGGGCGCCGGCTGCCGCGTGATGTCTACGCCGTATTGCAAGCAGGTCTGGTAAATGCGGGGAAACCGCTCGGGGAGGAAGGCTGCGCCCAGATGGGTTAAATCGAGCCAGACATGCGGGGCGCCTGTGCGCGTCATTTCAGTGACGATGGCCCGCGCCACAACATCGCGCGGCGCCAGATCTTTTAGGGCGTGATACCGTTCCATGAACGGTTCCCCTTCCCGGTTGCGCAACGAGCCGCCTTCGCCGCGCAGCGCTTCGGACAGCAGAAAGCACGGAGCGCCCTCGACGTGGAGGGCGGTGGGGTGAAACTGCACGAATTCGATATCGCTGATTGCCGCGCCCGCGCGGAACGCCATGGCAACGCCATCGCCCGTGGCTACGTCCGGGTTTGTGGTATTGAGGAAGACGCGGCCCAAGCCTCCGGTGGCAAGCAGTACGGCGCGCGCCAAAATTTGCGTAGTCGTGCGCGTGCCCGCATCGTAGAGCAAAGCGCCTGCGGCGCCGTCATCCAGGAGGAGGTCGGTGGTCGCGGTGTAGCTGCGGAATGTGATGTTGGGCAGCGACGAGGCCTTGCGGTGTAAAGTGTGCGCGATTTCCCGACCGGTCGAATCGCCGTGCGCGTGGAGGACGCGGCTGCGACTGTGCGCGGCTTCGCGCGTGAAGGCCAGGCCGGTCTCGGTCCGGTCGAAGGCCGCGCCCCACTCGATCAGTTGCTGGATGGCGGCGGGACCCTCTTCGGCCAGGATCCGCACCGCCGCGCGATCGCACAAACCGTCGCCGGCGTACAGCGTGTCGTGCTCGTGCAGCTCGACCTCGTCATCATCGCTCAGGGCCACGGCGATCCCGCCCTGCGCATACTCCGATGAAGATTCCTGGAGGCTGTCCTTGGCGACCACCAGCACCTGCCCGGCTTCGGCCAGTTCGATGGCAGCGCGCAGACCCGCGACACCTGCTCCAATCACCAAGAAATCGGGATTCATCCGTTACTGCGATCATAACAAGCGGCATTCGACGGGCCGGCGCGCGTGATAAAATGACCCTCTCCGCGCAGGAAATCATGCCAGGCACTCCAGCAAAAAGTCTTCCTCGGATCGAGTATCTGCCCTACGACGACACGACGCAGACCGATCGCCAAATTCCGCGATACCCGCGAAGCTTTACACGAAACCCGGCGCAGCCGCTCATCCGGCGGCCGCTCACGCTTTCCGAGCGCACCGGGCCGACGGGATTAGCAGAGAGATTGCTCGCGAAGGATTACGATCTTTCGCGCCCTGTCGCGGATGGTCCGCGCGCTATCGGCCAGCTCATCCAGGTGGCCGGACGTGTGATGGATGAGGACGGCGCGCCGATTCGCGGAGCGGTGATGGAATTGTGGCAGGCCAACGCCGCCGGCAAATATATTCACGAGGCCGACCGCCATGAAGCGCCGCTCGATCCGAACTTCACCGGCTGGGGCCGCCTGGTTACCGGGGCCGATGGCGAGTTCGAATTCATCACGATCAAGCCGGGCGCCTATCCGGTGACGGAATCCGATTGGTGGTGGCGTCCGCCGCACATTCACTTTTCCATCATGGGGCCGAGCTGGATGAGCCGTTACATCACGCAAATGTTTTTCCCCGGCGAGCCGCTCAATGAGATTGATCTGCTGCTGAATGGCATTCGCGATCCCGAAGCGCGCCAGCGCGTGATCTTCCAGCTGCAGCCGACCAAGGTGGGTGTTCCCAACCTGATGAAGTTCCGGCAGGATTTTGTGCTGCGTGGCAAACTTTCGACGCCCGCAGTGGATTGAGGGGTGCACGATGATTCCATCGCCGTATAGCACGATCGGTCCGTTTTATTTGAAGCCGCTGATCGACGGATGCGACGATCTTACCCGCGTGAACGGCCGCCATGCGGCCGGCCAACACATCTTGCTGACCGGCCGCGTCATGGAGGAAGGCAGCGCGCCGGTGTTGAATTCGGTGCTGGAAATCTGGCAGCCCGATGCCAACGGAATCTTTCGGCACCCCCTGGATCCGCGGCATGGCGAGGCAGACCCCGGCTTTTTCGGCTGGGGCAGGACGCGCAGCGACAAAGATGGGCGTTATCAGTTTCGCACCGTGCTGCCCGGGAGTTCGCGCGAGGAAAGCGGAACTGTCCGCTGCCCCCACATTAATCTGATGGTGCTGGCAATCGGCCTGACTCGCCGCCTGGTGACGACGGTTTTCTTCGGTGATGCGCCCGAGATCACGCGGGATCCAGTCCTGCAATGCGTTGGCGATTCCGCCGCGCGCCGCCGCTTGTTCGCCGTGCGCGATGCGGCGCTGGATGCGGGCGGCATCCCCGCGTACCGGTTCGACATCGTGTTGCGCGGCGAAAACGAAACACCGTTCTTCCTGGATTGATCGCGCGTTCGGCCGCGCGTGATAGAATCCTCTCTGCACGAGGAGGCGAGGTGCGGATACCTGTTTTATTTTTGCTGGCCGCCGCGATCGTGGCGCAGGCGCCGACGTTCCAGCCGGTGGGCACGGTTTCGCAAGTGATGATCTCCATCACCTATCCGAGTTCGGACGCAATCTTCTATGTGGAACGCAATCCTCCGAAGACGGAAAAGGATTGGAACGATCTGCAAGCCCAGGCGTTGATCCTCGCCGAGTCCGGCAACTTGCTGATGATGGGCCGCCGCGCGCGCGATCAGGGCGATTGGATCAAGGAGTCGCAGGAAATGGTGGACGTCGGCGCTGCGGCGTACAAAGCGGCGCAGGCCAGGGACCTTCCGGCAATCGCGGCGCTCAACCAACGCCTCAACGATGCCTGCGTTACTTGTCACCTGCGTTACCGGCCCAACTACGGCAAGCGCAAGGCGGCGCCGTAGAGGGAAACCACTGCGTATCGCGGTTCACGAGATCCTCGGTTGGTTTCTCTTCCCCTCTGTTACCTGGATCTGCTATTCCTCAAGTCCCCTCGGGCCGGTATGCGCGTTCGCATAGGCACGAACAATACGGGCACTCCGGAGGAGCGGCGCAGCGTGCCATCTGGATGCTTTTCAATCACGATCAGCTCTTGATCGCGGGCGATGCCCACCGGAGCTACCAGGCGGCCGCCGGGCGCCAGTTCATCCAGCAGAACACGAGGCACGTCCTCGGGCGCGGCCGTTAGAATAATTCGATCAAAGGGCGCGTGTTCCGGCCAGCCCTCATAGCCGTCGCCGTCCCGGACCGTCACGTTGAGATATCCCAGGGCGGCCAGGCGGCGGCGCGCCGAATTCGCCAGTTCCGGTACGAGCTCGATCGTGTATACGTGCCAGGCGAGTTGAGCCAGCACGGCCGCCTGGTATCCGGAGCCGGTTCCGATCTCCAGAACGCGATGGCTCTTTTCCGGCGCGAGCAATTCTGTCATCAACGCCACGATATAAGGCTGCGAAATCGTTCCTCCGTATCCGATCGGCAGAGCGCAATCCTCATAAGCATTGGCCTGGATCGCTTCGGGAAGGAATAAGTGGCGGGGCGTCGCCCGGAGAACGCGCAACACCGCCGGATTGCGGATTCCTCGGCTGGCGATTTGTTCCCGGACCATGCGCTCGCGCACGGCGCCAGAGGGATCGCCGGCGGTCACCGGACTGAGCAGCGCGAGAATCGACGTCGCTGCAATCAGGTGCGGAGAGCGCTGAAGCATGGGTGCACTCCCCTCCAATTTTACCGCTAAAAAGTTCTGAAAATCTGTTAATATAGTAGCGGGACAGCGGCCGGGGGCCCAGATTCTTTGCAACAAGGGTCGCTTCGGGCGTGGATTTTCTTTCGACGTGCGGTTTGGGAAAAGGAGGCTTCTATGTTCGATTCCCTGGACGAACAAATGAAACACGATGCCGCCGCGGAAACCACCAAGCGCGAGCAGGCTGTCAAATGGGTGGTGGTCACGGCGTTATCGGTGTTGGTGTTCGGCGGTTTGTACGTCGCGGTCAAGGTCCTGGAGTAAATATCCGGCGATTCCGGCGGGGCTGCCCCCAAATGGGGGCAGCCGCTATGCCCACATAAGATTCCTTGAGGGCACGGCGCATTTCGGATATTGTTGCTCTTAAATGACCCAGAACACCGGCCTTGCGGTCCTCTCGATCGGCCCCGCGGATCAGCACCAGGCGGCCTTTTCTAAAATTCTGCAGCAATCCGGTTTCCCAGCCGGCGGCGGCACGATCGAGTACTGTGGCACCGTCGAGAGGGCGCTCGCGGTGTTACGGAACACTCGAATCCCGATTGTCGTCTGTGATGCGGACTTCGGGTGGCGCCAAGTCCTGGATAAGTTTCCTTCCTTACCCGATCCGCCGTTCCTGATCGTCACATCGCGTCTTGCCGATGATCGGCTGTGGTCAGAAGCGCTCAACCTGGGCGCTTACGATGTATTGGCAAAGCCTTATGATTCCAGCGAAGTGGCGCGCGTGCTGAACATGGCATGGGTTCGCTGGGTGGAGCGTTCCGCTACTCCGGCTTGGAAGAGGCGACCGGTAGCAACGATGCCCATGTACGCCTGAACGTCCCGCTATTCGAGCACGTGAATATTTCGCGGGCCGCACATCTCTTTTAAGATCTTCGGCCAGACGGTGACACTCACCTCTCCGAGATGCGCTTTGCGCAGCAGCAGCATCAGGGTACGGGACTGGCCGATGCCGCCGCCGATGCTGAGCGGGATTTCCCCGTTCAAGATGGCTTGATGATAAGGGAAGCGCAGGAAATCGAGCTGGCCGGTGAGCTCGAGCTGCTGCCGCAGCGTCTCGGGATTTACCCGGATGCCCATCGAAGACAGCTCGTGGCGGCGCCGCGTCACAGGATTCCACACTAAGATGTCGCCGTTCAAGCCATGGGCCGGGCGCTCGGCGTCGGTGCGGGTTTCCGTTACCCAATCGTCATAATCGGCGGCGCGCATTTCATGCGGGAATCCGTCTTTCAGAGTCCAGCCGATCCCGATGATGAACACAGCCGGAAATTTCTGGAGAATCGCGGTCTCGCGCTGTTTGCGCGGCAGGTCTGGGAACATTTCGAGCAAGTCTTCGGCGTGGAGGAAGATCAACTCATCGGGCAGATTGGGATAACGAGGATCGATCAACTGAGGGAAAAGCCTTTGGACATGCCGCTCGGCGCCGACCAGAACCTGCCAAATCGCGCGCACGGTGGATTTCAGATACTCGAGCGTGCGCTGACCGGCAGTGATGGTTTTCTCCCAATCCCACTGATCGACGTACGCGCTGTGATCATGATCGAGGAAATAGTCCTTACGGACGGCGCGCATGTCGGTGCATAAGCCCTCTCCGGGCCCCATGTCGAATTGGCGCAGCGCCATGCGTTTCCACTTGGTAGCGGCCTGGACCACCTGGGCATCGAGCGGGTGCTTGTCGTAATCGTTGGAGATGTGAAACTGGATGGGAGTGCGGGAGCCATCGCGGTCGAGGTAATCATTTACGCCGCTCTCGACATCGACGATGAGGGGAACGGTGACCATCATGAGGTTGAGCTTTTTACAGAGATTCTCCTCGATGTAATTCCTGGCGGCGAAAATTGCTTTTTGAGTTTCCTTGGGATTCAACAGGGAACGATAATCTCGCGGAAGAATTTCGGCGAGTTCCGCGTAGTCGCCGATGCCGGGTCCGGCAAGGTCGGCTTTCTTTTCCATCACAGTTGACACGGGAGTTCCTTTCGGAGAGCACGGTGGTAAGGCAGGCATCATTTGGACCCGGCCGGGTTGGTCCGGCGGAAGGGGTGCGCCGGTGGTTTCACAACCTGGGCCGGCCGGTATTGCAGCTTAGTTCGTTCGACTCTCCAGGTTCGAATGACGTGAGGACGTCGCGCTTTATCCATACGATCCTCCTGCTCATTAAGAGATGTCTATATCCGATTTGATTGTAGCGCGCGGCAAAAAAAGGGGCGCCCGATGCGGGCGCCCCAGAGGATTGAGGTGAAGAATACGCCTCCACTTAGAACGAGAATTTCACGCCGAAGCGGCCGGAGAAGCCGGTGTTGAAGAAGCCGGCCATGCCGAACCTAGGATCATAGACGGTAGAAGCCGGGCCCAAGGCATTGAGCATCGACTTATAATCAAAGCCCTTAAAAAAGTTGATGCTGCTCGCATCGAGTCCGGCGTTCGGATCGTTGCTAGTATTGGCTCCGCGGTTAACCTGGTTGAACGTGTAGAGATTCGTTTTCTGGTTGAAGAGGTTCATGGCGTTGAACTCAAACCGGAGCGCCTTTTGCTCGCCCATCTTGAATTCGTGAGACAAGACCAGGTCGGTCTGATTGAAGAACGGGTTGCGGCCGAGATCTCCGCGTCCGTTGACGTAGATCTGGACCTGATTGACGGTTTCGACGGCGGTGGTAATGGGCTCTCCGCTCTGTGCGCGGAAGAAAACGCCAATCTGGGAATCGCCCTTACGGCCGCCCCACGGCTTGGTGTAATTGCCGTAGATCTTGATCATGTGCGGGCGTGACGATGCCAGCGGTCCAAAGAGGAAATTTCCGTGTGCATCGAAGAGGGTTTCATCGAGATCGTACGCCCGGCTAGCGTTACTGCCGGGGCGCGCGACGCTACCACCGGACTGCTGCGTGGTCGCCGAACTCACGCCGCTGGTGGGCAGCACGATCTCATCGGAGTTCGCAGTGCCGTTATAGAAGCCGTAGAGCCGGCTATATACGTAGCTGAACTGCCCGGAGAAGTTGCGGGAAAGTCGGCGGGTCAGCGTCAGTTCCAAGGCATCATAGTCGCGCTGCGGCTTGGGCGTGGCGAATCCGCTAGGGGTGGCGCTGCTGCTGAGAAACGTCGAGGCGAGCCCTTCGCCCGGATTGACGTATTGGTAGACTTCATCGCCATTGACCAGAACCCCCATGTCCTCGATGGTCCGGATCAAGTGATTGCCGACATAGTCGGCGCGAATAACCGTCGCGGGAGTCAACTGGTACTCGACTCCCCCGTTGAAGAGGTCGGTAGCCATCGGCTTGATGTTCGGATCGACGGAATTGAAGTTCGGAACGCGGCGGTCGCGATACGGGCCGCTGGGCCAGAGGTTCGTTCCGGGCATATTGTTGCCGTTGATCGAGAGTACGTCGAGAGTATCCAAGGAGCGATAGTAGACCTTCCAGTAATCGGAGCCGAACGAACCGCGGGACACTTCATATCCCACGTATCCGTAGAGCCGGTTGTAACTGGCGAAAACTTTCAATTTGCCGTTACCCTTCACATCCCAGGCGAAGCCCAGGCGCGGCGACAGTTTGTCTGTAAATGAAAAGGAGAAGGCGTCGGGACGGATATCGGGGCGGAAGGAAGGAATGTGCTCGTTTTCCACGCGAAGCCCGAGGGTTAAGGTGAGCCGAGGGACGATGCGCCAGTGATCCTGGATATAGAGATTGCTGATCGTACCGCCGGTGCTGCCGCCGTTGCCGATCAGGTCGACCTCATAGTAGCCGTACTGGCCGCCTACCTTGTTCGTGGTCCCAGGCTGGGTATACTGCCGATTCCAATAGACGTAAACGTAACCGGGGCCGGGGTAGGAAATATCGACTTTGTTGACGCCCTTCGACGTGCCGCCGCCGATTTTAAGATCGTGGGAGCCCCAGGCGTGAGCAACGTATTTACCGAAGTCTATTTGGTAATTGGTCTGGGTGGCGAGGTCGTAATAGGTTTGCTGTACACGAGGCGTGTTGGAGAAGCCGGCGACCGTATTGGCGAGACTGGCCGGCAACCCGACGATGCCGTCGGGCGCGGTTTGGAAGGTCATGCTGCTGATCGTGGGAATGCCCCAAGTGCGGAAGTTGTCGTAGAAACGCGCTCCGCTGACGCTGAGGACCGCGGTGGGAGACACCGTATAATCGATGCGGCCGGTGTAGCTGGTTTGCGGATTGCTCCAGCCGCGCGTCTTGTTGGGCGCCGCTCCGGCGGCAGTTGTCAGCGCTGCGTTTCCGACACCATCATAGGCCGGTAAAATACCTTCGGTACGGGTCGGTTGCCAGGCCCACGTGAAGTTCATACGCAGGCGCTGCGCCGGCACGGCGGTCAGTTTGGTAAAGACCTGCTGGGTGGTGACGTTCGAGTTGATGGTATCGGGTTGCGTGCCATTGTTGAATAAATAAAGGTTGCTCCGCCGCTGCATCTGAGGAGAGGCGGCCGCGAAGAAGAACAACTTGTCTTTGATGAAGGGACCGCCCAACGATCCACCGAATTCGTGGGTATCGTTCTGGTTCTTGTGGTCCTGCACGTAAAAAGGATTGCTCCCGGTTCCGTACTGGTCGTAGAGGTAAAGGCGCTGCACCGGCCCCGCCGAAATGGCATTGCCGAAATAGTAGTAGTGGCCCTCGCCGTGGAACTGGTTACCGCCCGATTTCGTTACGGCGCTGATCACACCGCCTAAGGCGCCGCCGTATTCGGCATCCATCCCGCCGGTCTTCACCTGGACTTCCTGCAGGATTTCAAAGGCGGCATTCTGGCGCGAGCGGCCGTCGATGAGGCTGTTGGTACGGACACCGTCGACGAGGAACTGGTTTTCGGCGCCGCTAGCTCCATTGACCTGGTATCCGCTCTCGAGGGTCCCGGAATTGACATTGGGAGCGAGCGTGACCAGACCTTGGAAACTGCGTCCCTTGGGAAGGTTGCTGAACTCTTCAGCCGTAATGTTGTTGGCCGTGAGGACGCCGCTGGTATCGATCAAGGGCGCCGTCTCGGAAACCGAAATTGTCGAGCGGGCGGACGCGATTTCCATCTGGGCGTCGACCCGGATCTCGCGCCCGACGAGCAGGAGCGCATCTTCCACCTGAAAGCCCGCGAAACCAGAGCGGTCGAAAGTGAACCGGTAACGGCCCGGCTCGACACTCTTGAAGACGAAATCACCAGTTGCATTGGTCCGAGTCGTGAGTTCCCGGCCAGTGTCTTTATTAACGGCCGTTACGTTCACATCGGGCAGCATCGCGGCCGTCGGATCGGTGACGGTGCCGATGAAACTGCCGAATCGTTCCTGAGCGAAGGCAGGCGTCAGGGTTGCGAGCAGAAGTACGAGACTGAAGGCGATCAGCCCGGCAGTTAAAGGAAGGCTGCGCAAGGCCGCCCTCTGATATTGTCTTAATCCCATATTTCTCCTTTGCCTGGGATGCAGAACGGTTCCGTACCGCTATGGAACTAGACGAATCAGGGCACGCTACACGCCAAAGGCGTACGACCCGATTTTTCAATGACATAGGTCTGGAGAGGCGGGATGAGAGCCATCAGAAATATAGATTATAGGAGCTTAATATCCTAAAAGTGGGAAAATTCACCACTGGGGCGTGCTGCATGGATCGCCAAAATCCTGCATGATGGAAAGACGCAATTCCGCAAGCACATCATCAAAGGAGATATGAGTGGATCGAGAGATGTTTGAGAAAGGCCTGGCCATCCGACGCCAGGTGCTGGGCGCTGAATACGTTGACAATGCGATCAAGTCGGCGGACGATTTCAGCCGGCCGCTGCAGGAACTCGTGACGCAATATTGCTGGGGGGAGATCTGGGGCCGGCCGGGCCTGGATCGAAAGACGCGCAGTATGATTAACCTGGCGATGATCTCGGCGCTGAACCGGCCGCACGAAGTGAAGATGCACATCAAAGGCGCCCTCAACAACGGGTTGACGAAGGACGATATCAAGGAAGTGTTTCTGCAGGTGGCGATCTATTGCGGAGTGCCTGCGGCGGTTGACAGCTTTCGTCTGGCGCGCGAGGTGTTTCAGGAACTAAAAATATAAAGGCGCAGAGGGCCGCGGGCTGGGCGGGCATCCGGCCTGCCCACGCGAAGTCTACTCGGTGGCGGCAGCGGGTTCGGCGAACGGGAGCGCACAGAGCGCGGCTATCTCGGAGTCGCTCAGCAGGTTAGCGGAATGCAGCCAGGTATAGGAACGGGGAGGCATTTTTCCGGCTTTCACCTCTGTGCAGAGTTCGCCCACTTCGGGGGTTTCCTGTGGTTGCCCCGGTTGTTTCCAGGCGGACAGATTAAGATGAGTCCGGCCGTCGTGCACATCGTTCGCGATAAACCAGGAAACTGGCGAAATGCGGCTATACCAAGGCCAGTTGGTCTGATTCGAGTGGCAATCGCCGCAGGCGCGGCGAAGGCTGGCCGAGACCTGATGGGGTGGGGCGGCGATTGCTTCAAACGATGCCGTCGGATCCGACGGTGGATTCGTCCGCTCCGGCTGGACCAGTTGGGCGGCAAGCAGAGCCGCAACGCCGAGCCCGAGGACAATCGAAAAAGGTTTACGCATTAACATAATTAAAGGTCTCTTTAGCTGCTTTATAATTAGTGTATCGAAAGCTACAGGCCAGGACAAGGCGATTCGAGTAGGATGGCGGTGGGGAAGCCTGAGCGCGCGTCCGTGCATCGAATTCGTATCGCGACGTACAACATTCACAAAGGGCGGGGCATCGATGGCCGCGTGCGCGTGGAGCGAATTGCCCGCGTGGTGGGCGCGGTGCATCCAGACATCGTGGCGCTTCAGGAAGTGGTGAGCTGTGAAGGGCGGGCGCCGGAGGATCATCAGGCGCGATACCTGGCCGAAGAGTTCGGTTACTATTACGCGATTGGGGAAACGCGCAAATACCGCGGCGGCGCCTACGGCAACGTGACGCTGAGCCGGTGGAAATTCGAACAGACGCGGCACGCGGATCTGAGCGTGTTCGGCCGGGAGGAGCGCGGCGTGCTGCGCACGGACCTGCGGCTCGGCAAACGGCTGGTGCACGTGTTCAACATTCATCTGGGCACCGGTCATCTGGAACGGCGGAAGCAGGCGAAACGACTGATGGATACGGACCTGCTGAAGGCGATCGACATCTCGGGCCCGCGGATCGTAATGGGAGACTTCAACGAATGGACGTGGGGCCTGGCAACCCGGACGCTCACCAACGGGCTGCACCTGACGGACCTGCGGGGGCACCTGAGGCGAACCCGCTCCTATCCATCAGGGTTGCCCCTACTGCACCTGGATCATATTTATTATGACCAGCATTTCCAGGTGGAGAGTGCGCGCTTTCACCGCAGCCGGATGTCGCTGGTGGCCTCGGATCATCTGCCCCTGTTCGCCGATTTGATTATCGAGTGAACTCAGTCAAAGGTGTCGAGCCGACCGGTGAGGCGGGCGGTTAGCGCGTCCTGGTCGGGATGAAAGCGATACTGGGCCGCTGCAGGCATCATCGATCGGATCTCGGTCAGCGTGTAGGGGTGCGCGGGAGGCAGGACGTCGAAGCCAAGAAGATCGCTCAGGAGCACAGCGACGCGAACCAGATCGGCGAGATCGAAAGCCGGAGTGGGAGGCTGATGGTGGCGGGCGATCACGATCTCCAGCTCCTGGGGCAGGCCCCAGGAGCGGGCAAGCCAGGCGCCGGCTTCGCAATGGTCGAGGCCGAAGGTTTCGCGCTCGCGCTCCAGGATGTCACCTTCGAACGGTTGTGCCAGCATCTCGGCATAAGCCCGGGGGTGAGCGACGAACAGCCCGAGGCGGCCCACGTTATGCAGCAGTCCGGCGGTATAGGCGCGGTCGTCGCTCCCCTGCGAAGCCGAGCAGGCGGCGGATATATCGTCGCAAAGGATCCCGCAGGCGAGGCTGTGGCGCCAGATCCGGCGCAGCAGGTCAAGCCGCAAGGCAGTGTGCAGGAATCCTTTCATCGAAACAGTCAAGGCAAAACTACGTACCGTCTGGAGACCAAGCAGCGTAACGGCGTTCTGAATGCTGCTGATGCGCGCCGGGAAACCGTAAAGGGGAGAGTTGACGACGCGCATCAACTCGGAGGCCAGGGCCGGGTCGGCACGGATGAGGGAGACGATTTCCCTCACCGCGACATCGTCGTTGGAAAGGAGCCGCAACAATTTGGTGGCGACTGCCGGGAAGGGCGGGAGACGCCGCAATCCCCGGTACTTGTCGTCCGAAGGATTCATCCCAAACCTTGGTGTAACACACGGCATGGCCGGGTGCGAGGTACACTGGCAGGACATGCGGCGCAGCGCAAACCGGATTTTAACGACGCATTGCGGTAGCTTGCCGCGGCCGAAAGACCTGCTGGATTTGATGAAGGCGCGATTGGAAGGGCGGCCGGGCGACGAACAGGCCTATGAGGCGCGCGTGCGGCGCGCGGTAGAAGAGATCGTCAAACAGCAAGTGGAGAGCGGCATCGATATTCCCACCGATGGCGAGCAGGGCAAGCCCGGCTTTTTTGCGTACGTGCGGGAGCGGCTGGAAGGGTTCGAAGCAAGGCCGGAAGCGCACTTTCCGCGGTTTACCGCGGAAACCGAGGCGTTTCCGGAATACTATGCGGAATACATGGGCCGCGCCATGACCGGGGCGGCGGTCGCGGCGATCGTGCCGCTGGTCTGCACGGGACCGGTGCGGTACCGCGGGGAGGAGGCGGTGCGGCGCGACATCGATAACCTGAAAGCGGCGCTGGCGCGCGCAACCGTAGAGGACGTCTTCATGCCTTCGGTGGCGCCGAGCGGTGTCGGGTTCAACGAATATTACCGGAGCGAGGAGGAATACTTCGCCGCCGTGGGCGCCGCGATGCGCCACGAATACCGGGCGATCGTGGATGCCGGATTTGTGGTGCAGATCGACGATCCATTTCTCACCGAGATCTTCAGCCGGCCGGGAGTGAGCCCGGCGGAACGCCGCCGGTCAGCGGAGATGTGGGTGGAGGCGCTCAATCATGCTTTGGCGGGCATCCCGCCGGAGAAGATCCGTTTTCACACGTGCTATGGGATCAATGAAGGCCCGCGGGTTTACGATGCGCCGCTCAAAGACATCGTGGATGTGATGTTGAAGATCGACGCCGGGGCATATTCGTTCGAGGCTGCCAACGCGCGGCATGAACACGAGTACCACGTCTGGGAGGATGTGAAGCTTCCGGAAGGAAAGGCGCTCATTCCCGGCGTAATTACGCACGCCAGCAACATCGTGGAACATCCGGAGCTGATTGCGGAGCGCATTGTGCGGTACGCGGAGCGGGTCGGACGCGAGAACGTGATCGCGGGAAGCGATTGCGGATTTTCCTCGCAAGCGACATATCATCCGGAGGTGCATCCGACGGTGATGTGGGCGAAATTTCGGGCGATGGCGGAAGGGGCGCGGCTGGCGAGCAAACGGCTTTGGAGCAAGTAGGAGCCCCGGCGCTGGGGAGCGGTAGTATACTATCCGCGGACCGGGAGAGCCATCGGTTGCCAGAAATGCCGGATACGGAGAAGCGGCGCGAGGCGGCGAGAAAATATTGGGTTCCTGCGGCGCTCTGGCTGGCGTTTGCCGGCTGCGGCTCCGACAAACCGGTGGCCGTTCCGGCGGAATCGGCGGCGGCCCGGCTGAACTCGAGCGTGTACACGGGAGACCCGAACGCCGCGGCTCAGCTGGTGAGCGGCTTTTACCGGATTGAAGAGTACTCGTGGCGGTGGACGACGCAGCGGTTTTCGGTGGTGCTGCGGCCGCCCGAGGGCGGCAACGGGGAGGGCGCGCGCCTGGTGGTGCAACTCGGCATCCCCGAGCCCGTGATTCAAAGGCTGCACAGCATCTCGCTGTCGGCGATGGTCGGGGGCTCGCGGCTGGATCCGGAGACTTACACCCGCCCCGGCAATTACCAGTACGTTCGCGCGATCGCACCCAAGCTGCTCTCCGAAGAGACGCACATCGATTTCGAACTCGATAAAGTCTTGCCGCCGGTGGGACAGGATACGCGGAGACTCGGCATCGTGGTGACGAGCATCGCGCTTGAACCTCAATGACGCGCCGGGCGGTGCAGGGCATGTGCGGCCTGTTCGTGCTGGTCGGCCTGTCGTTCATTCCGCTATTGGGCATTCAGGATGACGAGGCGCTGTTCGGGTTTGCCGCGGTTCCGCCGCGGGCGGGAGTCTACAGCCCGCATCTGGGCTCGGTGGAACTGCCGCTGATGGTGATGAGTTACGTCGGGGCTCTCAAGGCGTGGCTGTACTATCCGGTGTTCGCGATCTTCGGAACCAACGTTTGGGCGGTGCGTGTTCCGATGGTGCTCGCGGGCGCGGCCAGCATCTGGCTGTTCTACCTGTTGCTTCGGCGCGTTGCGGACGAGCGTGCGGCGATAATCGGCTGCGGGCTGCTGGCGGCCGATGTCTCGTACCTGCTCACCATTTGCTTCGACTGGGGGCCGGTCGCACTCCAGCATCTGCTGCTGATCGGAGGCATGCTGCTGGCTGTCCGATTCCGGCAAGAAGAGGAGGAATGGGCCCTGGCCGCGGCTTTTTTCCTATTCGGGCTTGCGATGTGGGACAAGGCGTCGGCCGTCTGGAGCCTGACGGGCCTGGCATTGGCGGCGATGATCACGGCGCCGCGGGCGATTCTTCGGTCGCTCACGGCGCGCCGGCTGGCGGTGGCAAGCCTGGCGTTCACGCTGGGAGCCCTGCCGCTGATCGCCTATAACGTGGCAAGCGGAGGCAGGACATTCCGCGACACGGTTTCGACCGAAACCACCGGGATTCCACAGAAGGTTCGGGTGCTGCGGGGGACCGCGGACGGATCGCTGCTGTTCGGCTGGCTGCTCAATGGAGACGCACCGGCGCCGCATCCGAGCGAACCGCGCACGAAGCTGCAGCGCCTCTCCGCGGCGGCCGCCGCCGCGATGGGCAATCCCAAAAAGAACGTGCTGCTGCCCGCGTTCGGGATCGCGGTCCTGCTGCTCCCGCTCGGAACGCCATACGCGCGGCGGGCCGCTGTTTTCGCGCTGGTGGCTCTGGCGGCGATCTGGGCGGAGATTGCGGCAACGGCCAACGCCGGCGGGGGCGCCCACCATGCGATTCTGTTATGGCCGCTCCCACAAATGGCGATCGGGATCTCGTGGGCGGTGGCGTCGCGCCGGCTGGGCCGGCTGGGACGGCCGGCCGCGGCGGCGGCTCTGGCGATCGCGATGATTGCCGGTGCGGCGGTGATCGATGAATATCGGGTGCTGATGGCGCGCAACGGCGGCGCGGTCAACTGGAACGACGCCATCTATGAGTTGTCCGGCTACATGAAGACCGTGCCGGGGCGCGCGGTGTATTGTCTCGATTGGGGAATAATGAGCAGTCTGCACCTGTTGAACCGGGGCCGGGTGCCGGTGCTGGTGGGATGGGAGGAACTCGCGAAACCGGCATGGACACCGGCCGACCGCGAACGTGTCGGAGCCATGGTGAGGCAGCCCGATACCCTCTTCGTGACCCACACGGCGGAGATGGAACTGTTCCGCGGTTTTGGCGCGCGACTGATCCGCTTCGGGGAAGGTCTGGGATACCGCCGCGACATGCTGGCCGTGATCGCGGACCGCCACGGCCGTCCTACGTTTGAGGTGTGGCGGTTCGTGCCCCAGGGCGAAGGAGCGAAGCCGATCGCCCCTTCGCCGGTAGAGAAGCCTAGTGGCCGGTAATCGGGCCGCGCGCGACCGCCACGCCGCCGGATCCGCTGTCCACCGAGAGCGTGATGGTGGCGCCGATCAGCGGGTCGCCCAGCAAGTCTTCGCCGCAAAACGCCGTGTGGTTGCTCGGATTGACGGCGCAAGCGACGAACTCATTGGTGACCGTGGTCGGCACGGTCAACCAGGCCGCCACGCCGGAACTCGGAAGGTTGCTTGCCGTGGCGGTGACGCGCAGCTTCCGGCCGGATACGGCAGTCTGTACGGTACCGGATGCCGAGGAGCCGGCCGCGGCGGTGAGCGTAGCCTGCGCCGAACTGACGGGCGCCTGCGCCGGAGGATTATTATCGCGAAAGAGGGCGATACCGTTCACGCCGCTGGTATTGGTGGCTGGGTCGAGCGGGTACTGGCCGGTCGGCACATACACGAGGTTGGTGATCGGATCAACGCCTACGATGTGGCCGCTGGGTCCGCAGGTCAGACCGTCGAGGTTGGCCGGGCTACCGGACATCGCATCATAGATGGCGAGGACGCCGGGCCGTTTGTTGGCGATATTCGTTGGAGAATTGCTGGTGGGGCAATTCAGCGCGGTGCCGGCGGCGGCTGTGGACGTGTAGTTGGAGCCGTTGGCGTAGAAGCGGCGCGTATTCGGGTTGAACACAATGGCGTCGGTTCCTCCCTGATCGGAAAAGAACTTCATGGCGCCGGTTGAGAGATTCACCGCCATATTCGCGACGGCTTGGGGCGACGCCGCGCAACCGACCACCGCCACATTCGAGATCGGGTCGATGTCGATACCGTGGCCGGGACAAGCCGGTCCCGCCTTGGCAACGCTGGCGAAATTGCCGGTTGCCGGATCAAACGACCAAAGTCCGGCCGCATTGTTCGTGGGAGTGCCTTCAGCGTCTTCCGCGGCGACGTAGATTTTGCCGTCCGTCGGATTGAAGGCGATCAAGTCGGCGCTTACCGGCAATGCGGCTTGGGTTACAACGGTTTTGTACGGCAGGCTGATGCCAATCAAGTACTCCGGCGGATTGTCTGTAACCACGTACACCACCTGGTTAACCGGATCGTAAGCGATACCGTCAGTGTCGGTGCCCATGGTGGTGGGGAAGGTATAGACATCCGGTTGCGCCTGCGGCGCGCGCAAATCCCAAACGTAGACGGACTGCAATCCGTCCGTGACCACCAACTGCTGCAGGTTCACGGCCACCCAGACGCCGTTCGGGCCGGTGGGAGACGTGTAGACGGAGGTGGCCGGCATAGGAATCAAGCCTACGACAGCATTGGTGTGGGTATCGATCACATCGATTCCCTTGTTGGTGCGATCCGCGAGGTACATCATGCGGGTCACCGGGTTGTATCCGAGCAAGTCGACATTCGCGTTGCCGGCAGTTCCGGTCGGATGCCATCCCGGAATCTGAATGGTTTGCCCGGTATATTGCAAGCTGCTCCCCTGTGCCGAGGCTAGCGCTGTCGAAAACACCAGGAGCCCCGCGGCGAGAGCCGCGCGCCAAACGGTTGGTCGTCTCATTTATTTTTGATCCTCTCTCCTCTCAAAGTGTGGCAAGGTTTACCAAAAGCTTGCGGATTGTATCGAATCCAAAACCCGATGACAAGCACTCGGCGAGCGCGCGTCCTACTATTTGACGCGAAAAAGGCAGTAGCGGCCGGCGCGATCGAGGAAAGTGAAACCCCACTCGGGCGGGTCGGCGAGTAAGGCATTTCCCACGGGGGCGTACCCACCGCCGCCGGTAGGCGCGAGAAGATACCGATAACCGGAAGCGCGGAGGGACAGTCCGGCTTCGAGACGGAGGCGTTCGGCGGGACGGTGTTCAGCCGCGGCGCCGCCCAAGCGGCGCCACACGCCGTCGTCGCATTGGCCGAACACGTCGAGAACGCCGGGACGGAATGCATGCGAGAACACAACCGCTTGCGACAGCAAGAGCGGGCGGTCGAACCGAATCTCGAGGAACATGCCGGTAACGACGGGCCGGCGCGACCGCCAGCGCGTGAGCAGGTTGCCATCGAGCGCGAGGGGCGCTTCGCTCGGGTTGGGCCAGGCGCGAATCTTCCATTGGGGACTCGGAGAGACCAAATTCCGGCTCGTGTAGAGCCAGACATCCGTCAAATCAAACTCGGTGGAGCCGGCGCGGGGCGGCACCAAGCGCAGCGCCTGCACGCTAATGAGAGGCCATGCGGCGTTCCAGCGGAATAGGTCACCCTCGCGGGAAAAGGCCGCGGCGCGCAGGGCATCGCCCAGCCGGTCCGTCTCGGCCGACTGCCACCAGACACGCACGTCGCGATCCAAATAGGCGTGGGCCACGGACGTCAGAGCCAGCGTCTTGTCGCCAGGCGCTGTCTGGCGTTCGAGCATTTGGGCCACGCTGAATTCCTCGATGCGGTCGGCGAGATAGCGCGGCTCCGGGACGATCCGCAGCGCGGCAGTCCACGGAAAATCGTGCAGGCGATACGGTGCGGGGCGATGACTCCAGTTCATCAGCGGCGGCCAGCAGAGGACCGCCTGCATGGCGATTGCCGCCCAAGCGGCAGGGCGGGGGAGGACCATTGCCAAAGCGATCGCGGCGCAGGCCATAGAGGGCATGAGAAAACGCGCGCCGGTATCGAAAAACCACGGCAGAGCCAGGAGGGCGGCGGCGCTCCAAGCCCAGCGTCCTCCGCGGCGGCGTAAAGCGAGCAGCCCGACCGGCAATGCCAGCAGGAACGGTCCGAAGGCGCCGGCCAGGCGATCACCGAAAACGAGCTCCCGGACGATAGCAGTAGGAGAGGCCGAGGGAAGAGAGCGAAGATACGAAGACAACTGCTGCTCCGTATCCACGTGAAAGTAGGGATTGGGAAACACGCCGTTGAGGAGCGGGGCAACGGGATTGTGGGCGACGAGGGCCGCGCGCACCAGCCAGGGAGCCATGACGAGCGCGGCGGCGCAGGCCACCGGCCGCGCATCGCGCCACCGGCGCCCCGCCAGGGCGAATGCCACGGCAGCGAGGACGGTAAGCGCGCCGGGAAACTTAATCGCATAACAGAATCCCGCAAGAATACCGGCCGGAAAAAGATAGCGCCGGTCGCCTGTGCCGTGCCAGATCAGCAGGAGATAGAACGAGGCCAGGGCAAAGAAAACGCCGGCCGCGTCGTTATAGGAGGAGGATCCGGTAAAGCCGACGATCGGGGCGCAAAAATATCCGGCAGCGGCCGCGAGCGAGGCCGTGTCAGGCAATTGGAGCCGGCGGCCGATACGGAATAGAAGCGGCACCGTAGCCAGGAAGAATGCAAACTCGACCAGCTTCGCGGCCGAATGGCGGCCGAACGCAAACGCGACCGTGTATAGCATCTCCATGCCCTGCGGGACCATGTCATAGAAGGTCACGCGGCGGGGAAAGCCATGAAGGCGGACGTATTCGAAGGGAAGGCCGAGGTGGTAGGCGATGCCGTCGCTTAGGGTTTCGGGCGCGACGGCATTGACCAGATACCACAGTCCGTAAGCGCCGAACACCGCGGCGGCCGCGACCCAGCCGATGCCGAGCGGTTGCGATACGGGCTCCGCCAGCCCGTGGCGGCGCCTCCACCGCAACGCGCCCAACACCGCTGCTCCGATGAAGACGAACGCGGCCCGGCGGCCCTGGTGCAGGCACAGCAGCAGGAAGATGAGCGCGCTTTCCGCCACGGCTCCGAGGCCGAGCGCGATCTCGGGAGGCGCGGGTAATTCGCGCAACGCGATCACTCCGAGCCCATAAGCAGTGGCAAGGGTTAAGATCGCGCCGAACAGAATCGAGGCCAGGGTGAGCGGCAAGCCTCCAATGATACTCCGCCGGCCTAGCGGGGTTCCAGGCGGAGCGGGCAAAAACGAATTAGCCGCCAACGAACGCGGATTTGAACGCAAGTGCTTTTCGGCGCCGGCGCCGAAAGTGTTAGTGAATGGTCCGCGTCTTGCGGTTCATATAATCCATCAACAGGTATTGGCCGAGCGTGAAGGGGGTGGTGAAGTAGGCCTTGCCGCGGCAGATCTCGGTGACTTTCTGGACGAAGTTCACGAGGCCGTAGTCGCTGGCCAGCATGAACGTGTTGATCAGGATTCCCTGCTTCTTGCAGCGGTTCACTTCTTCCAGCGTCTTGCTGATCACGAGCGGATCCAGGCCGAAGGCGTTTTTGTACATGCGGCCGTCTTCGAGCGTCAGACAGCTGGGCTTGCCGTCGGTGATCATGATGATCTGGCGCATATCCTTGCGCTCCTGGTTGAGGAGCTTCTGCGCCAGGATCAGACCGTCGCGCGTATTCGTGTAGTACGGGCCCACCTGGACGCGCGCCAGCTGGCTGAGCGCCAGCTCTTCGGCGCTGTCGTGAAACAGCACGCACCGCAGGCTGTCGCCGGGGTACTGGGTGCGGATCAGATGCGCAAGCGCCAAGGCGACTTTCTTCGCCGGAGTGAAGCGATCCTCGCCATAAAGGATCATGGAGTGACTGCAATCCAGCATCAGCACGGTGGCGCAGGAGCTCTGATACTCGCACTGATGCACGTGCAGGTCGGAGTAGTCCATCTCGAGCGGGACCTTGGCGCCTTCGCGGCGAATGGCCGAGAACAGCGTCTCGCTGACGTCAAGATTCAGCATGTCGCCGAATTCATAGCGCTTGGAAGAGCCGGAGGTCTCAATGCCGGTGGCGAGATCGCGCGTGTCGTGGCGGCCAAAACTCGATTTGCCCAGCGAACCGAGCAGGTCTTTTAGGGTTTTGAAGCCCAGGAAGTCGAGAGATTTGTCGGTCACCTCGAATTTCACCTTGGCTTCCTTGCCTTTGCCCATGCCGGGGGCCTGAGCCGTGGGCTCGCCCGGCTCTTCGATGGTGATTTGGCCCTCGTCCACCATTTTCTGGATCAGGTTCTCCAGCAGCTTGTCCATCTGCTCGGGCGACATGTTCTGGAGCTGCTCCATCATTTCCTGGAGATTCTCGTCCTTGAACATCTTGCCTTGTTCGAGCGCCTGCTGGATAGCTTTCTTGAGGTCCTCGAGCGTGTGCTGGTTCCACTCGCTGAAAGGCATGTACTGCATGTTGAAGCCGCTTTCGAGGAGGAAATCGGAGAGGGCCTGCAGCAGATCCTCGGCGCTGATGCCGAGGTCCTCACCCGTGTACTTGGAATAGCGGATCCACTTCATGACCGAGCCTTGTCAACACACCAACGGCGAGATCGCCGGCGTTTCTAATTGTACTGGCGGCGGAAGTTCGGCCGTTCGCCGCGGCCGCCACCCTCTTCGCGAGGCGGCTCGCGCCGCTTGTCCTCAGCGGCAAAACCACGCTCTTCACTGCGGCTGATCCTGCGGTGCGCGTGCAGGCCTTCCAGAATGAACTCAGCGGCCGATGCGCGCACCGCGTCGGGCTCGTTGGCGCTGAGGCCCAGCGCCTTCAGCTTTTCCATGAGCCCCTGAATTCCGGTGAGCTGTTTGACCATATTGGCCGAATCGACATTTTCATCCAGCTTCAGGCTGCCTCCCAGATCGAACCACTGGATCACCTGGGACATGTTCGCGCCTTCAAAATACTGCGAGTACACCTTGCCGACCGCGGTGCGGATCAGCTCGCGCGCAACGGTATCGCCACCCTTGAGCTCGCCTTCGTATTCCAGCTCGAGCTTGCCGGTGATCGCGGGCATGGCCGAATAGAGGTCGAGGATGCGCGGGACGGCGATCTCCTCCTTGGCTTTGAGGGCGCGCCTCTCGGCGTTGGAGACGACGTTCTCGAGCGCCGAAATCGGCAGCCGCTGCGAGACCCCCGAGCGCTTGTCGACGCGTTTATCCTCGCGCGCCAGAAACGCCAACTGCTCCGCTACCTGCTTGATGTAATCAGGTACGCGCACGGAAACCGGGGAAGGGCGGTTGAGCCACGCTTCCTGCTCGGTAATGGCGATGCCCTGCTCGACCGCGGCCGGATAATGCGTGCGAATCTCGCTGCCGATGCGGTCCTTGAGCGGCGTGATGATCTTCCCGCGCGCGGTGTAATCCTCGGGATTGGCGGTGAACACGAGCATCAGGTCGAGCGGCAGGCGCACGGGATAGCCCTTGATCTGCACGTCGCCTTCCTGCATGATGTTGAACAAACCGACCTGGATCTTTCCCGCGAGGTCCGGCAGTTCGTTAATGGCGAAGATGCCGCGATTGGCGCGCGGGAGCAAACCGTAGTGCACGGTCAGCTCATCGGAAATGTCATGGCCGCGCCGCGCTGCTTTGATCGGATCGATATCGCCGATCATGTCTGCGATGGTGACGTCCGGAGTGGCCAGCTTCTCGACGTAACGATGATCGCGGTTCAGCCATGCGATCGGCGTCTCTTCTCCCTCCTCCGCGACCAGCGTCTTGCAGCGCCGGCAGATCGGTTTGTACGGATTATCATGAATCTCGCAACCGTCGATGTACGGCGTGTTCTCGTCCAGCAGCGTGGTCAGCTGCCGGATCAGCCGAGTTTTGGCCTGGCCGCGCAGGCCGAGCAGGATGAAATTGTGCCGCGAGAGGATGGCGTTGATCACCTGTGGAATGACCGTGTCTTCATAACCCAGAATGCCGGGGAAGAGCGTCTCCCCGCGCTGGATTTTGCACATCAGATTGTTTCGGAGTTCGTCTTTAACGGAACGATTCGCCAGATGATCTTCGGAATAAGGACTATGGCGCAGAGCGCCTAAAGTACGGGGTAACTCCTGGATGGCCTTAGACAAGCAAACCCCCCATCGCGATTGTAGCAGACAAAGCTCTGTGCCACTCGCGGCATCCGATACAATGGCTCGTGTGGAGACTCAAGAGGCAACCCAGAGAGCGGGTCTATATCACCGCTATTTGGAATTGACGCACGACGTGCGCCGCGGTTTCATTGCCGAGTGGACCGTCACGATCGTGTTGTTGCTTTTCGGAACGACGACTCTGGTGCAGGCCTTCGTCATCCCCAGCGCCTCGATGGAGGATAGCCTGCTCATCGGCGATCATGTGCTCGTAGATAAACTGGTGTACGCGCCCGCGGGAACCGTTTCAAAACACCTGCTACCGTATCGGGCAGTGCGGCGCGGCGACATTATCGTGTTCCGCTATCCGCTCGATATCACGGAAGACTACGTAAAACGAGCCATCGGGCTGCCGGGCGACCACATCCGGCTGGTGGACAAGCAACTCATCCTCAATGGCAAGGCCGTCAACGAGCCGTACGTGGTGCACAAGACCGGCTACATCGATTCCTACCGCGATAATTTTCCGACTACACCGAACGCGCCCCTGGCGGCTCCGGCGATGGACATGCTCCAGAACCATGTCGTCAATGGAGAGGTTGTGGTACCTCCCGGCTATCTCTTCGCGATGGGCGACAATCGCGATAACTCGTCCGACAGCCGCTACTGGGGGTTCGTGCCGCGGGAAAACCTGGTGGGCACGCCCCTGGTGATCTACTGGTCGTTCGAAGCTCCCACCGAAGACTTGACCAACCCCAACATCGGCATCAATCATCTGGTCGATATTATTACGCACTTCTTCGCCAAGACGCGCTGGTCGCGCGAGTTCAAACTGATCCGCGGATACCCGCTGCACTAGGCGGCGGCCAATCACTCGCCCTTAAACTCGAAAACGTCGGTATTCGTCCGGACTTCGAGGTGGCCGGGCCCTAAAGGTTTGTTGTCGGTCGGGAAAAACACGGCGCCATCGGTGGATTCGCCGGGGTTCAGCCTGGTCAGGACGAGCGCCAGAGCAGAAGCGGTCGCGGCCGCCTTCAGCTTGGTGGAGGTTTCGGCCAGCGCCGCCTGCCGCCGCTGTTCATAGCCGTTGGTGGACTGCATTCGCGACATTCCATAAAAGGCGGTCTCGTAGGTTCCCACCAGCTTGATAACGTCGTTGCGGTTGCCTTTTTGGATCAGCATGGAAATTACCGATCGCGCAGGGGATGCCGGGATAGTTTCGCCATTGGCCCGAATGTACACGAAATTCTCCGGCTTGATGACGTAAGGCCCGGGCGAGCCGTTGGAAATCGACGTCTGCAGAATCGTATACCCCTGCACATGCGGGGCAAGCGGGGCGAACATTACAGTGACGCCGCTCCGGGTCAGAGTCTGGTACTTCAAACCGTTCGATTCAAACTCGATGACTTGAGCGGGCGTCGGCGCAACGGCCAGCGCGAGTGCGACGGTCCAGGCTCCGGCTAGCCGCTTCATGAAACCATCTTACGATAGAGAATTTTTCGAAGATTCATGGCGATCAGCCGCGGGATTCCCGGATCCCCGCCGGGCGCGTAACGGCGTTCTGCGGTGTCGGCTCGCCGCGCACCAGTTGAAATACCGTCAGTTCCGGCGGCGCGCCCACGCGCATCGGGGCGGCGATCGTGCCAATCCCCCGGTTGACGTACAACTGCCCGCCCGGCCGTTGGAACCAGCCCGCGACATAGGGCGTCACGATCCGGCTGGGCGCGATCTCCGGGCTGATGAATTCCAATGCCAGTTGGCCGCCGTGAGTGTGGCCGGCCAGGCTGAAATCGATCCCGAGCTCGGCCGCCCGGTTGAACGTATCGGGATTATGGCTGAGCAGGAGGTTGACCGCATCCTTCTCCATCAGCGCTTCCATGCCCTCCAGCCGGTCGGCGCTCATGTGCCCCGAGCCGGCGGACATATGGCGGGAATTTGCGAAATCAATCCCGATCAGGTTGAACCGTTCGCCCGAATTGCGGATGAGAAGATTCTGCTGGCGGAGGATGCGCACGCCGGCTTGCCCGAACAGCTCCGTTAAAGCATCTTCCGACTGCGCCCAGCTGTCGTGGTTTCCCAGGCAGCCGAAAACTCCAAAGGGCGCGCGCAGTCCGGAAAGCGCGGCCACCACGGCTTGCTTGGGCGACGGATCAAACGTCAGAAAGTCTCCCGTCAGCACGATCATGTCCGGCTTGAGCGCGTTGGCGATCCGCACGTATTTGCGGATCTCGTCTTCCCCCATGAAGGGCCCGATGTGAACATCGGAGAGCTGCGCGATACGGAAGCCATCGAAGGCTTGGGGAAGATTCCTCAGATAGATCGGCTGATGGGTGGTCTGCAGATTCAGGCGGCCATACAGCAGCCCATAAGCGCCGGCCACGAATGGCGCGGCAACGGCCGCTGTAGCGGCGCCCTCCAGGAATTGCCGGCGCGAGGAACTTGCGCGGGAGGGATCCGACCGGGAACCGGCGGACAAGCCGCGCAGAGCCAGGCGCACGGCCCCCGCGATGCCGCGTCCGATCCAGATCAGAACCACCACCAGAAATGCCAACGTCGAACTGAAGATCCACCACAGGAACGGCGCGACGACCACCGCGTCCCACCGCGTCATGCGCGTGGGTTCGGGCCGCTCGACCGCCCAGAAGACATTCAGGACGAAATACGCGACGTAGACGGCGAGTCCCGCCCCAATCGCGGTCCATTGGCCGGTGCGCGAGTGAATCCGCCTGCGGGTCCAGGCTACGGCGCGCAACGGGAAATAGATCTGGCTTCCCAGGAACAGGAACAAAACCGGTGGGAATCGAAAAACGAACGGCATTCTCGTCTGAATTCTCTTCTATGTTGACGCAAAAGGGCCTCTCACGCCACTCGGGGTTAACTTTCAGCAGCGGCAATCCTGCTGCCGCTTCGCCGACTTAGCAAGGACCGTCATCAAGAAAACCCCGCCGGTATCGCGTAAAGAAACCGGCCTCGTTGCAACTCACATACGTCGAAGACATCTCTGCAGAGGGGAGAAAGCAGATGGAACCGGCTAAGACTGTGCAAGGCCGGCGCGCAGCGCGAGCCCGGCGCCGAAGAGGCTCCGAACTGTTGGAGTTTACCCTGGTGTTGCTGCCGCTGCTGGCCATGATCACTGTGTTGGTGGATACCGCTTGGGCGGTGTTCGCGGAGGCCACGCTGCAGCGGGCCGTCCGTATCGGCGTGCGAACGGGAGTGACCCTGACCGCATCGTCGCCCCAAATTGTCGCCGCGGGAGATCTGACCACCGCTGTCAAAGACGTCGTGCAAACGAATTCGTTCGGGCTGCTGGGCGGCTCCTCCGGATTCGCCAAGATCAAGGTCAACTATTACTTGCCGCCGGCGCCAAGCTCCACTTCGGCCGCGACCGATGTTTCGACGCAGTCCAACGGCGATGCGGCGGGAAACATTATGGTGGTGTCGGTCCAGAATTTTTCCTTAAATCCGCTGATGCCTCGCATTTATAGCTCCGCGCTCGCGATCGACAATGCCCCTCTGGTGATTGCGAATGTGAATTCCGCCGACATGATCGAGCCCTCCCGAAATCCACCTCCGATCGGGACGGCGCCGTAAGGAGATGCCTATGAAACGAGAGAGCACTCGAGGAGTTTCGGCCATTGAGTTCGCCTTCAGCTTGCTGGTGATGACGCCCCTGCTGCTGGGCACCGGCGTGATGGGCATCAACATGATCCGCGCGCTTCAGGTGGTGCAGCTCGCGCGCGATGCCGGCCATATGTACGCGCGCGGCATCGATTTTGCGCTGCCCGGGAATCAGACCGTTCTGGCGGCCCTCGGCTCCAACGTGGGTCTCAGCACGACCGCCGGCTCGGGCAACGCCGTTGTCATGTTTTCGCAATTGACCTACGTGGACAAGAACGCCTGTGCCGCCGTCGGCGCCGTCGATGCCAGCGGCAATCCGACTGCCGCCTGCACTAACTATACCCAGTGGGTGTTTGCGCAACGGCTTGTTGTCGGAAATACCTCGGTTCACCCGAGTAATTTCGGAAGCCCTGTGACCAGCGGACCAAACGGCGTGACGATTGGCACTGACGGCAAAATCTCGCCGTCGGACCAGGCAACCAAGTCCGGCGACGTGGCTACCTTCACCGGCGTCAATCCCTATTCCGTGAACAATGGCGTTGCCTCGGGATTGCCTTCCGGTCAGGTCCTTTATCTGGCCGAAGCTGCCGCGAATGGTTTTAACATGGCTCCCTTTGTATCGAACGCCGTCATGTACGAGTTTGGTTTCTTTTGATCACCAGAGGTAAGGAGGCCTGAAATGCGTACGGACAACAGGAAAAAGAACCCACGAAAAGGTGCGACCCTGCTGTTGTTGATGTTGGGTTTGCCGCTGGTCTTCATCCCACTGGTGGGCTTGGCGATTGACGGAACTCGCTTGTACATTGTGCAAGCCAAGCTCTCGGCGGCCGTGGACGGCGCCGCGCTCGGCGCCGGACGCCTCCTGGGCACGGTCGCCAATACGACCGAAATCGCCAACGAGTTCTTAAATGTGAATTTTCCCACTGGATATTGGGGCACCGCGAATTTAAGCCCGTCCATCAGTTATACGAATAGCCTCGGCACCAATACGATCAGCGTGTCGGCCACCGTGCAATCGCCCCTTATGTTTGCGCGTATATTCGGCCAGAATTACTCGACCGTCGCGGCCGCCGCCGTCGCTACGCGCAAGAACACGCGTGTGGTCCTGGTGCTTGATCACTCCGGTTCGATGAGTTGCGGCGGTACCCCCGGCGGTACGTGTCCGGGGACCATGGCGGCAATGTTAGCCGGCGCCACTCAATTCACCGGCATGTTCACGCCCAGCTATGATGAGCTGGGGCTGGTGGGATTTTCCGGGAGCGCCATCGTCGCATATCCCATCTACCCGCAACCCTACGATCCGAATGTGCATAGCGCGACACAGAGCGGCCCGGACACGAGCTTCGCGACTTCGCCGACCGCCGGCCCCATGTTCAACCAGATCAACGCGATGGTGGCCAACGGTGGCACCAACGCGGCGGAGGCGCTCGCGATGGCCTATCTCGAACTGCAAAAGGCCCACTATCGCGATGCGGCCAATGGTGGCGATAACAGTCTGAATTCGATTGTGTTTTTCACCGATGGCATTCCAACGGCGCTCTCGGTGAGCCCGAACAACCCTTCCAACAATTCCTTAAAGGCCTTCGGACCCTATGACGCAACTCATAGCCCCTGCACATACAACAGCAATGGAGGTACGGCTCCGGGCGCGGGGACGACGATGGCCGGCTGGTTTGTGATTCAAGGCGCGAAACCACCATGGGGCGGAGCCACCACTTACCCCCTTGGTCTGAGCCTGTTACGCTCCACCGATACGGTTCATAACAGCACCTGGTGGGTAGCGAACGGGAGTGCCGATTTCGAAGCAACTCCCAGTCCTTCGCTCGCGATCAAGAACTGCCACGGAATGGGCTACAGCGGTACGTGGGATGCAAGCGACTTCGCCCACATTCCTTCTACCGACATCTACGGCAACTCCACCAACCCCGCTCCCGGCAACCCGTACACGTTGGGAGCATCTTACGCCAGCCCCTGCAACGTGAGCTACAACCCCGCTACGGTTCAATCGCAATGCCAATGGGGCCTTGCTATGTGGAACACCGTGGATAATGTGGGCAATACGATCAGAAGCGGCGCACTTATGGGTTCCGTGCCAGCCCCCACGGGCATGCTCCCCATTACGATCTTCTCGATTGGCTATAACAATCCCAGCGGCACATATCCGCTCGACCCCGTGCTGCTAAAGCGGCTGGCCAATACCCAGGATTCAACTTCTTACAACTCCAGCCAGCAAGTGGGGATGTACATTCAGGTAAACAATTCCAGCAACCTGAGCGCCGCGTTTCAACAGGTTGCATCGTCATTGCTGCGACTCGCCCAATGATCGTGTTGGCGGGAGGTCCAACATCTATGAAACCGGTTTGCCTGTTGGCGGTATTGGCGGCATGCGCCTGGCCGGAAACTCAGCCGGACCAGCCGGTGGGTGGTCCGGAGGCGGTTGCACCGGGCCTCTACGCCATCGTCAAAACCTCGATGGGGCCAATCACTGCGAAGCTGTTTGAGAAGGACGCTCCGTCGACCGTGAGCACCTTTGTTGGGCTCGCGACCGGTCATCAGGCCTGGAAAGACCCGGAAACCGGCGAGATGGTCGATCGCCCGCTATACAGTAATCTGAGATTCGACCGCGTGGCTCCCGGCTACATGATCCAGACCGGGGACCCAACGAGCACCGGTACCTATGACTGTGGAATCCGGGTAAAGGATGAGGTCGCGCCCGATCTCCAATTCGACCGTCCGGGCCGGTTGGGCATCATGAACTTCGGCCAGCCCAATACCGGTACATGCGAATTCTTCATTACGGCTGATGCCTATCCGGCGCTGGATGCAGCGCCGGGAAGCCATGGATACACGATTTTTGGCCAGGTGATCGATGGTCAGGAAATCGTCGATCGCATTTCGAACGTGCCGCATGACGCCCATGGCAGACCTCGTACGGCGGTCCGGTTGTTGGGTGTAGTCATCCAGCGGGTGGGGCCGGGTGCTGTGACGCCTGCGCCACAACCAGTTGCCGCAACCACGAGAAAGAAGCCAAAAATCGATTAGGAATCCGCCGAAACGCGCTCAGCTGTACGCTTCCCGCTTCTCGAACAGGATATCGATCGCCTGCGCCGTTCCCGCGGCATCGATCGGGTTTTCCGCAGCGGACCGGCGGATCTTTTTCTGAACCCGGGAAAGGAGCGCGCCCACTGTGCCGATCCGTATCCCCATCACATCGCAGATTTCAGCATAATCGAGGCCTTCGGCCCGCAGACGCAAACACTCGAACTCACGTTCCGAAAGAACCGACTTCAGCTCGCGCGCGATTTCCGAGCTTTGCAGAATGCGTTCCGGGTTTTGCTGCCCGCTCGGCAGATGGTCGAGATTTTCGTCGATCACTTCGCGGTTGTTCACTCTGCGGTGGCAATCCAGCATATAGTTGCGCAGTACGTGATACAGCCAGGCGCGAGGATTTCCGATGATGCGCCCGTAGCGGCGTTCGATGAAATAGCGGAGAAATACTTCCTGCACCGCGTCGCGCGCGCCTTCCTGGTTCTGCGCGAACGAAGCCGCGTAGCGGGATAGAGCGGTGGCGTGCTCCTCATAGAGGCGGACGATTTCCTCATCGAGCTTACCAGCCGGCAGGTTCGGGCGAACTTCCGGGGGCATAAAAGGCGCCGCCACGTTTCGATCCTACCCGAGCTACCGCTGGATTCAAAGGTTACCTTGGTTAGCCCGTCCGGCGCACGGCAACAGGGAATTCCTGGAATTTCCCCGCGATTTTGTATGATGAGGAAATGTCCAGCCCCCTTCCGCCCGTGGCGGAGCCGTCTTCCGCCCAGTCCGCCATCGATCTGGAACGCCGGTTCCTGCTCCAGAATTACGCGCGTTATCCGCTGCTGATCGAACGCGGCAGGGGCTGCTATGTGTATGACGAGGAGGGCCGGCGTTACCTCGATTTCATCACCGGCATCGGGGTCAACGCACTGGGGCATGCCCATCCGCGCATTGTCAAAACCGTTCGCGAGCAGGCCGGGCTCCTCATCCATTCGTCGAATCTTTATTACCATCCGTTTCAGGGTCGGCTGGCGGAGCGGCTGGCACGCATCAGCGGTCTCGAACGCGCTTTTTTCGCCAATACCGGAACCGAAGCCGTGGAGGGCGGCCTCAAGATGGCGCGCGCTCACGGCCATCTGTTGCACCCGGATAAGTACGAAATCGTATCCTTGGATAACTCCTTCCACGGGCGCACGCTCGGCGCGCTCTCGGTGACCGGCCAGCCGAAGTACCGTGCCGATTTCGAGCCGCTGCTGCCCGGTGTGAAATTCGTGCCCATGAACGATGTGCCCGCGCTGGAAGCGGCCGTTAGCGGCCGCACTGCGGGCATCATTCTGGAGATGATTCAAGGCGAAGGCGGAATTTATCCGCTGACTCACGAGTTCGCAGCCCGCGCGCGGCAGCTCGCTGATCAACACAACGCCCTGCTGATCGCCGATGAAACCCAGTGCGGTATCGGCCGGCCCGGCACGTGGTTCGCTTACCAGCGGTCGGAACCGGTAGTTCTGCCGGACATTATGGTCGCGGCCAAACCGCTCGCATGCGGCATTCCGCTGGGCGTGATCATGGCGAATGAGAAGGCGGCCGCCGCCATCAAGCCGGGCATGCACGGCAGCACCTTCGGTGGCGGCGCTCTGGCGTGCCGCGTGGCTTTGGAGTTCCTCGACATTCTCGAAGAGCTGCTGCCTTCCATCCAGCGGGTGGGCGCTTATTTCCGCGCGCAACTCACGGATTTGGCGGGGAAGTTCTCCTTCATCAAAGAGGTGCGCGGCTTCGGCCTGATGGTCGGTATGGAATTGGCCGTCCCCGGCAAGCAGCTTGTCCTGGATGGCATTCAACGGGGCCTGCTTTTCAATTGCACGCATGACACGGTGCTACGCTTCCTGCCGCCTTATATCGCGACCGAAAAGGAAATCGACCGCGCCGTGAGGATTCTGAAGAAGTTGCTGGCGTCGGTGAAGGCCCAACCCGCGGGATAGCGTTTCGGACTACAGCAGGTCTTCGCGCTTGCGCTGTTCGAGCGCCTTTACGACATTTCCCACGTCCTGGGCCCGCGAGCGGTCCGCCACGAGGAGCGCGTCCGGCGTATCGACCACAATCAGGTTTTCGACGCCGACGAGCGCCACCAGTTTGCCGCGAGCATCGACAAAATTGTTGTGCGCATCCAGGCAAACCGATTCATGCGCCACCGCGTTTCCGTGAGGGTCGCGCGCCATCAATTCGTAAACCGCGTTCCAGCTACCCACGTCATTCCAGCCGAAATCCCCCGCTGGAATGCCACTCACGTTGTCCGCCTTCTCCAACACGGCATAGTCGATGGAAATGTTGTCGCAGCGCGGGAATGCTTCCTGCAACTGGCGGTCGAAATTCCTCGCGCCCCACGCGGGCAGCGAAGCCAGTACCGATGCGGTTCGCGGCAGGTGACGCCGTAACTGGTCCAGCAGCACGCCCGCTTTCCAAAAGAACATTCCGGAATTCCAGTAGAAATTTCCCGCCGCCAGGTACCGCCGTGCCTTCGCCAGCGCGGGCTTTTCGTGAAAGCGGCGGACCGGTACGGGCGCTTTCGCCCCCGCGTTAACGCCCCGCGGAAATTCGATGTAGCCGTAGCCGGTCTCCGCCCACCTCGGCTGCACTCCGACCACCATCAGCCGCCCCGCCTCGGCGCCTTTCAGAGATGCCCGCACCACGCCCCGGAACGCCGCCGGCCGCGCAATCACGTGATCGGACGGAAAGACCCCCATCACCGCATCGGGGTCGTGCGATGCCAGAATGTGCGCGATCAGCCCGATGGCCGGAGCCGTGTTACGCTGCATCGGCTCCGCCAGGATTTGCCGCTTCGGCACTTCGGGAATTTGTTTAATGATCGTCTCGCGCAGCACCTCGCTGGTCAGCACCCACAGCCGCTCCGGCGCGATGACCGCCGCCAGGCGGTCCACGGTCGATTGAATCAGCGAACGCTCGCTTACTACCGGCAGCACCTGCTTGGCTGAATGTTTGCGGCTGCGCGGCCAGAAGCGCGTACCCCGCCCTCCGGCCAGAATCAATCCGTAATGATGTCGGTTCGGCATAGCAGACTCGTTTCAAGAACTCGATTCACAATTCCAATGGCAAACGGCCATTTTAGCGGAGAACTCTGCTATTCTGGCTAAGATTGAGCACCAGCGCGGTCAGCCCTGTGAAAGAAGCAAAGTCCGGCTCCCGGCGCAACGGTGTGGGATTGGTTTTTAGCTGCACCGTCATCGGAGCCGCCGCTCAGCTCTTGATGAAAATTGGAATGGCGCACTTCCGCCTGGACCTCGTGGCCGTTGTTACGAATCTCCCTCTGATCGCCGGATACGCGCTTTACGGCGTCAACACGCTGCTGCTGGTGCTGGCGTTGCGGAACGGCGAATTATCGACGCTCTACCCGATCATCGCCCTCACCTATGTCTGGGTGACGCTGCTCTCTTACACGCTGCTCGGCGAACACCCGAATCTTTTTAAAGATTTCGGGATTGCATCCATCGTCATCGGAGTCGCCATCCTTGGCCGCGGAGAGCGCACGTGACCACGCGATTGTTCGAGTCCATGCTGTTGGTGTTCGCGGCCTCGTTGGTAGGCTCCTTCGGCGCGGTTTTTCTGAAAAAAGGCGCCCACCGGCTCGATGGCACCCTCCTTAGCTTTCTCAACCGCCAACTCATCCTCGGCGTCGTCCTGTTTCTCGGCTCTTCGGTTTTTTACGTGCTCGGCATTCGCGGCGGCGAGCTTTCGGTGCTGTATCCAATGGTTTCGTTGGGATATGTCTGGACTCTGCTTTGGTCACGACTGTTCTTCCACGAAACCTTTACGCCGCAGAAATTCCTCGGCCTCGGACTGGTCTTGCTGGGTGTAGTCTTCGTCGGCTTGGGCGGCGGGCAATAACGCCGCGAACTTCTCGCCGGCGTGCGTTTTGTTCCCGACTTGCGTAAGCTAGAGAGCTAACCCGTCATGTACCGATTCAGCGCGATTTTTTCGTCCGTCCTGATTACGTCAGTCCCGTGCTTCGCCCAGTGGACCAACTATCCCACCGCCCGCATTCCCCGCGGTCCGGATGGCAAACCCAACCTCTCGGCCCCCGCGCCCAAAACGTCGGATGGTAAGCCCGACCTCTCCGGCGTCTGGCAGGCCGAGAGCCAGGAGTTCTTTTTCGACCTCGCTTCCGGCCTCAAGCCGGAAGACGTCATGATGGTGCCGGGGGCCAAGGCCCTGCAGCAACGGCGCGTTGCGCGCGAGCACGGCGACGACCCTTTGGCCCGCTGTCTGCCGCACGGCGTCCCGCGCATCAATACAAACGGCCTGTTTCCTTTCAAAATCGTGCAGACACCCGCCGTGGTTGTCATTTTGTACGAGCAGCTCAATCTGTTCCGCCAAGTCTTTCTGGATGGCCGCAAGCTCGTCCCCGACCCCAATCCGGCCTGGCTGGGCTATTCCACCGGCCACTGGGACGGAGACACGCTGGTCATCGAGACCTCCGGCTTTAATGACAAAACGTGGCTCGATACCACCATGGGCCGCCCGGCTTCGGAGGCCCTCCACGTGATCGAGCGAGTCCGTCGCCCCAATTTCGGCACTCTCGAGGTCCGCGCCACCATTGACGATCCGAAAACGTACGAAAAGCCCTGGACCAGCAAGATTCAGAAGATGAATCTCCAACTGGACACCGATATTCTCGAGTTCATCTGCAACGAGAACGAAAAAGACCAGTCGCACATGCCGGGCAAGTGAATCCGGCCGCAGTGGATTCCGATACAATAGACCGCGTGTTGAAACGGTCTGTTCCCCTCGTCCTGCTGCTGACAGCTCTCGCCGCGCAGCCTGCTTCCGCCGCCGTCTCCGGTGAAGCCGTATACCAGCGCCGCTGCGCCGCTTGCCACGACTCCGGCCGCGAAGGCACTCCGCCCCGCGACGCGCTCAAGCAGCTATCGGTCAGCCGCATCCTGCGAACCCTCGATTTCGGCGTCATGATCAACATCGCCTACGTGCTGAACCGCGACGAGCGCGAGGCGGTGGCGAATTTCCTGGGCGTTCAGCGGCCCGACACGCCGGTGCCGCAGCAAGCCTACTGCTCCGATCGGACCGTCGCCATCGGCGCTTCCCCGAGCCCGGTGTGGAGCGGTTGGGGTCCCGACCCCTCCAACACCCGCTATACCACCGCCGGCGGCATCAGCCTCAACCAGGTCGGCAAGCTCAAGTTGAAGTGGGCGTATGCCTACGACGGCGATGTCAGCGCGTTCGGCGCGCCCACCGTCCTAGGCCGCACCTTGTTCGTGGGTAGCGCGGGCGGCGCCGTGCAGGCGCTGAGCACTGATACCGGCTGTGTCCGTTGGGTTTACCAGGCCAGCGGCCCCGTACGTTCCGCGCCCGTGGCCGTGCCCATCGGCAAGACGCACGCGCTGGTTTTTACCGATCTCACCGGTTGGGCATACGCGCTCGAAGCCGAAACCGGACGCCTCCTTTGGAAGAAGAGACCCGAGGAACACGAATCGACTCGCCTGACGGGCACCGCGGCCGTATATAACGGCCTGGTTTTCATTCCGGCTGCTTCGTGGGAAGAAACCCGCTCGAGCAATCCGGAGTACCGCTGCTGCACGTTCCGCGGAAGTGTAACGGCTTTGCGCGCCAAGGATGGAACCCAGGTCTGGAAGACTTACACCATTCGCGAGGTACCGAAAGAGCTGGATCACTCTCAGGCTTCGGTCGGCACCTGGGGGCCTTCCGGCGCCGGCGTCTGGGGATCGCCGACCCTCGACACCAAACGCGGCGTCCTGTACGTCACGACCGGCGACAATTTTTCTTCGCCCGCCACCGACATGAGTGACGCGGTCCTCGCGCTGGATCTCAAAAACGGCCGTATTCTTTGGTCCCGGCAGGTCACGCCGGGCGATGTTTTCAGCGGGGCTTGCACCGCCGCCAAGTGCCCCGGCCCGGATCACGATTTCGGCTCCTCCGTGCTGTTGGAGAAATTGGCTAACGGCAGGGACATTCTGCTGGCCGGCCAGAAATCCGGCGTAGTCTACGCGCTCGATCCTGAACGCAAAGGCGAAATCCTGTGGCAGACTCGCGTGGGCAAAGGAGGCACCAACGGCGGCGTGCAGTGGGGCATGGCCAGCGACGGGCAAAAAGTCTACGCCGCCGTCTCCGATCTCGCGCGAAAAGCCCGGGGCGGCAATGCGATCGAGGTCGGCGCGCAACCCGATCCCTCCCAGGGCGGCGGCCTCACCGCTCTCCGCATCGCCGATGGGCAAAAGGCGTGGTACGCCGCGCCGCAGCCCTGCGATTCGAGACCGAATTGTAGCCCCGCCCAGCCGGCCGCCGTTACCGCGATTCCCGGCGTGGTTTTTTCCGGGTCCGTCGACGGCCATTTACGCGCCTTCTCCGCCGAAGATGGCCGCCTCATCTGGGATTTCGATAGCGCCCGCGATTACCAGACCGTGAATGGCGTTCGCGGGAAAGGCGGCTCTCTCGATGGGGCCGGTCCGGTCGTTGTCGGCGGCATGGTGTTTGTGAATTCCGGCTACGCCCGCAACGGCGGCGCGGCCGGCAACGTTCTGCTGGCATTCGCGCCGGAGGAGTAACCCGCATGATTCGGACGATCTTGTTTCTGAGTACGGCCGCCCTGTTCGCGCAAGGACCTCAGGCCCCGCCCGCTCCCTGGCGCGGCGCCGGTCCCACGCCGTGCGTCGGCTCCGACGGCGGAATTCATCAATGCCCGCCGCCGGCCGGAATGGTGGCGGTCCGCGCCGGCCGCCTCTTCGACAGCAATGCCGGCCGCATGCTGACTAATCAGGTAGTGCTCATTTCCGGCGAACGCATCACTGAAGTCGGCCCCGAGGGTCAGATCAAAGTCCCCGCCGGCGCTACCGTGATCGACTTGCGGCGGGACACGGTGCTCCCCGGACTGATTGACGCGCACACCCACATGTTCAATCAGCGCAAGCCCAAGGGAACCACAGAGGATTACATGCTGATCGCCGTCCAGAACGTGCAGTCCACCTTGCGCGCCGGATTTACGGCCGCCCGCGATATGACCTCGCACGGCAACGGATACGGCGACGTCGCGGTTCGCAATGCCATCAACGAGGGCCGCATCGATGGGCCGCGGTATCAGGTTTCGACGCTCGGTATCGTGTGGGGCGCGAAGCCGCCCGATCCCAAAGTCCCGCAAAATCCGCTCGCCAGCACGGTGGTCCGCTCGCCCGAAGAAGGCCGCGCCGCGGTTCGCGATCAGATCGCCCACGGCGCTGACTGGATCAAGCTCTACCCGGCGGGTGCGTATTCCTTCACGCCCGATGGCAAGGATGTCTACGAAGTCACGTACCCCCTGCCTGTCGTCCAGGCCATGATTGACGAGACGCACCGCCTCGGCAAGAAGGCCGGCTGCCATGTTTATGGCGGTGAGGGCCTGAAGAATGCGATCGTGGCCGGCTGTGACACCATTGAGCACGGATTCGGTCTGAATCAGGAACTGATCAACCTGATGGTGTCGAAGAAGCTCTACTACGACCCGACCATCGTTCGCTACACCGAGCCCTACATGGATGACAACGACAAGAAGAATACCGCGGGCAAGTACCGCATCATTCCAATTTTTTCCAAAGCCGCCCGCATGGCCGCCCACACTCCCGGGATTCAGACGATGGCGGGCAGTGGAGTCGACGGCGCGACTTTCGCCCACGGCACCCAGGCCCTGGAATTCGAAGCTCTCGTGAAAATCGCAGGGCTCACTCCCGCGCAAGCCATTCAATCGGGAACCATCATCAACGCGGAAGCCCTGGGCTGGAAGGACCAGATCGGCTCCATCGACAAGGGCAAGTACGCCGACCTGATCGCCGTCTCCGGTGATCCGCTCGCCGACATCACCGAGCTACAGCGCGTGAAATTCGTGATGAAGGGCGGCAAAGTCATCCGCGACAAGTAACGCCGGCGCGTCACGCGGCGGCAGCCATGGCTTCTTCCACATGTCGGCTGCTCGTCACCGCCGCATGCAGGTAGCTGAGGACCCCGACTGCCAGGCCCGCGCAAAACGTCCCCCACGCAAACGAGTGCGGCACGCCGCCGGCCAGCAGGTTCCGGTAATCCAGCGTGAACGAAACGATGAGGATCAAGGCGCCGAGTAGGATCCCGCACCAGTGCAGTCGCCCGATAAGCACCGGGTTGCGGAAGTGCCACAGCCCTGCCGCAATCATTGCGATCGAAACCAGCGATGGCGCCAGGACCGGCGCCGCCCACGGCACCGGAATCAGGAACAGCACGTCCCACGTAAGCAGCGAAGCCGGCCAGTCCAGCAGCAGCTTGAGCCCCCCGTAAAACGCCAGGTCCCACGTCCCGAACGCCATGGCGAAGGCCGCCGCCCACTGGCTCAGGTTTTGCGATACTCCCAGCGCCACCGCCGCGAGCATAATCAGGGTGGCCGCCTCGCGTCCGACTTCGATCGCGATGATGCGGATTTGCTCCGGCGCAACGGCTCGGGTCTGCGCGAGCGTCAGCATCGGAAATAATTCGCTCGGCGGCCGGCCGGGATAATAACGCTGGCGCACGGGCTCATGCAGCGCGCGCAGATAAGTGACCACCGCGGCCTCCAGATATCCGAACGCCACGCCAAACAAGAGAATCGCCAGCACGTGCTTCATGGGATAGACCCTAATGTCCTGTATTCGTTCCGTAGCCCATTATCGGATCCACGCTCGTCGCGCGCCGCGCCGGAAAGAATATCGCGGCCCCGGCAGTGAGTAGCACCACGGCGGCAACGCCGGTCAACATAGCGATAAACCCGAGTGCTCGCCGTAGCGTCCGCCCCGCGTAACCAGATTTTGCACAACGCCTCCAGCGTATTTTGACGCCCGACTCGGTTAAACCACTCGATCCAGCTCGAGAAATTCCTGGATGTGCGGATGGTCGCTTTTCTTCAAATCTTCGACCGGCCCAAAAAAGATGACGCGGCCTTCGAATAGGAACACCACCCGGTCCGCCACCTTGTACATGAGATCGAGATCGTGCGTGACCACCACCGACGTCAGCTTTAACTGCTGCTTCAGCCGCAGCATGAGATCGCCCAGATGATCGGACATGATCGGATCCACCATCGTGGTCGGCTCGTCGTACAAAATACATTGCGGCTGGGCGGCCAGCGCGCGCGCGATCGCTACCGCGCGCTTGTAGCCGGTCGAGAGATCCGCCGGATACAGATCGCGCGCTTCCGCGATGTCCACCATCTGCAGCAGCCCGTCCACTACGTCTTCCTTGTTCTGCGCGTCGTAATCTTCTCTTAGTTCGAGCGAGAACAACACGTTTTCCGCCACCGTCAGCGAGTCGAACAGCGCTCCTGACTGAAACACCATCGTGACCTTCTTGCGAATGCGCCGCAGTTCCGCCTCGGGATAATCCGTGATATCCTCGTGCGCCACGATTACCCGCCCGCTATCCGGCTTCAAAAACCCCATGATGTGAGACAAAGTTACCGATTTTCCGACGCCGCTTCGCCCGATGATGGCTACCGTTTCTCCGGGATTTACATGGAAATTCGAATCGACTAAAACCGGGTGGTCGAACGTCTTATAAACGTGCCGGAACTCGATGTAGTGCGGATAGCGCTCATTGTCCGCCATAAGCCGCCCAATCTTCGGGGGTATTAACGTTTTGGAACACCGCCAGATCCCCAACCGGCAGCATCTCGGCGCCAATCCGCCGCACGGCGGCCATGACTTTCCGCTCCCCTTCGCGGAATGCCGCTTCCAGCCTGTCCAGCGCCTGCCGGTGGTACGCAGCGCACAGCGGCTCCGGATGTCCGGAGGGCCCCTGCGGAAGCAACGCATCGGCTTTGGACTGCTCCGCCGCCTGGATAATCCGCTCCAGAACGCCTTCCGACAACCCCGGCATATCGCAGGCCACCACCAGGTTCCAGTCCGACTCCGTATGATGAAGAGCGGTCAAAATTCCCCCCAGCGGCCCCTCTCCCGGATGGCGATCGGCGATGACCGGCCACGGGAATTCGCTGTACTCCGCCGGATCGCCCACCAGCACCGTGCTGCCGGCGGCTCGGGCGACCATCCCGGCTACGAATCCGCCCAGCCAGCCGCCGCGAAACGGCAGCCGTGCTTTATCCCGCCCCATCCGCGAACTCCGGCCCCCGACGAGCACGTATCCCGCGCGGCTCACAAAAAAAATGATAACATTGAGGTTCGCTCTGGCTTCCGCGTCAGAAAGATTAGGCGATCACCCCAGTTGCTTCTTTGAGGGCGACATTTATAATAGAGGTAAGTAGAACATTCTGATGCGGATTTGTTTCAGATTTCCGGCGTGCGCGGCCTTGACGGTCCTGGTTGCTTGGGCCGGTGGTCCGCCGGCCTCGCCTTCGGCCGACGTCGCCAGCGTCGTCCGCACCGATCCGCATACAGGAAAACTGGTGCGCACCGTCGTGGTGCGGAATCCGAGGGTCCTGGTCGCCGCCGCGGATACCATCGCCGCTCAGCAGTCGCTGCCTCCCGAACTGATTCGTTCGGTGATCCAGACCGAGAGCAACTACAATCCTAATGCCGTGTCGCCAAAGGGCGCCCGGGGCCTCATGCAATTGGTCCCCTCGACGGCCAGCCGCTTCGGCGTTGATGATCCGGCCAATCCCGTCCAGAACCTCCAGGGCGGAGCGAAATATCTGAAATACCTGCTCGACCTCTATCACGGCAACGATGCGCTCGCGCTGGCTGCCTACAATGCTGGGGAGCAGTCTGTTGCGCGCTATGGCGGCATTCCGCCGTTTCCCGAAACCCAGAAATACGTCGTAGCCGTCAAACAGCGCGTCGCGCAATCCCAGAAGGTCGCGGCTGATAAACAGAAACCGGCCGAAGCGAAACCTGCCGCCGTGGATCCTGCTGCCGGATACCACGTCCTCGAAATTGTCCAGCCGGACGGCAGTGTCCGGTACGTGTCCCGCCGGGAACCTCTATGAGGCATCTGCCGGCGCTGGCGATTTTCGTTTCCCTGGCGCCTGCCGGCATCCTTCACGCTCAGATGCGGTCTGTCACCGGTGTCCGCCATTGGCAACTCGGCGACGTCACCCGCGTGGCCGTCGAAGTCTCGGGCGGATTCCAGTACCGTAGTGACCGGCTGCACAACCCCGAGCGCGTTTACTTTGACATTCTCAGTGCGCGGCCGTTGATCGAATCGCGCCGCATCTACACCGAAGCGGTGAGCGAGGGCTTGCTGAAGCGCATTCGCGTCGCCGAAACCACGCCGGGCACTACACGCATCGTGCTCGAATTGGCCGACAACGTGGAAGCCACCCCGTCGGTGCTGATCAACCCCAGCCGCCTGATTATCGAATTGCATCCGGCCGAGGCTCCTTCCGCTCCGGTCCTGTCCGAGATCCCGGAAACGAAAGCTCCGCTTATTCCCGTGCCGCCGGCGCAATTGCCGCCTCCCCCGAAACTGGTCGCTGCGGATGCCGCTCCGGTTGCCTTGCCGATCGCGCCGCCGGTTTTGCCGCCCGCGCCGCCGCGCCCTCCGGAGCCCGCGCCCATCCAATCCACTCCGGCGCGCCCTCTGGAAAAGGCGAAATCCGCGAAACTCAACACCGCCGGCGAAACATCGATGGTGCGTGCCCTGGGTTTGAAGATCAATCGCATCGTGATCGACCCCGGCCATGGCGGCCATGATGAAGGCACCATGGGTCCAAAAGGCCTGGTCGAAAAGGACCTCGTTCTCGATGTCGCCCAGCGTCTGGGCAAACTCGTCGAACAGCGCATGGGCGCCGAGGTCATCTACACGCGCACCGACGACACCTTTATTCCGCTGGAGGGCCGCACCGAACTGGCCAATGACAAGAAGGCCGATCTGTTCCTCTCGATTCACGCCAATTCGTCACCGGCGGCGCCCCGTGTCACCGGCATTGAGACTTACTACCTGAACTTTACCCAATCCAAAGACGCCCTCGAAGTGGCCGCCCGGGAAAACGCCACGTCTGACAGATCCGTGTTCGAACTCCACGACCTTGTCCAGAAAATCACTCTCCAGGAAAAAGTCGAAGAGTCCCGCGAATTCGCCGAGCGCCTCCAGGCCTCGCTGTTCTCGCTTTCCGCGCGGAATTTTCCGGGTGAAAAGAACCGCGGCGTCCGCAAGGCCCCATTCGTGGTGCTGATCGGCGCCAACATGCCTTCTGTCCTCGCCGAGATCGGGTTCCTCACCAATCCCAAGGAAGAATCGCTTCTGCGCCGTCCCGACTACCGGCAGAAGGTGGCCGAAGCCCTTTACCGCGGCATCTCGCGCTACGCCGATGGCCTCAGCCACTTTCAGGTGGCCAAGAACTAGCCACGATGCGCGTGGTCGCTTTTCGGCATGTCCCGTTTGAAGGCCTCGGTCTGATTCAACCGGTTCTCGAAGACAACGGCATCAGCGTTGAATTTCCAGACCTGTTTCGGGATGGCGCCACGGTGCCTGACGTCTCCACTGCGGCCGGATTGATCTTCATGGGTGGGCCTATGTCTGCCAATGATGAGTTGCCGTATCTTCGCCACGAACTCGCGATCATCCGCCAGGCGGTCGAGCGGGCTCAGCCCGTCCTGGGAGTCTGTCTCGGATCTCAGTTGCTCGCCAAAGCGTTGGGAGCCAAGGTGTACAAGAACTCAACCAAGGAGATCGGCTGGTTCGATGTCCATCTGACCGAAGCCGGGTGCGAGGACCCTGTTTTGTCCGGGCTCGAGGGGACCCAAACGGTCTTCCATTGGCACGGCGAAACCTTTGACCTTCCGGGGGGCGCCTCGTGGCTGGCGTATTCCGAGCGGTGCCGGCACCAGGCATTCCGGATTGGCTCCCATACTTACGGCCTCCAGTTTCACCTCGAAGTCACGCCCGAGATGATTGCCGATTGGTGCGTTCAGGATGCCAACTGCGGCGACATTCGGGAGCTTACCAGTCCGGTTGATCCATATTTCAATGCCACGCGCTTAGCCGGTCTAGCGAAACTAGTTTTTCGCCGTTGGCGTTCGCTATTGAAATAATTTCAATTGATTTGTCCCTATTTTGATCCCTTTTAAACCCACGCGGGTGCCCATACCCCCGCATTTCACCCACCCCCTCCCCCTTTGTGGGGACTATACCCGAACGGCTACTCACCTCACAATTAAAGTGTAAATGCCGGTACTTGCATCGCTTTCCGATTCGGCGCGGGACGGTCTTAGTTTGATGGGAACGGTCGTAGTCGTGGAGGACCCATTGGTATCCAAGCTGGTCCGCGCAGTGCTTCAGCGGCACGGTTACGAGGTGACGCTGGCCGACCGTAGCGAAGCCGCTCGTTTACTGGCTGCGCCGGAGTCCAATATCGGCGTCCTGGTCACGAACCAGCCGGAGGACTTTCTGGAGTACTCTGATCGAGTACCGCTTCTTTATCTATCCAGTTCCCCGGATTTCACCCTGGAAGCAGCCTTTCGTTCGTGCCGCGTCGTGACTAAGCCGTTTGTGCCCGAGGAACTGGCCCACGCCGTAGACCTGCTTGTCAGCCGGTAGTAACATCAAAAAATGGGGTTTTACCTCTGGCTGGAGGACGATCTGGCCTGGGCGCAGGGAACTTACGAATACCGTCCCATGGGAACCGCCGTGATTTCCGCAACCGATCTGTTTCGGCGCGGCGATTTCGATCCCAAACGCCGCCCGCCGCGGACTGCCAGCCTGGTGGGCCAGTTCGCCTCCCTCGGGCATGTGAACCTGCAGCTGAAAGCTAAGGCGCGACGCGCTTCAGCGCCGCGGTCGCGCTATTGATAGATTCACCGGCATTTTCCAGAACTTTGCCGACGCGCGCAATCTGCTCCTCGGCTTCCTTCCATTGCTTCTGCTCAATACTCTCGCGCACCGCCGGGAGGGTCTTCACACCGTACCCGGTGTAAAACCCGGGAGCGTAAATCTGGTGCTGGTACCAGGGCCGGTTCGGCAAACCATCTTTCAGCGTCAGGGCGCGTTCCACCAGGATCAGCTTATTGTTCGCATCGCGCAGGGAAGCCCCGGCCAGCGCGGCGCCCCCATTCGCTCCTGCCTTGGCCATCTCCTGGTCGTATTGCTGGGCGGCGCGCTGCAGGGCGCTCCATCCGTTCTCGAGCGGCGCAAAATTCAGGAACGGGGGTACCGTTTCCTGAGGAGGGGGGAGCAGGCGTTCGCGCGGGTTATCGACGGCTGAATAGAATCCTTCGTCGATGCGCCGGTCGCGTTCAGCAATTTGGTCGCGCAAGTCGGTGGCGAGCTTTCGCACCTCATCGATATAGCGGCGGATCGTTTCCGCCAGGCTCGTAAAGTCGTAAGGTAATACATCGGCGTCCGCCAGCCGAAGAACAGCCGTCCCGGCGGTCTGGGCCAGCGCGCGCCCGTAAACGAAATCGCTGTCAGCGAAATGCGTATACCAGTAAAAATCATCGTAGATCGAGTGATAGATTCCGTCGCGATCTTCGCCGCCGAAGCCGAGATTCAGCGACGCCACGCCGAGATGATCCAGAAATGGCGTATAGTCCGAGCCCGAGCCGAGCGCGCCGATCCGCAAATCGGAGCGTTGCCGGAACTCCTGGCTTTCCGAAGACGGCGCGTTGGGCGGCAGCCTCGAAATATAGCCGAACTGCATGCGCTTCCAGACGCTGATCTGGGCCTCCGGATCGGTCACGTCGCGCGCCACGCCATTGATAAATTTCTCGAGCGAATGCGAACCTTCGACCTGGAGAAATCCGCGGCCGTTGCCGTCGGAGTTGATGTAGACGGCCGCCTTTTCCCGTAACTCGGGGTCATGATCTTCGGCCCACTCGCTGGAGCCGAGCAGCCCTTCCTCTTCACCGTCCCACACGCAATAGATAATGGTGCGCCTGGGAGCCCATCCCTGCCGGAGGAGCGTGCCCAGCGCGCGTGCTTCTTCCATCAGCGCGGATGCGCCCGAGGCGGGATCCTCGGCTCCGTTCACCCAGGCGTCGTGATGGTTGCCGCGAATCACCCAGGCGTCAGGGTCGGTCGAACCCGGAATCCGCGCGATGACGTCGTACAGAGGCTTGGTGTCCCAGTTGAAGGTCACTTTCAAATGCACGCGCGCCGGCCCCGGCCCGACATGGTAAGTGATGGGCAGCGCGCCCCGCCATGGCTCGGGGGCGACGCGCCCGGCCAGAGCCGCAAGCAGCGGCTCGGCATCGCCGTAGGAAATCGGCAGCACCGGGATCTTGGTGAGTGTTTCCACCTGATTCAGCGGCAATCGCCGCGCGTTGGCCGTGGCGCCGACATTCGGCGTCAGCGGATCGCCCGAGCGAACCGGAATATCCATGACACTGCCGCGCTGTACGCCGTCCCTGGGCCGGAACGGGCCGGTGGGAAAGTCCGGGCCTTGGAAGTATCCATCGTCGCGCGGATCCGAATAGATGAGGCAACCGACCGCTCCGTGTTCGGCGGCGACTTTCGGCTTGATGCCGCGCCAAGAACCGCCGTAGCGGGCAATCACGATCGCGCCTTTGACCGAGATGCCCAGCCGATCGAGCATCTCATAGTCCTCCGGCACGCCAAAGTTTACATACACCAGCGGAGCCGTCACGTCGCCATCGATCGAATAGGCGTTATAGCTGGGAAGCTGCTCCGCCTGCTGTGAAGAGGTCGGATCTTGGGCGAGTGCCGGCTCGTGGAGTTTCGCGGTGAAGCGAGCCGGCGCCACCATTTCGAGCGCGCGTTCTTTCGGGGTAGGGAAGAGAACCTGGTATGTTTCGATCTTCGCGTCGAGTCCCCACTCCTTGAACTTGGAGAGGATCCATTCGGCGTTCGCCTTATCGTATCGCGACCCGACGTGGTGCGGCTCCGCGCTGAGGCGCTGCATGTAGGTACGCACATTGACCGGGTCAGGAATCGCGCGAAACTTTGCTTCCCAGCTCTGCTCGGTTTGTGCCGATGCGGTGGAATATCCGCGCAGAACCTCGGTTTCGGCAGTCCAGCCCGCCGGGGCCAGTAACAAACCACAAAGTGCGTAGATCCCCCGATGTCTCATCAGACGGCTCCGTGCTTTTAGAGTAGTTCCTCGGATAATCCGGATTCGATTATTGTACCGTGGCGGAGTTGTCGCCCTGCTCCTACGCGACTTCATAGATTCCGTCGAAATCCGCGAAGTACGCGTCGACGGGGATCGACGGTTCGGCCTTGCGCAGATAAGCCGCGGCCTGGAGCAGATCAGCGGAGACCACCGCCGGCGGCTTTCCCGGATACGCCCCGCAATCGTTGTGCCCGATCAGCAGGAAACGGGTGGGGCGGTGCAGGCGGATCGAAGTCCTCACCATGCGCATCGCAAAATCGCGGTCTGCCTCGTAATCGGGCGCGCCGAGCACCTTGGCCGAACCGGGAATCTTGACGTGATCGTAAAGAGTGATGGAGTGTCCCTTGAGGAATTTCCGGATTGCCGCGTCGAAGCGGGCGTCGAAGCACGTGATCACGCAGGCGTCGGCTTTGTATACCTCGGCCGGCGAGTCGAAGTGTAAGATTTTCCGCAGAACCGGCTCCGGTGACGTCGCGCTACCGCTCATATCGAGGACAGTATCAGGTTCGGGCCGCGCTTGCAAAGTTGCGGAGCGCGGGCGGCAACATCGGCGCAGAAACGATCGGCATCGGCCGGGGCGATCAGCAGTTCCGACGACCGACCCCATTGGATCTTGATGCGGTCCGCCGATAGCGCCACACTGCTGTGAGCATCCGATGACGGACCAATGAAGGTAATAGCCTCGTAAGGGATGAAGCGGCGGGTCAGGCCGGATTGGATCAGCAGGCCGGCCGGCGTGGTCTCATACGATTGCGGATAGATGGCAACCAGCAGGATCGCCAGCACCAGCCCACCCGCCCAATAAACGTGGCTCAGCACAGGCACCAGGGTGCCGGTTAGAACCGCAACGATAATCCACGAGTCAATCTTTGCTCCGTGACGCATAGACACATCTCGACCGTGACTCGGCCTCCTCATTCGCCTTTGGCAATGTTTCGATCGCGGACGAGTTAACTCTCGTTCCACGCGCGCTTCAAGTCCGCGATGAAGCGCTCGGGCTCGGGCGCCTCGAATATTACGGCCGAGCCTGTTCCGCGTGGGGGCAGCAACACCAGTTTCTTGCCATCCGCCCGATACAACCGAATCTTCTGCCCGCCGGCCACGCGGTACCAGCCCGAATGGTAATGCATACTGGAGAAGCCATTGGTCCGGCGTACCGGCCGCCATTCCGGGTTGGCGGTGAAGTCTACCACCTGGATGCTTCCGACATCCACGGCTTCCGCCGGCAAGGTGACCGGGTAGAAGCGATCGTGGATCGTCAGAGCATCTTGCGTCAGGGTATAGCGCGGGGGCCCCGGCGCGTAAAACAGCGCGAAGGTGAGCGCCATGATCGCGATCCCTACGCCGACTGCGCCGATGAGGGGCGCCGCCACTACCAGGTGCATACAGATCAATTCCTTGTGACAGATCTCCCGGCCGCCGGCTATCCGGCCTTGCGCTTGGCCTTGATCTCTTCGAGCAGGCGGTCGATCTCGTCCTGCTTTTCTAGCGCGGCGAAACGATCTTCTACGCTATCGGACGCCAGTTCGGTTTTTGCCTGGGCCGCGGCCTCGCTGTGCTGCACCTTGCTCTTCATGCGATTGAAGGCGGCGGCCTTGGACTGGTTGCCCATCGTCATGCCGGCGTCCGCCGCTTTGCCGAGCGCCCGCGAGCGCCGGTGCTGTGCGATCAGCAGATCGCTTTTCGCCTGCGCTTCGGCCAGCTTTTGCTGGAGCTTGAGCAAGGCGGTTTTGAGGTTCTCCACCTGCGTCTTCTGGTCTTCTACCTGCTGTCGGAAGCTCTCCGCCATGTTTTTGTAGCTCAGCGAGCGCTCCACGGCCGAGCGCGCCAGCGCGTCGTCTTTCTTATCGACGGCCAGTTCGGCCCGCCGCATCCATTGCTTTTCGGACTCGCCGTTCTCCTTCAACTTGCCTTCCAGAACGTGTTGGTCGGCAATCGAGATCGCCACCTGTGTCTTCACCTGGAGCAGTTGATTCTCCATGTCGAGAATCAGCTGCTTGATCATTTTTTCGGGATCCTCAGCCTTATCGATGAGGTCGTTGAGGTTGGCCCGAATTAACGTGGAAACTCTTTCTAACAGCGCCATGGGATCCTCCTGTTGCTCACTTCGTTATTACGCCGACGCGCCTTTCGATTTGTCGTCGAGCTTGGGCGGCTTGTCTCCAATCAATCGAACCTTCGCAAACAACTCGCTCAGCGGCATGCCCGAAAGCGTTTCAAACAGCGCCGGAATCTGCGCCGCCATCTTCGTCATATCGCCGGTAATTTTGTTCAGGCCAGCGGCATCGCCGTTGCCGGTCGATATCACCGTGATCTTGTCGACATTGGCCAGGGGCGCCGCCAGCGCTTTCACCACCTCCGGCATGCTGCTGATCAGCTTGTCCACGATCGCCGCCTGGTTGAATTCCTGATAGGCCTCGGCCTTGATGTTCATCGCCCTGGCTTCGGCTTCGCCTTTTTTGAAAATAATCTCGGCTTCCGCTTCGCCCTGCGCTCGGATCGCGTTCGCCTTGCCTTCCGCTTCGGTGATGAGCCGCTGCCGCTCCGCCTCGGCCAGGGTTTCGATGCGCTTGCGTTCGAACTCGGCCTGCTTCAGCACGGTGGCAGTCAGCTCGCGGTCGCGGCGCTGGATTTCCGCGTCCTGCACCTTCACCTCGTGTTCTTTTTCCACCTGGTGGATCGTGACTTCCTCGGCGCGCACCTGCTGCAGCATGATATTGCTTTGTATGTCGTAGGCTTTGTCCGCCTGCGCCTGCTGCTTCTTCACCGATTCGGCGTACTCGGCTTTCTTGACCTCCAGATCGCGCTGCGCCTCAGCCTGCTTGGCCTGCGACAGCGTCTCGGCCAAGACGCGCTCCTGGTCGGCTTGGGCCTTGGCCACCGCGGCTTCCCGCGCCGCCAGCGCGCGCTTGATGGCGGTATCGCGATCGGCTTCAGCCGCGGCCACGTCGGCATCGCGCTTAATCCGCGCCACGTCCGGCCGGCCCATGTTGGTGATGTATTCGTTCTTGTCGCGGACTTCTTTAATGGTGAAGGAGATGACTTCCAGCCCCATTTTGTTCATATCGTCCGCGCAGGTCGAGCGCATACGCTCGCCCACCATCTCCGGCTGCTTGACGATCTCTTCCACGGTGAGCTGACCGATGATCCCGCGCAGGTGGCCTTCCATCACCAACCGGATGAGTCCTTCGCGCTCCTGCGGAGCCTTTGTGAGGAACTGCTCAGCCGCCGTGAGGATCGACTCCGGGTCCGACTTCACCTTGATTTGCGCCACCGCTTCCACCGTGACGGCCACACCCTGACGCGTGTAGAGATCCTGCTGCGGCGCCACGTCGAACGACATGAGCTCGAGCGAGAGCCAGCGGCAATTCTCCACCATGGGGAAGATCACGGTTCCGCGGCCCTTGATAACCCGGGTTCCGCGGAACCCATAGACGACCAGCGCCTCGTGCGGCCCGGCCTTGCGGAACAGCCTGGCAAACATCGACATCAGAAAGATCAGGGCCAGCAGCATTAAGCCGCTGACAACCAATGTAGTCTCCGACATAAAGAACACCTTTCCTCCCGCTAGTGCTTGTTGAATTCCTCGGCCGGGTCTTCCCACGGCCGGACATACGCAATCCCTTTTTCGTAGCGTGTGACGATTACTTCCGCGCCTTTCGGAATCACCTGATTCCCGTCGGAGCGTGCCCCGCAGACACGGCGCGTTCCTTCCTGCGAATAAATCAGCTCGCCGGTGCCGCCGGCGCGAATCGGAATGCTGAGGCGGCCCAAGACCCCGATCATGTCGTAGTCGGCGGGATCGAGCGCGGCTTCGCGCGCCATCAGCACCTTGGCCATGAACCAGAAAACTACCGAGGCGGCCGCCAATCCGCTCAGCACGGCGATTCCCAGGGCCGCTAAGACCCAGAAATGCGAGTAGTGTTCGAGCAGGTATCCCGTGCCCCCAAACCAGGCCAAAAATGCGGCGATGGTGCCGAAGTTCAGCCACGGAACCGATGACCCTCCGCGCGGCACGTGCAATCCGTGGTGAATGTGCAGATGCGGCAGATGCAGATGCGTGCTGCCGGCCACCAGCGCCAGCGCGCTCAGGCCGAAACCGATCACAAAACAGAGCAGGTAAAAATCCGACCAGTTCATGCACGCCTCCCGGGCTTGTGCCCCGGCTTAAGCACTTCCATCAACCGCTCGGCGAGGCCGGGGTTTTCCAGAATCTCTCCCAGCAGGATCAGACATAGCCGCGAATCCGCATGACGCGCCACCGCGAGTAGCGCATGATGCAGCTCCGGATCGCGGCTGAAGCGCTCTGCGCCCGATACGAGCCACAGGTCGAGCTTGTCCTCCAGCGCGCCCACATCCGAGATCAGCCCGTTCTGAAATCCCTCCGGATCGTCCACCAGGTACCCCGGATGCACCTTGAAGAAACGCGCCAGCAGCATGCGCGTCGAATTGGTCAAATGCGGCCGCGCCCCGCTCTCGATTTGTGACAGGTAGCTCTGGCTGATCGATTTTTTCAGGTCCCTCTGGATCAGCCGCGCCACTTCCTGCTGCGACAGGTCGCGGCCGAGCCCGCGCAGCGTACCTTCGACCTCGCGGAGGTAGCGGATTTTCTCGCCGAGCGTCATATTGCAATTTGTAATAATAATATTGCAATTTGTGATGGAAGACAAGATCTTTTGCCGCCATGAAATCAAGGACTTAGGCTATGGGCTGCGCCGCCGGACCGCCCTGCCACCGCGGGCCCTGTCCCCAGCGTATGGGCCAGTATGACCGCTTTGCTGCTGTTCCTCGCCGCCGTGCCTGCTCTCGCGCAACTCCCTGACGTCCGCGACATCATGCAGAAGGTGGCCTCCAACCAGGCAAAGACCCAGGATGCGCGCGCACAGTTTCTCTATCATGAGAAGCAAAGCGTCCGTCTGCACCGCACCAACGGCAAGCTGATGCGCGAAGAGTTTCGCGAATACAACGTGACTCCCACCCCGCGCGGCATTCATCGCGAATTGATCGCGATGCAGGGCCGTTACTTGTCGAAGGCCGGATATGTCATCTACGATGAGCACCAGCACGAGGCGGACGGAATTGATGCCGGCCTGGTCGAAGGCTTTTCCGAGGACTTTCACGACGAGCGCAACTCCCGGGACGGCATCGATGACGATTTGTTCCCGCTTACGTATCACCAGCAGTTGAAGTATGAGTTTCGGCTCATCGATAAAGAAACCGATCGCGGCCGCTCCGTCTATCGAATCGCGTTTGATCCCAAGGAACGCTACGGCTGGAGGGTGAAGCGCTGATCGATGCCGAGGAATATCAGCCCGTTTTCGTCTCGACGAAGTTGGCGCACGGTGTCCCGCTGCCCGTCAAAACCCTCCTCGGCACTGACGTGCGGGGGCTGGGCTTTTCCGTCGCTTACCAGAAGTTCGCAGACGGCGTCTGGTTCCCGATGAGCTACGGCGGCGAATTCGAGCTGCACGTGCTGTTCGCTTATAAGCGCACGATCTGGATTTCGCTGGTCAATTCCAATTTCGAACACGTGGATGTGCGCAGCCAGGTGCGATAATTCGCTGGCCGGCTTGGGCGGCCATTTCGGAATCCCCAAGGTCGAGACCGAAAAGAAGTAAGTCGGGCGACCTCCCCTCTTGAAGCCGAGGCAGTGCAGGACCTGGCGGTCCCGGCCAGCCAAAGCTGCGCCGGCCCATGGACGTGCAAAGCTTTTCGGGGCTGCCAAGGCTCGTTGTTCGCCAACTCGAAACGCTCGAAACGCGACAGCAGGTCCGCCAGCGCCACGCGAGCCTCGAGTCGCGTCAGAGCCGCCCCGAGGCAAAAGTGAATTCCGCGCCCGAATGCCAGGTGCGGATTGGGCTCGCGCGCAATATCGAATCGCTCCGGTGCAGCGAATACACGCGGATCGTAGTTTGCCGACCCGATGACGGCCAGCACGATTTTGCCGGCTGCGATCACGCGACCGCTGATCTCCACGTCCCGCCTGGTGGCGCGGTACGTATATTGAAACGGCGAGCGGTAGCGCAGCACCTCTTCGATCGCCGGCGCCAGCAATTCCGGGGATGCTCGCAGCCGGCCTAATTGATCGGGATTTTCAATGAAACACAGAACGGCATTGTTGATCAGGTTGGCGGTGGTCTCATTGCCGCCGACCAGCAGCAACTGCACGAACGCGAGAATCTCGTCCTCGGACAGCCGTTCACCGTCAACTTCGGCTTCCACGAGGCGGGTTAGCAGATCGTCAGCGGGCGCCGCGCGGCGCTGCGCGATCAACAAAGGCAGGTAGGTTTTCATCTCTTCCGTCATGGCGGAGTACTCGCCGCGGATCCGCTGAACTTCCTCGCTGTCGAATCCGGTGAAGCTCAGCCTCAGGATGATGTCGCTCCAGCAGCGGAAGCGCGGCCAGTCCGACGCGGGCACCCCGATCATCTCCGCAATGACCATGAGCGGCAGGGGAACCGAATAACCGGCGGCCAGATCGATTTGTTCGCCGTCACCCAGTCGATCCAATAATTCGCCGGACAGCTGCCGGATTCGCGGCTCCAGCCCCGCCACCATTCGCGGAGTGAACGCCCGCATGATCAGCGCGCGTAATTTCGTGTGCCGCGGCGGATCGAAGAAAATCAGCCACTGCGGCGTGGGCTGGTTGGCGGTTGCCCACAGGTTCGAGCTGAACTCCTCGTTCTCGTTCAAAGCGCGCTTGACGCCGTCATAATCGAAGATCATCCACATGCCGGTATGCGGGTCCTGAAAGACCGGGGCGCTTTCGCGCATGCGTTCGTAATCGGGAAATGGATTCCGCCGCGTCTCTTCCGAAACAAAGTTCATGGCTCCCAGCATGCCAGCGTCAGCCGGTCGCGAGAAGAGAGATCGGACCCGAATCCGGGCGCCAGTGTAACGAATTTCACACGAGTTCGCGCCGGAACACCCGCACGTATTCCCGAGCCGACTGCGTCCACGAAAAATCCGCTTGCATTCCGTTGCGCATGAGGGACGCCCAATGGTCCGGCTGGCGGTAGCAGGCGAGCGCCCGACCCACTGCCGCAACCAGGGCCGCAGGCTCATATCGCTCGAAGAGAAAACCGGTGCCGGTGCGCGTGGCCGGATCGTACTCCTGCACGCTATCTTTCAGCCCGCCGGTGGCGCGCACGATCGGAATTGCGCCATATCTCAGGCTGTACAGCTGATTCAGTCCGCTCGGCTCATACCGCGAAGGCATCAGAAACATGTCGGCGCCCGCTTCCACTTGATGCGCCAGCTTCTCGTCGAACGCGATTTTCACCGAAAGCTTTCCCGGATAGCGATGCGCCAGGGCCAGAAACAGATCCTGGTAGTGCTGGTCGCCACTGCCGACCAGCGCAAATTGCAGATCGCCTCGCATCAATTCCTCGGCGGCGGCTTCGATGAGATCGAATCCCTTTTGTGATGCGAGCCGCGAGACGCTTCCGATGAGCGGCACGTCCGAGGACACCGTTAGGCCAAAGAGCCTCTGCAGTTCCGCTTTGCACGCTCGTTTGCCGGAGAGATCGTCCGGTCCATAGGCACGGGCAATCCAGCGGTCGCCCCGCGGATTCCAGACATCGTAATCGGCCCCGTTCAAAATGCCAAACAGGTGCGAAGCGCGCTCCCGCAGCACGCCGTCCAGGCCGAAGCCGTACTCCGCCGTCTGGATCTCGCGCGCATAGGTCGGGCTGACGGTGGTGATCGCATCCGCGAAAACCAGCCCGGCTTTCAAAAAATTAATCTGCCCGTAAAACTCCAGGTGCCGTGGTCCGAACAAGCTGCGATCCAGGTTGAGCAGAGGCCACTGGCTGGCCGGAAACAAACCTTGGTAGCCGAGATTGTGAACCGTGAACGCGGTGCGGATCGCCGCCAGGCCGGGGTAGCGCTCCGGCTGCGCCTTGAGAAACGCGATCGACAAGGCCGTCTGCCAATCATGCGCGTGCAGGACGTCCGGCGCCCCGAGATGCCGCAGCAATTCCAGAACGCCGCGCGCGAAAAACGTGAATCGGCGCGCGTTGTCCGGATAGTCGCCCGCGGCTGTGCCGTAGAGCCCCGCGCGGTCAAAGTACTGGTCAGCGGCAATAAGGTAGACCGGTATGCCCGGGCTTAGGGTCGTGGTGAGCACCGCAGCTTCTTCGCGCGTCCCGTCCAGCGGCACCTGTAAATGCAGACCGGTTTCGCGGATCGGGGAGCCGTGCGCGAGAACGCTGCGATATGCCGGCATGATTAGCGATACCTGATGACCTAGCTTGGCGAGCGCGGAAGCCAGCGATGCCGCCACGTCGGCCAGTCCCCCGGTCTTGGCCAGGGGGACGATCTCCGGGCAGGCCATCACAATCTTGAGTTGGGCAGGCAAGGGTGTGGAAACGGCCGCCACCGTCACCGGGTCCTGGGGGCGCGGACCGGCGGCAAACTCGTGCGCCGCCGGGATCGAGGCGAAGAGGTTGTCCTGGCACTCCAGGCTTTGGAGCTCGCTCTCGTCAATGTTCCCGGTTTCGATCTGCTCCTTCAGCCGGTGCAGGCGCAGGAGGTGGTTCTTGGTCCTCGCGGTGGCGTATTCCTCCATCGTTCCGGCGTTGATCATGAACGTCCAGTCGCTGGCCTGTGCGAGCAGCAGCTCGCGAGCCGCCTGGTTCAACGCGCGAGCGTTCAGACCGCTTGCCTTCGCATGCGCCGACGCCAGATTCTCCATCGCCTCGGCGCCGAAATGCAGATGGCGATAGATCCAGTCGTTTTCGCCGTTCATCCAGACTTCATTGAACCCGTTGCTGCCCCAGCTGGAAAGCGACGGCGTCGCGACTTGATTTTCCGGCCATTGGTCGAGATATTCCGATAACGTGACCAGCCGGATCGTCTGCTGGTCGAATGCGGTTTTGCGGATCAAATAGTCTAGCCACCGCGGCCCTTCGAACCACCAGTGTCCGAATAACTCCGCGTCATACGGCGCCACGACCAGCGGGGGACGGTCCATGCCGGGCGCGAGTTGTTGCACCTGCTGAATGCGCTCCGACAAAAAATGTTCGGCGTGCAGGGCCGCCTTTCGCTCCGCCCACTCGGGCATGTAGGGATCTTTATCTTCGCCGTTGCCCGTAATGCGGTAGTATTTGATCCCGGTATCGGTGCGGATGCCGTCGCGATGAATATAGGGCCCGACATACGACAGGTCGAGGTCGTAGCCGATATCGCGGTAGAATTCGCGATAGTCATAATCGCCCGGATAACCGGCGGCTGAGCTCCACACCTGCCGCGAGGAATCGGGATCACGTCCAAACACAGCCAGCCCCGATGGACATATGAGCGGCGCGAACACACCGTAGCGCGGGCGGTGGTCCGCCCGGGTAATTCCATGCGTTTCCAGAATCGTGTACTGAATCCCGTGTTCCACCATCGGCCGGTCCACTCCGGGATAAAAGCCGCATTCCGGCAGCCAGAAGCCGCGCGGCCGGCGCCCGAAGACCTGCCGATAGTGTTCAACTCCGACGCCGATCTGCGCCCGTACCGCCGATTCGTTTACTGAGAGCAGAGGCAGATAACCATGCGTGGCCGCGCTCGCAATCACTTCCACCTTTCCCGTCTGCTGAAACCGCTCGAAGCCGCTCACGAGGTTCCGGTCATATCGGTTCACAAATGCCTCGCGCACCTGGACCAAGAGTTCGTGGTACATACGCGCCAACGGATGAAAGGCCGGCAAGTCCCGAGTGCGCTCGAGTTCTTTTTCGGTCAGCTCGATAGTCTTGCCGAGCTTTTTCAAGTAGCGTGACTGCAGCAGCGGATCGAGGAGCATCGACGCCAGCGTCGGGGTTAAAGAGAGGGTAAGCCGGAAATCGACGCCATCTTCGAGCAGGCGTTCGATGACCATGAATAGTGGAATGTAAGTCTCTGTGATCGCCTCGAATAGCCAGTTTTCTTCGAGGAATTGTTCATGCTCCTGGTGGCGCACAAACGGCAAATGCGCGTGCAGCACCAGGGCCAGGTAGCCGTGCATGAATTCACCGGATCGGCTTGCTGCGATCGCGATTTCCAAGCAGGCCCGACGAGAGGCCCGGAGAGAATTGCGATTCCAGCCGCGCGGTGAGATCGGGCAGTGCTCCCGGCCCGGCGATTTCCGGCGACTCGGGCGCCGTTGGCTCCGCGGCGGTAGACTCGGCCGCAGCGGGACCATTGGCGTCGGGCAGCACCGGTGGGCCCGGCCAGCGCCGGAACCGGTACAGCTCCGCCAACCTTTCCTGCAGTGTATGGGTCGCGCTGCCCGGAGCCGGAGGTGCGTTCGATGCGCCCCCCACGAGCGTTGGAACGCTCGCGGAGGAGTCCACAACCAACGGCGGCGGCGCCGTTGGATTCGTGAGTTGCGCGGTTGGCGCAGGTTGCATCCGCGGGGGCGAACCGGGTTCGGGTTCAGCCGGGAGCGTGCGTCCAGCCGCCAGGGCCCGCTCCGGTCGATCCACCTCCGCCACCGGCCACGCCCGCGGCGTCTCAATCGGATTCGAGCGGGCCAGCGGAGTAAAGGCAGCGCCCTGCTCCCGGCCAAGCTCGACCGTATACCGTCTTTCCGGACTCCATAAATGGACGTACCAGTTTCGCGCGGCGAGATCTACATTCACGTCGAATGAGGTGCCAACATTCAAATCGTGAAACCGCAGGCTGGCCGGCCCGCTCGGCGCTCCGTCCGGCGGAGCCAGGTCCCAGTAAACGTGAACCAGGTAGGGGCTCACGACCATCGCCACGACTTTCGTCCGGCCGTACGTCTCTGGCAATCCTTCCGGTTCCTTCGGCGGTGAGGGGCGTGGTACGGCCGTGAGCTCGGCGCCGGCGCGGCGCCGTTTGCCGCGCGCACGGACCGGTTCTTTGCGCAGAGCGCCGCCGAAGGCCTGCACGGCACGCCACACGCGCTCCAGGAATATGCCGGCGCCCGCCAGCCAGTCGGCGGGCGAATCTAAACTAAATGTCCGTGCTGGTGCGTCTTCCATTCCAGGCGGCAATCGGAGCACTTGAGCGCTCTATACACGTTATAGTAGCTGGCATAGCCCGTGCTTGTATCCGACTTGGCAATCGTCATTTCATCATGGATGTGCGCGTGCTGGTGGCACAAACCCCGGCCGCAGGCCGCGCACGTTCCCCGGGCGTCACTCTCACAAAACCAGCATTTCACAATATCCTCCTCCTCGGTTCGCGCTCAAAAATCGTGCTGCAAAATCGCCGTCGTCCGCCGGCAGAGCTCGCGGGCATAGTCGGTCCACACCCCCGTGCCCCAATAACGGAAACAACTGGTCTGTGTGGTTAGCAGATAAAAAAGCGCATTGCGATAGCGCGGCTCGGAGGTGCGCGCGTTTTTCGTCTTTTCGGCAAACAACGCGCTCACTTGATCCATCGCGCTGAGCACATTTCCGTACCCTTTGACCCAGGAGAGATTGTTCGTCCAGCTTCCCCCCTCCATATGAAAGCGATTGTCTTCTTTTCTTAATTCTTCGATGACTTTCTCCAACGCTTCAGTGCCGGAACGGCCTTGAAACCGTTCCCAAATGCGCTTTTGCATGATCGGCTGGATTGCCGGGAAGCTGCTTTCTTGGATCCCGAGGCTATCGAGATACTCCAGATACTCGGTGCCGTTGACCGGCGGCACATCAGAGCCGGATGCCTCGCGCATCACTTCCATGTACTTGGAGGGGAACTCGTTCATCATCACGCCGCCGTTTTCCCCGTCGGCGATCTGCACACACAGCGGGGGAACGGATTTCCCGCCGGCATCAATCCGCGACAACCCCTTGGCTTCGTAATACGGTTGCATCTGCGCGACGAGCTTTGTATCGCTGCCCTGGGTCTTGATCAGGGCGGTGATGCTGGCGGTCTGTCCCTTGGAATTCCGCGCTACCAGGCGGTGCGGCACGTGCGGCTGGCGGATCCCGCTGCCGTCCTCCACCTGCTCCACCGAGTGTTCTTGCACCAGCACCCAGCGGAAGCCGCAATCCTTCAGCGTTTGGATAAATTCGTAGGCCACGTCGGGGTGGTTCGGCAGCGCCATCTCGGCAGGGGAGAAACCGCGCACCCGCGCCACCGCATCCAGCCCGAAGATCGCCGCGAAATGATGCTGCCACGCGCGCACGTGCAGCCGGAAATCCTGCACCGGCGTCGACGGCGCCACCGCATGCCCCCAGGGCGTGGCCAGCCACTCGACGGCGCGCCGGTAGTTGGGGTCGCAGGTAATCTTCTTGAGATCATCGATCACGTCTTGGAGCCCCATCGCGCGCAGCCCGTGCAGCAGGCAGCCCGAATAGTCCAGCATGATCCGCGGCTGCTTGCCTTCCTGAATCAGCTGTGGGATGAACTCGCCCATGCGCTTGTAACACCAGGTGAAGATCCCTGCGTTGTAGCGCGCCTCGTCGCTGCCGCTATCGCGCATGTGCTGGAGATTACTGATGACCGCCGCCGTGCCCAAGTCTGATCCGCCTGCCGGAATCAGCGGCTGGTGCATGTGCAACGCGTTCGCGAAGACGCCGCGCGCGCGTCCAAAGTCAATCCCCGATTCCCGCAGATAGTGAGGGCCCGACCGCGACAGAGCCTCCTCGACCGCAGACTCCGATCCGCAGATATTCGGTAGTCCCTCGACATACTCCTGTAAACCAACGGTTGTCATAATTCTCCATTGTGGCGCTGGCGGCCACAAACCGGAAGTCACGATTGATAGAGGCCTAGGGTTTCGTCCGCAATGTGATCCCACGAGAAGGCGCTTTCGGCAGCGAGCCGCCCGTTGTGTCCCATCCAGCGCGCCCACTCGAAATTCGTGAACAGCGTCCCCAGCCCCCAGCCGATCGAATCCGGGGAGGCATATACCTTCAGGCCGTTCACTTCGTGCCAGATGAACTCCTCCGGTCCGCCGTTTCTGGTAGAGACCACCGGCTTGCCCGCGCTCCAGGCCTCCAGGATCACAATCCCGAACGGTTCATTCCGGCTCGGTACGCAAACCACGTCGCACGCCTTGTAAAGATTGACTAACGACCCGTTGCCCTGATGCCCCACGAACCGTGTTGCGTGTGCCACCCCAAGCTGCTGGGCTCGGCGTTCGACAGCCCCGCGCAGGTCTCCGTCGCCCGCGAAGATGAATTTGGCCCGCGGGTAATACCGCAGCAGGTGCGGAATCGCTTCGGTCAGCAGGTCCGGCCCCTTCTGTTGCACCATGCGCCCCGCGAACAGCACGGTTGGATCCATCGCACCGATGGAATAGTGCGCTTTAATCGCGGCCGGATCGACGAATCCATCATAATTATGCGGATTCACGCCGTTATAAACGACGCGCACCTTCCACTCCGGAGCCTGGTACATCCAGTCCACTTCGTGTTTTAAGCTATGCGAAACCGTGATCACACGGTCGGCGTGGTAGACGCCGCCGCGCTCATGGTCGCGAACGCGCCCCGACTGGCCGCCATAGAAGTTGTTGCCGCACCGCCCATACTCGGTCGAATGGATCGTCAGGATTCCGCGCCGATGGCGGCCTTGCTGAATCCAGATCATCGCATTCGCCGCCAACCAGTCGTGCGCGTGCACGATATCGAAGGCTCCGATATGATCCTCGGTTGCAAACAGGTGATGCACGAAAGACCGGCACATGCCATTGATTTCGTGAACGAAGTCACGATTCAGATCGAACGCGCAGCGGTGGTAGTGCACCCCCTCAATTCGCTGATAAGGCGTCTGTCCCGGGCCCATGCGGGTGAAGACGTGCACGTCATGACCCTTCCGTTCGAGCGCGGCCGCCAGCTCCGTGACGTGTGCCGCCACTCCTCCGATCGCAATCGAATGTAGCGATTCCCAGCTAAGCAGGGCAATTCTCATCAGGCGACCCCGAGGAAAAATCTGCCTCGCCGGCAGTTCGTGGTTTTCCGATGCCGGCGGAGCATGACGATGCGCAGGCATCACTAAGGACGCGTTGTTGGAACTGATACCGACTCCGGCGAAGAGTATCTGCCATCACCTCGCCTCCCGGTCTGTGGTGAAACTTCTCGAATGAGTTTGTTAGATTCTAATCTTAATACCATTGCACGCCGCCGGGCGAGTTTCGGCATAGGACTGCACCCGAAGGGTACCTGACAGGTCGCTTATGAAACCAGAAGACCTCGTGGAATCGGAAAGTGAAGGCCTGCTGGACGCCTCCTCGATGAACGCGATTACGCGCGGTTACCATGGCGCGCCTTTTGACGTTCTGGGCATCCATCCGGCGAACTGCCGGGGCCGCAAGGTCCTGGTAATCCGGACTTTTCAGCCGCAAGCAGTCTCCGCGCTCCTTGTGCGGGATCATACCGAATACGAGATGCGCCGCGTGCATCCCGAAGGGCTGTTTGAGGCGGTTTTTCCCGACCAACCTGAATTTTTCACTTACACTCTATCCATCAGCCTCCCCGACGGACGCCAGTATGACATCGACGACCCCTATCGTTTTCCGCCGGTCCTGACGGATTTCGATCTGCACCTCATCGGCGAGGGCAACCATTTCCGCCTCTACCGCAAGCTGGGTGCGCACCTGATGGAGCATCATGGTGTCCGCGGTGTGTGCTTTGCTCTCTGGGCGCCCAATGCCGAGCGTGTCAGCGTGATCGGAAATTTCAACCAGTGGGACGGCCGCCGCCACCCGATGCGCCTGCGCGGCAGCTCCGGCGTCTGGGAGATCTTCATTCCCGGGCTCGAAGATGGCGAGCTTTACAAATACGAGATCAAGACGAGCTATCAGGGATACATGGCCACCAAGTCCGATCCCTGCGCGTTTTTTGCCGAGATGCGGCCCAACACCGCATCCATCGTCTGGGACCTCGAGCGATACCAGTGGCGCGATAGTCAATGGATGCGCGGCCGGCGCCATCAGCAAAGCCTCGACTCGCCGGTGGCCATCTATGAAGTCCACCTGGGATCCTGGAAGCGCATTGCGGACCCGGAGTTGGGCCCGCGCTGGCTCAACTACCGCGAGCTGGCCGGCCAGCTCGTCCCGTACGTCAAGCAGATGGGCTACACCCATATCGAGCTGTTGCCTGTCACCGAGTTTCCGTTTGACGGCTCCTGGGGCTATCAGACCACCGGCTACTTCGCGCCGACGTCGCGCTACGGGACCCCCGATGATTTCCGCGATTTTGTCGACACCGCCCACCAGGCCGGCCTCGGTGTCATCCTCGATTGGGTGCCCTCTCACTTTCCGAAGGACGGCCACGGCCTCTCGTTCTTCGATGGCACCCACCTCTATGAACATGCGGATCTAAGGAAAGGCGAGCATCAGGACTGGGGT
>DATGII010000018.1:0-7362 GCA_035295805.1 Bryobacteraceae bacterium | reverse complement strand
TCGGGGAGGGCCACTCCGAGACTTTGCCGGTCGCCGGATCGAGGCGGCCGAGATAGCCACGCGAATAGTCGGCGTACCAGATGATGTCGTCCGGGGCGATCGCGATGCGCCGGGGCCGGCTTTCGGGGTTGGGTAATTCGTATTCTTTCATCGCCAGCGTCTCGGGATCGATTTGGATGATCTTGTTGGTGCCGAAGTCGCAGACGAACGGAATGCCTTTGGATGTGAACACCATTCCGTAGGGATTCGCGCGCTCGGTGGGCGTCTTCTGAACTTTGATTGCCCCCGTTTCCGGATTGAGGCGTCCGACATAATTCGCATTCTGGGCCGTGAAGAACAGCAGGCCGCTGGGAGCGAACAAGGGAGTGTGGGGATCGCGCACGTCATCGGGCAGCTTGTATTCCACAATGTCGCCCGTCTTCGGATCGAGCTTGCCGATGTAGCCCTTCGCGTTGGCTGTGAACCAAAGGTAACCATCTTTGTCGAAGGTGAGGCCGTGCGGGCCCGATGCCGGTGTCTTGGCGTGGTACTCCTTCATCTCGTTGGTCTTTGGATCGAGCCGTCCCAGCACGTTGGCAAACATACCGGTCCACCAGATCGTGCCGCCGGGGCCGGGTTCCGGATCATGAGGACGCGAGCCCAGCGTCGGAACGTTCCACTCCTTGAACGATACGTTCATCGAGCCGGGAACCACGACGGGCTGAGGTCTTGGCTGCGGCGGGAAACTGCGGGCCAGGTAGTCCGAGATCGCGTCGCGCTGATCATCGGGTAGCTTGACCATCGTGCCGAACAGATCGGCCCATTCCTGCCTGGTGTTTCCACCGGCGTTGACAATCAACCCGAGCGCATGACATTTGGTGCACTGCATCTGGACCTGATCTTTGCCCGGTCCATCGGGCAACGCCACTTGACCCCGGCCGCCACGAGCCTGCCGCGGATCCTGGCTGCGCGCCGGCGTGGTGAAGAGGCTGATTAGAAGGCAGAGAAACGCGGTCCCTATCAGCGCGTGCAACTTTGTTGGCATGTTACCTCCAAATGAATTCTTTTCGGCCCAGTCTACGGCGCGGGCGGCGACGGGACCAGCGGAAAGATCGCGATGCGATCACCGCGCACCGAACCGAGCCAGAGCTCTTTGCCGAGTTGAACGGCGACCGTCGTGACGCCGAACCCGTCGATATTGGGATGGTGAATGAGTTTCTGGAGCTTGAGCGTGGCCGGATCGACCTTCACGACGTCGGAGGTCTGCGAAGGCGCAGTCCCTCCCTGGCCGGCAGCCAGCAAGGCGCCGTCCGGGGCCCAGCGGATGTTGTCGAGATGAAAGCCAACCGGAACGCTATCTTTCTTGACCGGCGTTTGGCCGCGCGACAGGCGAATGAAGGATTGGCTGCCCCATCCGCCGATGTACAGCCACTTGCCGTCTTTCGAAATTTCGAGGCCGTTCGGGCCAGATGCTTCGCTGCCGGGCACGACCTTCCATCCGGAACCCGTGTGCCATTCCCAAACCTCGCCGTTGATCTCGCCCGCCATCATTCGTGCGCGCGCAGCCGCCGCCTCGCTGCCGCGCGGCGAAAAGTTTGTAGTGATGAACCCGCCGTCGGCCAAACCAACGACGGAATTCAAGCCGATTGGATCGGGCGCAACCGCGCAACCGATCCAGGTCAAGGCAGGCGGTTTGGGCCGGGCGTCGAATTCGAAAACTTCGATGGATTCCCTGTCGCCATGATGAACGACGAACAGCGTGTGGACTCGATTCGGTCCGGGGCGCAGATAGAGGCCGTGCGCGCGGAACTTGTCGCCCTCGGAGCCGATCGGCCCCGGACACGAGTCATAGATTTTCTTGTTCGGCTTCTCTTTCGAGGCCGCACTCGGAAACAGCAGGGTCGTGCTCTGGTCGCGCAGGTTGATGAGGCGGATGGCGCCGTTCGCCACCATACCGGAGGATAGAACCCACTCGGAGCCTGGGACAACGGCGAGATCCTCCGGGCCGAGTTGATCGCAGAGGAAACGAACGTTGCCGATCGCGTCACAACCGGCTGCTCGAGCCTCAACGGTTGCGCCGAACAGGGATAACGTGATAACAATTCCTGCGGTCAGCACCTTCATGAGGGTCCTCCTATGCGCTGGGCCTGTACACGGCACATTATACTCGCGGGAAACGCCGATATCGATGGTGTCTCGCGCAGGTGCAGGCGGCTCAAATCCGGTGGAAGGCTTTCAGGATTTCGCGGGTGGAGTAGTGCATGGCGATGGGGCGGCCGTGGGGGCAGCTCATGGGGCAATCGGTTTGCGCGAGGGTGCGCAGCAGCCACTCCATCTTGGCGGCGTCGAGCTTCATATTGATCTTGATCGCCGCGCGACAGGCGATGGAAGCGCAGATGTTGCGGCGCAGGTCGTCGAGCGAAGCGCCGCGCAACTCGGTTTCGGCGGTCTCGAGAATTTCGAAGATGATCTTTTCCAGATCGGCGGGGCCGATGGCGGCGGGCGCTGCTTTGACAGCGATGGTGCGGTTGCCGAACGGTTCGGTCTCGAAGCCGGAGGCGTGCAGCTCGTCGGCGATGCGGGCATAGTCGATTTGCTGTTCGGGGGTGAGCTGCAGGATCAGCGGCATCAGCAGGCGCTGGATTTCGACGCGGCCGGCGGCGCGCTGCTTCATGACTTGCTCGAACAGGATGCGCTCGTGAGCGACGTGCTGGTCAATGATCCAGAGGCCGTCGCGGCCGGCGGCGATGATGAAGCTTTCGTGAATCTGGCCGAGGGGGCGGAGGTCGGAGAGCGCGGAGAGCGACATTTCGGGCGCGGGGATGGCTTCCGGGGGGAATTGGCCGTGCGCATCGAGGTTGCGCAGGAGCTTGCCTGACGGCGGCGGGCCGGGGGTTACTTCGAGCGGGGGCGCGCTGAAATCGAGGCGCGGGGCGGGAGCGGCGGCGGGGCGGAGCGTGAATTCCGGGAGAGCCTCATCGGCCGGCGGGGGCGGTTCAAGGGTGGCGGCGGGGGGACCCTCGTTCTCCAGCATCTGGCTGAATTCGGAATAGGGCAGATGAGCCGCCGGCTGCGGCGCGGTGGAAACGCGGGGGGCGGGCGAAAACGATGGCGCGGGGCGGCTCTCCATGAGGCGCTCGCGCAAGACGTCGCGGACGAAATCGTGCACGAACGAGCTGTGGCGGAAGCGCACCTCGGTTTTCGACGGATGCACGTTGACATCGACTTCCTCGGGGGCGCATTCGAGAAACAACAGCGCGAAGGGGAACGCGGCGGGCGGCATCAGGTTGTGATACGCCGAGGAGAGGGCGTGGAGCAGCAGACGGTCGCGGATGAGACGGCCGTTGACGAAAATATAAATTGAATTGCGATTGGCCTTCTGGACTTGCGGCCGGGAGAAGAAACCGCGGAGGCGGAAGGCGCGGGAAGGCGGCTCATCGGGCTCGCCGCGGTATTCGGCGATCGCCTGCGAGGGCGGGACGCTGGGAGCGGGAAGGCGCAGTTCCTTTTCGCGCAAGCCGATTGCGACCAGATCTTCGAGCACCTGGCTGCCGAAGACCTGGTAGACGCGCTCTTCGAGCGTGGCGACGGGGGTGACGTGAAGCAGTTCATTGCCGGCGCTGGTCAGCCGGAACGTTTTGTCGGGGTGGGCGAGGCTGTAATGCGTCACCAGGGAAGCGATGTGGGCCAGCTCGGTTTGCTCGGTGCGCAGAAATTTTCTGCGGGCGGGAACATTATAAAAGAGGTCGCGGACGGTGATGGCGGTGCCGCCGCCGAGGGCGCCTTCTTCGCAGCGCAGCATCCTGCCGCCAGCGATCTCGATGCGGGTGCCGGTGGTTTCCTCGGCGGAGCGCGTTTCGAGCAACAGGCGCGAGACGGAGGCGATGGAGGGCAGAGCTTCGCCGCGGAAGCCGAGCGTGGCAATCGAGAGCAGGTCTTTGACGTCGCGCAGCTTGCTGGTGGCATGGCGTTCGAAGGCCAGCAAGGCGTCGTCGCGCAGCATGCCGACGCCGTCATCGACCATGCGGATGAGCCGTTTGCCGCCGGATTCGACTTCGATGCGGAGGTCGGTGGCGCCGGCATCGAGCGAATTTTCGAGCAGTTCCTTGACGACCGAAGCGGGACGCTCGACGACCTCGCCGGCCGCGATTTTGTTGGCGACCTGGTCGGGAAGAATGCGGATGCGTCCCATGTTTTCCAGTTCACTATAACGCGGAGCGGCAGCCGGTTCTAAACAGGCTCTTTGGTTCTGATGAAGACTCTCGCGCATGAACTGCCGACTTCTGCTGCGGGAGCAGAGAATTTGGAAGGGGAAGTGCTCAAGCAGAATAGGAACAATCCAAAAAATCGACAGGAGGCATCCCATTGCGCGCGGAAAGTGTCTGGAAAGGAACGATGACCGGTTTCGCCGGCGGGCTGGTCGGTTGGTGGGCAGTCAACCGGTTTTACCGAATGGCGCGCGCCAGCTCCAGCCGGCACGCACTGGTCCCGTATTGCATCGGCGCCGGAGCGGGAGCGGCCTATGGGGCGTTGGTGTTGTCACGGAAGAAAGCGCCGCGGATTGCGCGTGTTCCACTGAGCGCGGCCGTCTATCTGGCCCGGCCGGAGGAGACTGCGCATGCCAAAGGCGGCCGCACGCTGGCGGATAAGGCCGGGAATCTCACGCTGCGTCTGGTCTCGCGGGGACTGAAGAAAGCGGCGGAAACGGCGCTGTTTGCATAGCGCACAGCGGTGATCTCGGGGGGACCAGACTCTTTCACGGCCCGGGGGAGCAAGAGGCGGGCAGGTGGTAGCGATCCCCGCTAGGTTATGACCCTCGGCGCTCCGATGTGCAGCCCGCCCACTCACTGTGATATCGGGATACGAGCTGTTACGCCAGCCGATGTTTGCCTGATATCCGCCTGCCTTTGTACGAGACACCACATGCATCGAACCGCCGTGCGGCAGCAGAGCGCGGACAGTCGCGGGGGTAACGCAGCAGACCTCCGCACCGGCCCGGATACAATGGGTGGTTCATGGAAACAGGGCGGTTAACGAGGATCGAACTGGCGACGGCCGGGCTCGCCGCGGCAGGTTTTCTGGCGTGGGCGGCGCGCGGACGGTCGGCGGCGGTGTTCGGACCTTCGGTCTGGAGGGGGCCGCGCGACCGGCGCGCATTAGCTCTGACTTTCGATGACGGGCCGAGTGAAGAGACGCCGCGGATTCTGGACATTCTGGCGCGGTACGGGACGCCGGCGACATTCTTTCAGATCGGGAGGAACGTCGAGCGCCTGCCCGGAGTTGCGCGCGCGGTGCGGGAGGCCGGGCACGTCATCGGGAACCACAGCTACACGCATCCGCTGTTTTCACTGCGCAGCGGGCGGTTTATCGAGCAGGAGCTGAGAGCGGCACAACAAAGCATCGAAACACATACCGGGGCGCGGCCGGAGTGGTTTCGCGCGCCGTACGGAGTCCGGTGGTTCGGGCTGGGCGCGGCACAGCGCCGGCTGGGGCTGACGGGCGTGATGTGGACCGTAATCGGCTATGATTGGAAGCTTGGGGCTCACGCAATCGTGAAGCGCGTGGCCGGCGCCATAGCACAGGGCGGGATTGTGTGTCTTCACGACGGCCGGGAGCTGCGGGTGAAGCCGGAGATCGGCGAAACCGTGGAAGCGGTCCGGCGCCTGGTACCGATGCTGCTCGACCAGGGCTATACGTTCGAAACCATAGGCCGACTCATATGTCCGACGAACTGACGCAACGCGTCCTCAAAGTGATCGCCACGTCCAAGCGGATCCCGCTCGAGACGGTGACCATCGACAGCGAATTCCAGCAATTGGGGATCGACTCGATGGACGCGGTGGAAATTCTCTTCGCCCTGGAAAACGAATTCGACATCTCCATCCCCGACGACGAAGTGCGCACCGTGCGCAACGTGCGGCAAATGGCCGAAGGCGTGGAAAAGCTCGTGGCAGCCAAGGCTGCCGGCGCGTCGGCCGGCCAGTAACGATGCGGCGGGTGGCGATCACCGGGATGGGCGCGATCTGCGCGCTCGGCCGGAACGTGGAAGAAGTGGGGGCTTCGCTCTGCCAGGGGCGCCCGGGCATTGGGCGGATTGAATCCACGGATTGCTCCCAGCTGCGGTTCCAGAACGGGGCCGAAGTGCGCGGGTACAGCCACCAGCCGTATTTCGACGACCGGCGCGCCGATTTCATTGATCGGTTCGCACAATTCGCGGTGATCGCGGCGCGCGAGGCGGTAAGGTGCGCGGGAGTGGAGTGGACGCCGGAGCTGCGCGAGAACGCGGCGATCATCACGGGTTCGTGCGTGGGCGGACAGAGCACGGAGGATATCGGGTTTCACGAGGTGTACAAGCTCGGGCACAACCGGGTGCACCCGCTGACGATCCCGAAGACGATGGCCAACGCGGGGGCCAGCCACATCTCGATGGAGTTTGGCATCACGGGGCCGAGTTTCACGATTTCGACGGCGTGTTCTTCGGCGGCGCACGCGATCGGGCAGGCATACTGGATGATCCGCAGCGGCGCGGCTGAGCTGGCGGTCACGGGCGGGAGCGAAGCGCCGTTCAGCTTCGGCATTCTCAAGGCCTGGGAGGCGATGCGGGTGGTGTCGCCCGAGACCTGCCGGCCGTTTTCGAAAGACCGGCGGGGGATGATTCTGGGCGAAGGGGCGGCGATGTTCGTGCTCGAGCCTCTGGAGGCAGCGCGGGCGCGGGGGGCGCCCATTCACGCGGAAATCGTAGGGTTCGGGATGTCGGCCGATGCCGCGCATATCACGCAGCCTTCGGCGGAGGGAGCGGGGCGCGCAATGCGGGCGGCTTTGCGGGACGCATCGCTGGCGCCGGAGCAGATTGGTTATATCAACGCGCACGGGACGGCGACGCCGGCCAATGACGTGACGGAGGCCAGCGCCATTCGCGCGGTGTTTGGGGCGCAGGCGAACGGGCTGCCGGTCAGCTCGACCAAGTCGATGCACGGCCACGCTCTGGGAGCGGCGGCGGCGCTGGAATGCCTGGCCACGGTGCTGGCGCTGCGCGATGGGGTCTTGCCGCCGACGGCCAACTTTACCGAGGCGGATCCGGAGTGCGATCTGGACGTGATTCCGAATTGCGCGCGGCCGACGCAGGTGGAATACGCGATCTCGAATTCGTTCGCGTTCGGGGGGTTGAACGCGGTGCTGGCGCTCCGGAAGGCGTAGCCGGCTGAACGCGGCTTAACGCGGATTGAGAACAAGGTATTTGCCGGTGTAGGAGCCCTGGGTTGCGGCGATCTTCTCGGGGGTGCCGGCGGCGACTATGGCGCCTCCGCGAAAGCCACCTTCGGGGCCGAGATCGATCACCCAATCGGCGGCGCGGATGACATCCAGATTGTGCTCGATGATGAT
>DATGII010000017.1:0-19005 GCA_035295805.1 Bryobacteraceae bacterium | reverse complement strand
TGATCATGCGCCACTACGAAGGGTTTACGCCCAGGTCGGGAAGGATTCGCGGCAGGAGAAGCACGTTCTGAGTATGAAATCCAAGGTCAAAGGTCAAGAGTCAAGAGTAGTCAGGCGGCTTCGGGCGCCCTTTGACTGTTGACTTTTTTCATCCCGTGAGCGCCATCGTCTTATTCGGTTCCCCCGGCTCGGGAAAGGGTACGCAGGCCAAGTTGCTGCAAGAATGCCTGCGAGTGCCGCACGTGTCCACGGGCGACATGCTGCGGGCGAAAGCCTCAGAGGTCCCTCAGGCGGCCGTGGATAAAATGCATTCCGGGCTGCTGGTCTCCGATGACCTGGTCAATCGCATGGTGGAAGAGCGGCTGGTTCTGCCGGACGCCGGCAAGGGATTTATTTTGGACGGGTATCCGCGAACCGTAGCACAGGCCGAACACCTGGTGCGCTGGTTCGACGCGCGCCGGATTCGCGAATTGGTGATTCACCTCGCAGTTGATTACAATATAGTTATCGCCCGTTTGGCTGGCCGCCGGCAGTGCCCTGCCTGCGGAACTCTTTATAACATCGCCTCCAATCCGCCGCGTGTGGATGAGTTGTGCGATAGGGACGGCCAGACGTTGATCGTTCGGGATGACGACAAGGAATCGGTAATCCGGGAGCGCCTCGACGCGTATGAGCGGCAGACCCGGCCGGTGTTGGAATATATGCGCGTCGCGGGGCGGCGGGTCGAAGAAGTGGATGCGAGCAGAGATACGCCGGAGCGGATCTTCGAAAAGGTTCGCCGCGTTGTGAACTCAAATGATTGTGCGCAAAACGCCCGCTGAGCTGGAGAAGATGCGGGCCAGCGGGCTGCTCGTTTGGAAGATTCTGCAGAATTTGAAGGAAATGGTGGCCGAAGGGGTTACGACGATGGATCTCGAAACGGCCGCCGAGAAAATGATTGCGGATGCCGGGGCCCGGCCGGCTTTTAAGGGCTACTTCGTGCCGGCCGCCGGCGAGTCGTATAAATTTGTGTTGTGCACCTCGGTCAACGAAGAGATCGTTCATGGCATGCCGAACCCGAAGCGGGTTCTGAAGAAGGGCGACATTGTTTCGATCGATACCGGCGTGAAGCTGGACGGATATTACGGCGATTCGGCGATCACGGTTCCCGTAGGCGAGGTGAGCGAGCAGACGAAGAAGTTGCTGGAAGTGACGCAGCAGTCCTTGGAACTGGCGATCCAGCAGGTCCGGTCGGGCAACCGGCTGTTTGATGTCTGTGGTGCGGTCGAGCAGCACGTCAAGTCCAACGGCTTTTCGATCGTGCGCGAGTATGTGGGACATGGGATCGGGACGCAACTGCACGAGGAACCGCAGGTTCCGAATTACGTGGACCGCAAGAATGAGAATCCGCGGTTAAAGGAAGGGATGGTGCTGGCCGTTGAACCGATGGTCAACGCCGGCCGCCCGGATGCCGTGGTGCTGAATGATAAGTGGACCGCAGTGGCGAAGGATGGCTCCTATTCGGCGCACTTCGAGCATTGCGTCGCGGTGACCGGCAACGGGCCGTGGGTGTTGACGCGGCCATGAGCACGAAGGTCGAGGCGACCGTAGTGGAAGAACGGCCGTCGGCCCTGTATGCGCTGGTTCTGGAGAACCAGCATCGGGTTTTGGCCCACCTGGTGGGCACGGTGAAACGCAATTTTGTGCGGCTGGTTCCGGGCGATAGGGTAGAGGTGGAATTGGCGCCTCACGATCCGACGCGCGGCCGCATTATGAGGAAACTGTAACGCCGGGGATCTGATCGCCGGCAGTTTGCGAGAGACTATGAAGGTACGGGCGTCGGTCAAAAAGATTTGCGACAAGTGCAAGGTGATCCATCGCGAAGGCGTAGTGCGGGTCATCTGCGTCAACCCGAAGCACAAGCAGAGGCAAGGGTAGGGAGGAAGGAATATGGCACGTTTAGCCGGTGTGGATCTTCCGGCCGCCAAGCGCGCGGAGATCGGGCTTACCTACATCTACGGCATCGGCCGTACACGGTCCCGGTCGCTGCTGCATCGGGCCGGCATCGATTTCGACAAGAAGGTTCGGGACCTGACCGAGGACGAAATAAACCGCGTGCGCACCATCCTGGAAGAAGAAGGCGCGGTGGAAGGGGATCTTCGCAAGGAAGTCTCGATGAATATCAAGCGCCACATCGAGATGGGTTCGTACCGCGGGCTGCGGCATCGCCGCGGGCTCCCGGTGCGGGGACAGCGGACGCACACCAACGCGCGCACGCGTAAGGGTCCGCGCCGCGGCACGGTTGCCAACAAGAAGAAAGCGACGGCGAAGACATAGTTTATGGCGAAAGCAGCGGCACCCAAAGCAGGCAAGAAGAAGAGCTTCAAGAAAAAAGAGAAGCGGATCGTCCACACGGGCGTCGTTCATATTCAAGCGACGTTCAATAACACGATTGTGACCATCACGGATCAGGAAGGTGGCACGGTGGCGTGGTCGAGCGCCGGCTCGCTCGGTTTTCGCGGGTCGCGCAAAGGCACTCCTTTCGCCGCGCAGCAAGCCTCGTTGACTGCCGCGAACAAGGCAGTGGAGAGCGGCCTGCGCTCCGTAGAGGTGCGGGTGAGCGGCCCCGGTTCAGGCCGCGAATCGGCCGTCCGCGCGCTGTCGACCGCTGGCATCGAAGTACGCGCGATTAAGGATGTCACCCCGATTCCCCACAACGGCTGCCGTCCGCCGAAGAAGAGAAGAGTCTGATGGAGGCCCCGGATGGACACCGATGAACGCGGATACGAACAATGGGCATTATCTGCGTTCATCGGTGTTCATCGGCGGCGAAGAAATGAAGCGGGAAGAAGGCCAGCCAGGCCGTAAACCGCACCTGAACGAGAGGTAAGGAGACAAACCTTGGCACGATACATCGGCCCGGTTTGCCGGCAATGCCGGCGCGAGGGCATGAAACTTTATTTGAAAGGCGAGCGCTGTCACAGCGAAAAGTGCGCGATTGAGAAGCGCAACTTTGTCCCCGGGCAGCATGGCAAGGACCGCAAAGCGAAACTGGTGGGCTACGGCCTGCAGCTCCGGGAAAAGCAGAAGGTGCGCCGCGTCTACGGCGTCCTGGAGCGGCAGTTTCGCAATACCTATGAGAAAGCCGCGCAGGCCAAGGGCATCACCGGCGAAAACCTCATGTCCGGTCTGGAGCGCCGCCTGGACAGTGTGATCTACCGTATGGGCTTCGGCACCAGCCGCGCGCAGGCCCGCCAGGTGGTTCGCCACGGGCATATCGACGTAAACGGCCGCAAGTGCAATATTCCGTCGGCTCAAGTCAAGATCGGCGACGTCATCGCCGTGCGCGAAAGCAGCAAGAACAACCCGACCATCCTCGCCGCGCGCGACGCCACCGCGCATGCGCCGGCTCCGAATTGGATTGATGTCGATCGCGAAGGTTTGAAGGGGCGCATTCAGAGCTTACCCAAGCGGGATGAACTGGTGCAGATCCAACTCAACGAGCAGCTGATTGTCGAGCTGTACTCGAAGTAAGATTGGGGCAACGACCCCGGAAAGAATTCTATGTTCAAGGGCTTCCAGAAACCAAAACGTCTAGTCGCCAATACCGAAACCCTTTCGGACCGGTATGGCATGTTCACGGCGCAACCCTTCCAGCGGGGGTTCGGCACAACCATCGGCAACAGTCTGCGGCGGGTCCTGCTCAGTTCGATCGAAGGGGCCGCCATCACCGCGGTCCGCATCGAAGGCGTCGAGCACGAGTTCAGCCCGATTCCCGGGGTGGTTGAAGACGCCACCGACATCATCCTCAACCTGAAGCAGATTCCCTTCAAGATCATGGGCGAGGGCCTGAAGACCGTGCGCCTCAGCGTCGACCACCCCGGAGACGTGCGCAGCGGCCAGATCGAAACCGACGCGGACGTCGAAGTGCTCGATCGCGACGTGCACATTGCCACGGTCAGCGAAGGCGGCAAGCTCAAGATTGAAATGCGGCTGAAGAGCGGCCGCGGCTATGTGAGCGCGGATAAGAACTTCGATGAAGATCTCGCTCTCGGCTACATCCCGATCGATTCGGTGCATTCGCCCGTGCGCAAGGTCAACTTCGCCGTGGAAGCCGCGCGTCTCGGCCAGATGACCGATTACGACAAGCTCACACTCGAAGTCTGGACCAACGGCGCGGTCTCGCCGCAGGATTCGATCGGCTACGCCGCCAAGCTGCTCAAAGACCATATGTCGATCTTCATCAACTTCGAAGAAGTGGCGGAAGCCTCCGAGGAGGTTTCCGAGCGCGGTCTCGATAAGATGAACGAAGTGCTCAACCGCTCTGTGGAAGAGCTCGAGCTCAGCGTCCGTTCATACAACTGTCTCAAGAACGCCAACATTCAAACCATCGGCGAGTTGGTGCAGAAAACCGAAGCCGAGATGCTGCGCACCAAAAATTTCGGCCGCAAGTCGTTAAACGAAATCAAGGAGATCCTGGCAAACATGGGCCTATCGCTCGGCATGCGCATCGACCAGCATGGCCGGCTGGTGGCGCCGCCGCCATCGGCTGCCGGAATGCCGATGGACATGGGTCCCGACGAGGGCGATCAGGCCTACCAGGAGTAGCCCATGAGACACAAAGTTGCCGGATTCAAACTCAAGCGCCCGGTGGATGCGCGGAACGCGCTGCTGCGGAACCTCGCGACCAGCGTGATCCAGGAGGAGCGTGTCATCACCACGGTGCCGAAGGCCAAAGCCGTACGCCCGCTGGTCGAGAAGATGATCACGCTGGCGAAGGCCGATACTCTGCATTCGCGCCGCCAGGCCGCCGGAGTGTTGCGAACGCCCGCCGCCGTGAAGAAATTATTCGATACGCTCGGCACGCGCTTCGGGCAGCGCAATGGCGGCTATACGCGCATCACGCGCCTGGGTCCGCGCAAAGGTGATGGCGCCGAACAGGCGATGATCGAGCTGGTCGGTTCCGAGCTGGTAAAGCGAGCCGCCGATCGCGCCAAACGGCGCGAAGAACGCCTCAAAGCGCGCCAGGAGGGCCGCGAGGAAGAACAAAACTCGGAAGAATAGAGAAAAGCGGGCGACCTCGTCCAGCTCAGCGGCTCACGGGCAATCCGGCGTTACAATAGCAGCTACGTGACCCAGCATCAGCATGAACACGACCACGGCCAGGACGTTCCGTCCGATCTGGCTCTGCGCGTGAAAGCCCTGGAATCGCTGCTGGTCGAGAAAGGGCTGGTCGATCCTGCCGCGCTCGACGCCCTGATCGATACCTACGAGCACAAAGTGGGCCCGCGCAACGGAGCCCGCGTAGTCGCCAGAGCATGGGTCGATCCTGCATACAAACAGAGACTGCTAGCCGACGCCACCGCAGCGATCGCGGAGTTGGGCTACATGGGCCGGCAAGGCGAGCACATGATGGTGGTCGAAAACACACCGAAGGTCCACAACCTGGTGGTCTGTACCCTGTGCTCGTGTTATCCCTGGACGGTTCTGGGGCTGCCGCCGGTCTGGTATAAATCCGCGCCATACCGTTCCCGCGCCGTGATTGACCCGCGCGGCGTGCTGCGCGAATTCGGCGTGGATCTGCCGGAAAACGTCGAGGTGCGCGTTTGGGACAGCACCGCCGAGCTGCGATACCTGGTCTTGCCCGAGCGCCCGGCCGGCACCGCGAACTTGACCGAGGAGGAACTCGCCGCGCTGATCACGCGCGACGCCATGGTCGGGGTTGCCAAAGTGGGAGTTTCCGCGTGAACGGTGTGCACGACATGGGCGGCATGCATGGCATGGGGCCCGTCGAGCATGAAAACAACGAGCCGGTTTTTCACGCGCCGTGGGAAGGCCGCGTGTTCGCGATGAATGTCGCGATGGGGTTCTGGCGCAAGTGGAACATCGACGCCTCCCGCCACGGCGTCGAACAGATTCCTCCGGCCGACTATCTGCGCATGAGCTATTACGAGAAGTGGTTCACGCGCCTGGTGGGCCTGCTGCTGAAAAGCGGCCTGATCACGCAAGGGGAATTTGCGAGCGGTCGCCCCGAGGGGGCCAAGCAGACCCCGCCCTTCACCGCGGCCAAGGCGGTTGAGACGCTCGGCAAGGGTGGGCCGTACACCCGGAATGTGGCCGTGGCGCCCCGTTTCCAAGTGGGTCAGCGGGTGCGCGCGCGCAACTTGAATCCGGCCGGTCACACGCGCCTGCCCCGGTATGTCCGAGGCAGAGCCGGTGCGGTGCACCGCGATCACGGTGTTTTCGTTTTTCCGGATACGAATGCCCAGTTTCTCGGCGAGAAGCCGCAGCACCTGTACTCGGTCCGCTTCGCCGCGCGCGAGTTGTGGGGCGAGGAGGCTTCGCCGCGCGATTCGGTCTACTTGGATTTATGGGACGACTACCTTGAGCCAGCCTGACCTCAGTGCGCTGCCCGCCCTTCCGCGCGATGAAGGAGGGCCCGTATTCGCAGAGCCGTGGCAAGCCCAGGCGTTCGCGATGGCGGTGCGTCTCTCCGAGCAGGGATATTTCACCTGGAAGGAATGGGCGGCGGCGCTGGCAGACGAGCTGAAGGCCGCCGAGCCGGACGATGGTTCTCATTACTACGAGCACTGGCTGAAAACGCTCGAGCGCCTGGTTGCGTCCAAAAATCTGGCCAGCCCCGCGGCACTTGCCGAGCGGAAGCAAGCCTGGGCGGAAGCTTACCGGCGGACGCCGCACGGTAAACCGGTGCAACTCTAGCTGCGGGTTTACTCTTCTCCGGTTTCTTCGGGCGGCTCGAATGAATCCAGCAGTTCCGGATTTCGCGCAAACCGCTTCAGCGCCCGCACAATGTCTCCGGTACGGAAACCCGCGTGCAGCAGACGCCGGTACGCCGCCGCCAGGTCTTTATCCTGTTCAAACAGGTGATCGCGGGGCGCCAGCCGATATTTGCGCCGGAGCCAATCCTCGATTAGCTTCTCCTCGTTGACATCCTCATAAACCTGGCGGGCCGCGCGCTCGGCCACCGCGGGAGCTACGCGGCGGTGCCGGAGATCCTGAATGACGCGGGTCTTGCCGAACTTGTCATTGGCAAGCCGGGAGGCGGCAAAGCTCTCGGCAAACCGCTGGTCATTCAAATATCCATGATCTTTGAGCCGCGTCAGGACCTCGTCCACTTCCCCCGGCCGGGCGGCCCGGCGCCGTAGCTTTTCTTTCATTTCGCCGCTGGAGTGCGCCCGTCCCCCGAGCACCTTGAGCGCGTATGACCATAGCGCTTCACCCTCCAGGAGCCGTTTCTTACGTTCCTCCATGATGTTCGATTCTCTCGCGGAGTATACTGGAAACGGAAGTATTTCAACGGCTTTCTTTTCCGGGATCACGGAGATTAAGGAGGAGTAATGGACAAGAACGGACTTTCAGCCTTCTTGCTGGGTTTGGGTGTGGGCGTTGGGATTGGCATGTTGTTTGCGCCAAAGTCCGGCCAAGAGACACGCGATATGCTCCGCACCAAAGCCGGCGAAGGCACCGATTATCTGAAGCAGCGCAGTACCGAAATCAAGCAGACTGCCTCCGAGTGGGTCGATAAAGGCAAGGACACGCTGAGCCGGCAGAAGGATACCATTGCCGACGCGGTGCAGGCCGGCCGGCAAGCGTACCGGGATGCAGTGAATCCGCAATCCGAGGGCTTGGCTCAATAAATAGATGGCGCCGGCGCTTCGGCCGCCGGCGTTTCCATTCCGTTGAGCGCGTTGTGCCAAAGGTCTCTTCCGCATGCCTGATGACGTCTTTCGAATCGTGATCACCGTGGCAGTCGTGCTGGCCTGCCTCGCGTTCCTCGTGCAGGCCGGCATCGCCATCGCACTTTACCGCGTGGCGAGCAGGATGCAGAAGAAAGTCTTTCCGCTCGTGGACCGGGCCGACGCGCTGGTGAAGGAAGCCGCCCCGGTGGTCACCAAGATCGGCCCGGTGATCGACCGGACCGGGCCTGCGATCGATTCCGTCCAGGCGATCTTGGCGAAGACCGACAAAATCGTCGCGGAGCTTCAACCGCGCATCAAAGAGATCTCCACCGAGGCTGCGGCGATCGCCAAATCCAGCCGCCGCCAGGTGGAGCGAATCGGCGAATTGCTCGAGGATGCCGGCTCGCGCGCCAAGGAACGCCTGGAGCAGATCGACCACTCGGTGGATAACACGGTCGAGCATCTGGAACAGGCCGGCGACGTGATGAAGCGCGCCGTGTTGCGCCCGGTTCGCGAAGTCAACGGCCTGGCCGCCGGCATATCCGCCGCCGTCTCCACCCTTGTCCACGGATCGCGGAGACCATCGGTCGCCTCCGCCACTCAGGACGAGGAGATGTTTATCTAGCCGCTTCGGCTCCCCGGCGCGCTACCGCTACCACCAGCCGGATTTGCTCGTAAGTGATTTCCGCCGGCAGTGCCTCGCGGAGAGGTTTCAGCCACTGACACCCGAGCCGTTGCACGGCGTCCGCTATCTGACGGTGCGCTTGTTCTCCCACCCACTCCATCCTGTATTCGAGCCGGCCCTTCTCGATCAAATCGGCGATCATGTGGACCACCGTCGAGAGTTGTCGGCCCCGAATTCGGGCAATTTCCTCGAACGTCTTGCCTTCGCTTAAGAAACGCATGGTTTCTTCGGCCGGGGAGACTTGGGCCACCTCGCGCACCGCGGCGCGGGCGCCCTTGTCGAATGCCTCGAACGCCGCGAAAATTTCCGATCCGTACAGCTCGGCCTTGCGCTCGCCGATGCCGAAGACTCCCAGCAACTCCCGTAGATTCGCGGGCCGTTTGCGGCACAGGTCCTCCAGCGAGGCATCGCTTAAAACTACGTATGCGGGCACCTGCGTGCGCTGGGCCGTACGCCTCCGCCATTCCTTGAAGAATTCGAGCAGCGCGGCATCGGCAGGCAAGGCTGCCGCCGGCACGCCCTGCTGCCCCCGCTCGCGCGGCGCGTCCGCCTTCGGCGGCGTCTTCTTCCTGGCGACGGTAATCTTCTCCTCGGCCGGCGCGGTGACCCACTCCGGTACGTTGCCGCAAACGTCGCACATCTCGCACCGCTGCCACTTCGGCACCTGGCCAAAATGCGTGCAGACCTGCCAATGCCGGCACCGGTCGCTCTCGGCAAAGCGCCGCACCGCGTGATACCGCTGCCAAGCGCGTTCCTTTTCGTCGGTATCGGCCAGTTTCTCGATGAAGTACGCCAGCAGCCCGGCATCTTTGGGCTGCCACAGGAGCACGCAATCCGAGGGTTCGCCGTCGCGCCCCGCGCGCCCCGCCTCCTGGTAATACTGCTCGATGGATTTCGGCAAGGACGTGTGAATCACCGCGCGCACGGCGGCCTTGTTGATTCCCAAGCCGAAGGCGACGGTGCCTACCAGCACGCGCACTTCGTCGTTCATCCAGCGTTCCTGGTTGCGCCGCCGCCGCTCGGTCTCCATCTGCCCGTGATAGGGAATAGCCGCAATCTTCCGGTCGGCCAGGAAGTCCACCGTTTCTTCGACGTTCGCGATCGTCGGCGCATACACAATCACGCTCTGCCCCGCATATGCGCGCAGGCCCGCCAGCAGCAGCCGCCGGTGATCTTGCTTTTGGCACTGCCGAACCACGTACCGCAGGTTGGCCCGATGAAAGCTCGCAATGTACTTGTGAGGATCGCGCAGTTGCAGCTGATCGAGAATGTCGTGGCGCACGCGCCGCGTCGCGCTGGCCGTGAACGCGGCAATCGGCTTATCCGGGAATTGCTGGCGCAGTGCGCTCAGCTGCCGGTATTCGGGCCGGAATTCGTGGCCCCATTCGGAAATGCAATGCGCTTCGTCGATAGCGAAGCATGCGACCGGCACTCTCGCCAGCCAGGCTGCCGTATCCTGCCGCGCGAGCCGCTCGGGCGAAAGATAGAGCAGCCGGAAGGCGCCCTGCGCCGCCGCGCGCATCACCGCGCGTTGTTCTTCCGGCGGCAGCGTGCTATTGAGGAGCGCGGCCGGAATGCCCATTTCGCCCAGTTGCGCCACCTGGTCCTGCATCAACGCAATCAGCGGCGAGACCACCACCACGGTCTGCCCCAGCACCAGCGCCGGCAGTTGGTAGCAGAGCGATTTACCGCCGCCGGTCGGCATCACGACCGCCACGTCGTTGCCGCCCATCAGGCTCTGGATGATGCGCTCTTGGAGGGGACGGAAGGAGTCGTAGCCCCAGTACCGTTTCAGGGCTTCGTGGATATCCTGCACGAGAGAACTACGAGTGTATCAGGCGGCGCGCTCGCATCATGCCCGCTTCAAATCGAGCTTTCGCAAGGCCAGCGGCGGCGCCGCGTCCAGCATCGCACGGATGCTCCGATGGGTCACCGGGTGCCGCAGTTCCGGCGCCAGTTCCGCGAGCGGCGCCAGCACGAAGCGCCGCTCCCCCATGCGCGGGTGCGGAATCTCCAATTGCGCGCTGCGGACCACCGCTTTGCCGTACAGCAGAATATCGATATCCAGCGTGCGCGGTCCGTTCTTCACGGTCCGCACCCTCCCCAGGGCGCGCTCCAGTTTGCCAATATGCGAAAGCAGCTGCATGGGAAATAATTCGGTTTCGACCTCCGCAACCAGGTTCAAAAACCAGCGCTGCGCCGTGAAGCCCACCGGCTCGCTTTCGTACACCGAGGAGACGCGGGTCACTCGCAGATTGGGCGCCGCCAGCCCGGCCAGCGCCGCCTCCAGATTCTTCTCGCGATCGCCCAGATTCGATCCAAGCCCCAGGTACGCAGTCTTCATCGGCGATTAGAACAAAGTGCTTTGCGCGCCGTTGCGCGTTTTCGGCTTCACCTTGAAATGCTCGAAGGCCAGCGCCGTCGCCTCGCGCCCGCGCGGTGTGCGATTCAGAAACCCGAGCTGAATCAGGTAAGGCTCGTAAACTTCTTCGATCGTGTCTGCCTCTTCGGAGATGGAAGCCGCGATCGTATTCAAGCCCACCGGTCCGCCGCGGTACTTCTCGAGGATCGTCATCATGATCTTCTGGTCGATCTCGTCCAGGCCGAAACGGTCCACGTCGAGCAGGTTCAGCGCCGTCTGTGCTACCGGCTGGGTGATCCGCCCATCGGCCCGCACCTGCGCGTAATCGCGAACGCGCCGCAGCAGCCGGTTGGCAATTCGGGGCGTGCCGCGGCACCGGCGCGCGATTTCTTCGGCTGCGGCATCCTCGATCTCCACATTCAACAGACGCGCCGACCGGTTGACGATCGATTTCAGTTCCGCCACGTTATAGGGATCGAGCCGCAGCACCAGCCCGAAGCGCCCGCGCAACGGCGCGCTTACCAGCCCCTGCCGCGTGGTTGCTCCGATGCCGGTGAACCGGGGCAGGGGCAGTGAATGCGTGCGCGCCCCCGGCCCGGCGCCCACCAGGATATCGACGCGGAAATCCTCCAATGCCGAGTACAGCATCTCTTCGACATCGGGCAGCAACCGATGAATCTCGTCGATGAAAAACACCTGCCGGGCGCGAATATTGCTGAGGATTCCGGTGAGATCCAGCTTCTTCTGCAGCACGGGCCCCGAAGTGGTCGAAAAGTTCACTTCGAGTTCTTCGGCGATGATCGAAGCCAGAGTCGTCTTGCCGAGCCCGGGCGGCCCGTAGAGCAGGACGTGGTCCATCGCCTCGCCGCGCAGGCGCGCGGCCTCTATGGCGATCGAGAGGTTCTCTTTCAGTTTGGGTTGTCCGGTGAAATCGGCGAGACGGCGCGGCCGCAGCCCCGCTTCAAATTGAACATCCTCGGGCTGCTGGTCCCCGGAAATCACGTGCCGGTCGGGCATTCGCTATACCTTACCGTACCAGTTCCAGAGCGCGCCGAAACAGCGGTTCGAATTCCAATTCCGCTCCGGCGCTCTTGGCTTTCCGAACCGCGGTCTCCGCCTGCGGCCGCGCGCATCCCAGGTTCAACAGGGCCGACAGGACATCCTGTTCAATGGCGGAAAGCGTGACCGCCGCCGCGGGTTGCTCGCCCGAAGCCACCGGCAACTTGTCGCGGAGTTCCAGAACCATGCGCTCCGCCGTCTTTTTGCCGATGCCCGGAATGCGCACCAACCGTTCTACTTCTCCCCGCCCGATCGCCTGAATGAGATCCGGCGCGGCCAGCCCCGAAAGAATCGTCACCGCCAGCTTGGGGCCAATCCCGCTCACCCCGATTAATTTTTCGAAGAGCCCTTTTTCGTCCTGCGTCAGAAAACCATAGAGTGCCAGCGCGTCCTCCCGCACGTGGGTATGGATGCGCAGCCGAACCTCCGCACCCGCATCGGGTAAATGAGTATAGGTCGAAACCGGAATGGTGACATCGTACCCGACCCCGCCGGTCTCGACCACGGCCTGGTTGGGATGCTTCTCCAGCAGCACGCCGCGGAGCAGTGCAATCATAAACTCGTATTGTAGGTGAATTGCGCCCGTGGCCCGACGACGATTCCTGGTTGATCAAATCCGCAATGGCGCCGCCGAGCTTCGCGGCGACGAGGCCCGCCACCTCGCCCGCGTTTTGCGCGCCGAGCCCGGCCAGCAGTACGAGATCTCCGACAGCCGCGCAGTCTGGCTCGCCGAGATTACCGAAGCCCGCGGCGACCGCGTGGTCTTTCGCGTCCTGGAGCCGGTTGCCGCGCCCGAGATTCCCGTGCGCATCACACTGCTTGCCGCGCTGATCAAATTCGAGCGCTTCGAGTGGATGATCGAAAAGGCCACCGAACTCGGTGTCGAGCGAATCGTCCCATTCGCCGCCGCGCGCAGCGAAAAGGGCCTGCTCGAAGCGTCGCGTAAACGCGCCGGGCGCTGGGCCCGGATCGCTCAGCAGGCCAGCCAGCAATCGCGCCGGCTCCGCGCTCCCGAGGTCCTCCCCGCCCTGCGCCTCGATACCGTCTTCTCCGAGGCCGCCGATTTCCGTTACATTTTGGAGGAGGCCGGCGCGCCGAGCCTGCTGTCCTGCCTGCCCGCCCTCCGCGGTGCTTCTTCCCGAGTCGCTTTATTGCTCGGTCCCGAGGGCGGTTGGACCGATTCCGAGCGCCTGACTGCCACCCAGACGCAGTGGCTCCCGGTTTCGCTCGGCCCTCTGGTACTTCGGGCGGAAACGGCCGCCGCCGCCGCGCTCGCTATAGTACTCAACGCCTGGTATGGCGGAACGGTCCAATTAGAATAGAAGATAGCCGCCGTTCATGAATCCGAATTCCACTCTGGCCCCGTTCCTGGTTGTCGCGCAATGTTATATCGTCCTGACTTTGCTGACCGAGGCGCACCGCCGCTTCTCCGGCCGTAAACGGATCGCCGCCTGGGCCGCCGTTCTCGGTTTCGAGTCCCTGATGGCGGTCATTTATCTCGGAACCTTTACCAACCGCTACGGAATTGCGGGCCGGGGAGAGGTCCGCTCGGTGCTGGGCATCGCCGTGATCATGTGGCTGATCACCTCCACCTCCGTGGCGGTCGTGTATCTGGTGGTTCGCCCGATTCGTAACCATTTCCGTGCCCCCGTCGATTCTTCGCGCCGGCGCGCCCTCAGCCTGGCCGGAAATGCGCTGCTGTGCGCGCCGGTCGCTGCGATCTCGTACGGATCCCTGATCCAGCGAACTGATTTCGAAGTTCGCGAAATCGACTTGCCAGTCCCGGGCCTGCCCCGGGATCTTGATGGCATTCGACTTCTACAGATCAGCGACATCCACCTGAGCCCGTTTTTGAGCGAGAAGGAACTGGCCCGAGTGATCGATGCCACCCTCGGCTTGCACCCCCATGTCACGTTTGTAACGGGTGACCTGATCTCCACGCGCCGCGACCCGCTTGATGCCTGCATCCGCCAGTTGGCGCGCCTCAAGGCCGATGCCGGTGTTTTCGGTTGCATGGGCAATCACGAGCATTACGCCGGTGTGGAGGCGGCCACCGAAGCCAAAGCCGCTCGAGTCGGCATCCGGTTCCTGCGAAGCCAATCCACGTGCCTTCGCTTTGGCAATTCGCGCTTGAACGTGGCCGGCGTCGATTACGAACCCTCTTACCGCAGGCATCGATATTTGCAGGGCGCCGAACGGTTTCTGGAGCCCGGCGCGTTTAACCTGCTGCTCTCCCATAACCCGGACGTATTTCCTTTCGCGGCCCGGCAGGGTTATGATCTGGTGTTGGCGGGTCACACGCATGGCGGTCAGGTCAACATTGAGATCTTCGGGCAGTCCATCAATCCGGCACGCTTTCATACTCCCTACGTTTATGGACTATACCGGCAGGACCGTTCGGCTGAATACGTCACCCGCGGCGTGGGCACGATCGGCGTGCCCGTGCGGCTGGGCGCACCGCCGGAGGTCGCACTCTTGCGACTGAGAAAGACGTAGGTCCGCTCGCCTGTGCGCTATCTCATCCTGAGTGATCTCCATGCCAACTGGGAAGCCTTGGATGCCGTCATGCAGCATGCCGGCTCGGGTTTTGACCGCATCATCTGCTGCGGCGACCTGGTGGGCTACGGCGCCGACCCGAACGCCGTTGTCGAGTGGGTGCGCGCCAACTGTCACACCGTAGTTCGCGGCAATCACGACAAAGCCTGCACCGGCCAGGAGGATCTCGAGTGGTTCAACCCGGTGGCCCGCGCGGGCGCAATCTGGACCTGCCAGCACCTAAGCGCCGAAAACGCCGCCTATGTCCGCGAACTGCAAAAGGGGCCGGCGTTTGTCGACGGCGTGCAGATCCTCCACGGCTCTCCTTGGGACGAAGACGACTACGTGATGGCCGCCGACGAGGCCGGTGATGCCTTTGGGTATCTGGAAAGCCGCCTGGCATTCTTCGGCCACACCCACCTGCAAGGCGGCTTCATCTGGAACCAGTCGCGGATCGAGACCATTCCTCATGTTTCCGCCCGCCAGACGCGTCTGCAGCTCGAAATCGATCCCAATTGCGGATATCTGATCAATCCCGGTTCGGTCGGCCAGCCGCGCGACGGCGATCCCCGGGCCGCTTACGCGAACTATGACTCGGAGACCCGCTCGGTCGTTTATCATCGCGTACCCTATAACGTCAACGGCGCGCAGCAGAAAATCCATGATGCCGGCCTGCCGCCCTACCTGGCCGAACGGCTTGGAATCGGCCGCTGACCGCCATGGGGCAGAGCGTCTCCATGTTCGTCACCTGCATGGTCGATCAGATCTTTCCGCAGATCGGCATGTCCATGGCCCGGGTGCTGGAAGGGCTTGGTTTTCATCCTGATTTTCCCGAAGCCCAGACCTGCTGCGGCCAGCCCGCTTTCAACAGCGGTTATCAGGACGAAGCCCGCGCGGTGGCAGTGCACTTTCTCGATGTGTTCGAATCCAGCGAGGCCGTCGTTGTCCCCTCCGGTTCCTGCACCGCGATGATCACGCACCATTTTGCGGAGTTGTTTCACGACGATCCGGCCAACCGCGCGCGCGTGGCGGCGCTCGCTCCGCGGGTCTGGGAGTTCTCGAAATTCCTGACCGAGGTGGCCCGCGTCGAAGACGTCGGCGCGCGTCTGGAAACCGTCGCCGCCTTCCATGATGGCTGCCACGCGCTCCGCGAGCTCGCCATTCACGACGCCCCGCGTCGTCTGCTCGCGCGCGTGCAGGGCCTGCAGTTGCGCGAACTGGAGCCGGCCGGCGAGTGCTGCGGATTCGGCGGCACTTTCTCGGTCAAGTTCGACGAGCTTTCCGGCGCCATGGCGCGCGGCAAAGTCGATGCCATCCTTCGCTCCGGCGCGGATACTGTCATCTCGCTCGATCCCAGCTGCCTCATGCAGATTCAAGGCGCGCTGTCCCGCGCGGGATTGAAAGTCCGTACCCTGCATCTGGCTGAGGTGCTGGCCAGCCGGTAATTATGTCGCGTGCGTTCCAGCAGCAAATTCATAACACCCTGGCCGACGCACGCCTCCAGGAGGCCATCTACACCGCCACCGGCCGTCTGAAGGACAGCCGTCGGGCCGTGATCGCGGACTCGGTCCTGCCCGACTATCAGGAACTCCGCACCCAGGCCAATCTCCTCAAGCAACACGCCATCGACAACCTCGATTACTACCTCGAGCAGTTCCAGGGCAGTGTCGAGGCGCACGGCGGCCGCGTCACCTGGTGCAAGGACGGCACCGAAGTGGCCGATTTCGTCCTGTCTTTGGCCAAACAGCGCGGCGCCCGCCTCATCGTCAAATCCAAATCGATGACCACCGAGGAAATCGATCTCAACGAGCGGCTCGAGCACCACGGCCTCGAATCGGTCGAGACCGATCTCGGCGAATATATCCTGCAACTCGCTCACGAACGGCCGTATCATATCGTCGCCCCGGCGCTCCACAAAACCCGCTACGATGTGGCCAACATCCTGACGGAGCGGCTGCACGCGCCCCACGACACCATCATCGAGAATCAAACGGCGCTGGCCCGTTCCGTACTCCGCCAGAAATTCCTCGCCGCCGATATCGGTATCACGGGGGCCAATTTCCTGGTCGCGGATTCGGGCGCCATTGTTCTGGTCGAAAACGAGGGCAACGCACGGCTCACCACTTCCGCGCCCAAAATTCACATCGCGGTTGCAGGCATCGAAAAAGTGATTCCTCGGGCGCAGGATCTCGCCGTCTTCCTCAAACTATTAGCGCGTAGTGCCACCGGCCAGTTGCTGAGCGTGTACACTTCCTTTCTGAGCGGTCCGCGCCGGCCCGGCGAAATCGACGGCCCCGACGAATTCCACGTAGTGCTGCTCGATAACGGCCGCACCCGCCTGCTGCCCAACCGGGAGCGGCGTCAATCTCTCTACTGCATCCGCTGCGGCGCTTGTTTGAATACGTGCCCTGTATACCGCAAGATTGGCGGCCATAGCTTTCCTTGGGTTTATTCCGGACCCATCGGCGCCATCATCACGCCTCAATTCATGGGGCCGGCCCACGAGCCTGGACTGCCCTTCGCTTCGAGCCTTTGCGGCGCCTGTGCCGAGGTGTGTCCGGTCAAGATCGATATCCCTAAAATCCTGCTCGATCTGCGCTCGGAAGTCCATAAGACGGAGGCGCAAGCCGGCAAGAACCGGCTCGAGAAATTCGTATTTCGCGCGTTCGCCTGGCTCATGCGCCACCCTCGTGCCTATGAGATCGCTGGGCGCCTGGCGGCCTTGTCGTCGAGCTCCGGGGATGGCGGCTGGATTCGCCGGGTACCTGCGCTCCTTAACGTCGGCCCGCTCCGCGCCTGGCTGAGCCAGCGCGATCTGCCGCCCCCGCCGGCGCGCAGTTTCCGTCAGCTTTGGAGACGGCGCTGATGTCCCGGGAAGACGTTCTGCATCGCGTGCGCACGGCACTGGGCCGCGACGCGGGCCAGCCCGCTCCGGCGCCTCCGCCGGTCCGGCTGCGCATTCCCGAAGTATCCCCCGAAGCCCGTATCGCTTCGATGACCGCCCGTCTCGAAGCTCTGGCCGGCCGGGTTTGCCGCGTCTCCACGCCCGCGGCTGCTCGTGCCGCGGTCGCCGAGATACTCGGAGACCGGACCGCTATAATCTCCAATGCGCCCTACCTGAAGGAGTGTGGCCTGTCTACGCTCCCGGGTGTTCGCTCCGGTATTTACGACCGGGACCAACTGCGGGCCTTATGCTCCACCTTAGATGTTGGAATTACAAGCGCGGATTACGCCTTGGCGGACACTGGTACTCTCGTCCTGCTGTCCAGTCCACAGGAGGCCCGGCTGATCTCTCTTTTGCCGCCCGCCCACATCGCCGTCTTGCCCTGTAGCCGGTTACTTACCGGATTGGACGAACTGTTCTCCTCGCGGCCCGACCCAGCCGCGGTTTCCAGCTCCATGGTGTTGATTACAGGGCCCAGCCGGACCGCCGACATCGAGCAGATTCTGGTCCGCGGCGTCCATGGGCCCGGCCAGATCACAGTTATCCTGGTCGGATGAGGAATCCCCCAAGGTACTATTCCCCCCATTTGAGGTGAGAACGGTGTTTACCGAAGTAGCTAATTAAGTATTGCATCTAGTAGACCCCGATGCTACACTCGTCATGGCTGGCATAGTACTGACAAATGGGCCTATCTGGTTTCCTATGTTCGTGACGATACTGATTCTCGCAATTTCGGCAGCCCTTTTGATCTATTGGTTCCGGTTCTGCTGCCTGGGACTATTGCGGCACGCTGCCGACGAGCCATTGCTCGTACCGGAGAACCGGTTCCACTTCCCAGCCGTACGGGAGCGCCTTGCGACTGAGTGTGAGCTGGACCCTCTCCATCGTTCCCTGGATCGCGACTATCGGCTCGTCAGTTATTTGTTGCGTCACGCGGCGGGACTGGGCGGCCAATCTCTTGAGCACCGGCTTCTGTTACTCGATTACAAGCTCATGCAGCTCTGGTATTGCCTGACTCGTAGCGCTGCCCCCAAGCAAGCGCGTAAGGCCCTGTCGGAACGAGTCGCGATTCTGGGCTGCCTCGCGCAAAAGATGGGTGAGCAAGCCGGCCTTCGCGCGCAGGTTTGAGTTCCCCTCAGTTCCTCCGTACTGTTTCCATAAATCCGCCGAAAATCCGGCGGGCGGCGTGCTCTACAATGAAGAACGTGGGAAATGATGCGTCATTGCAAGAAGCCGTAGAGCGCCTGAACGGCGTCCGCCGGGAAATCGGCAAAGTCATCGTGGGGCAGGAGGACGTGGTTGAAGGCGTGCTGATCTGCCTGTTGGCTTCCGGACACGTTCTTCTCGAAGGCGTTCCCGGATTGGGCAAGACCACACTTTTGCGGACCCTGGCCCGCGCGCTGCAACTGAAGTACTCTCGAATTCAGTTCACGCCCGATCTGATGCCCGCCGACATCGTGGGCAGCATGATCGTGGAGAGCGACGACCGAGGCGCCAAGGCGCTGCGATTCCAGCCCGGGCCGATTTTCGCCAACCTGGTCCTTGCCGACGAGATCAATCGAGCTACTCCAAAAACGCAGTCGGCGCTGCTCGAGGCCATGCAGGAACGTACTGTAACCAGCGGCACCGCGACTCATGAACTCGACCAGCCATTCCTCGTGATGGCGACTCAAAATCCGATCGAAATGGAAGGAACGTATCCGCTGCCCGAGGCCCAACTGGACCGTTTCCTGATGAAGAT
>DATGII010000016.1:0-29848 GCA_035295805.1 Bryobacteraceae bacterium | reverse complement strand
ACAGGAAGCTCAGCACCACCTGATTGCAACGCTTGCTGGCCAGCAAGAAAACCGCCGAAGCTTGCGGGTGGGCGCAAGCCTCTATCCGATTTGACGGTAGCAGACGCGGAATGGGATCCGGCGGAGCGCGAGCTACAAGTCCCGCGGAATCAGCGCAAATTTTGCCAAAAAACTTGTGACCGCAGCGGGCGGCCTCCTGTTACCGGCTGGGGGCTTCTTCGATGCGCTGCGTGGCGGCGCCTGTGGTAATGAACCGGACAGGGACGCCTGTGCTTCGGCATATCCCGTGCACCGCGAGAGACGCTCAAGACGTTTTGAAGAGGTGTCTATGGCGAAACGAGAAGGAACGCCCAAGGGAGACAAAAGATCAACAGACCCAGATCCCGATGGGAACCTTGGCGCGACGGAAGATCAAGTCGATATGAAGCGGACGGTGCCCGAACGCATCGATAAGCATGGATCAAAGGTGGAAGAGATTGGCGGGACCGGCGAGCATGATTCGCTGGGAGGATGATCGAGAGACGCAGGGGGCTCTGAATTTCTACGCGGCTACCGACAACTCATGATTCCTTTCATGCTGACGCAAAGCGGTGTGGGCGTTGCCCCAGTTTACGAGGGCGTTTCTCATGGTGTGTGCCGTCGCCTGAATCGCCGCCGGATTGCGCGAGTGAACGGCAGCCGCCAGATCTGCTTCGGCCTGCATTCTGATGATCGTTGTGTGCTCGTATTGGGCCTGAAGCCGCTCGCAGTCCCGGCATCTCGCAATAGCAACACTGCTTGCCATAGCCACATCAGGCGATGCAAGTCCCTTTCCACAAAATCGCCGATGAGCCAGGGCGGAGCAAGGCATTGTTAAGAACCGTACATCCGGAAGTTGCGATGCCGCTCTATTGGGTAACAGCCCTTCAGTGCTCGGAAGGCATCCTAGAACTGAAATCGAGCGACGACGGTGCCGTTGCGCGGCAACTGGATCGCACCCACCGCGCCGGCGTTGCCAAAACTCGTGTCCAGCCAGCCGAATCCTGCCGTGTTCTGGCCCGTCACTTTGTCTGCGGTTTGTGTTGCCAGCGCGTTCGCAAATGCAGGATCCTGCATGCGCGCTCGGTTAAAAATGTTGCTGAATTCCGCGCGGACGTTCAATCGGGCACGTTCCTTGATTCGGAACGTCCGCCCGAACGCCAAGTTCTCGACGGGACGGCGCTGAAAACGATAGTCGTCATAGTAAGCAGCCGAGGTACCCCACTGGCCCGCGGCCGGTTGCTCCCATGCGTCCTTATTGAGCACGAAGGTTTTATTGGGGTCATAGCAATGGCAATTGATATCGACCGTGTACAGGGGCACGCCGGGCTTGCGGTTCGCGAATGTCGCTTGCGCGGGAGGTTGCCCCCCGCTGATATATCCAGTGACGCTGGTGGGCGCCTGCACGTTGCGGAGGAGCAGTGAATTCAGCGAGTTCTGGGCCCAAGGAGCGCGGATCGGCATGCCGCTGGCGTATCCTACGAACACTCCGAACGTCCAATCGCGAACGAGCCATGATCCTGCTTTGGCTGTAAAGCTATTCCCCAGCCTGAAGGCCGGGACCGTGTAGTTCAACGCGGTATTGAACTGGAATGGCTGATCGAATCCGGAAAGATACTTGTTATTGTTCCGGTTGAAGACGTCATTGATTGCCGCGTTCCCCAGGGTCAAATTTCCTGGGCTGGTGTCGCCGGCCAAAGTGAGCGACTTTTCCCAGGTAAAGACGCTGGTAAAGGAGAGGCCATAGGAAAAGCGCTTGGTCACTTTGGCCTGCAGCGAGTCATACCAGGTCTTGCCCAATGGTGACCAGAGACTCTGAATCGAACCGAATTGGGGGTAGGGGCGCAACGCCTGGGCGACGGTAGAGCTAAGCGGGAATCCGGAGTACGGAATCCTTGTGCTAAATCCACGCTGGACGGCGGCGGCGGAATTCATCGGGGACGTCAGCAAAGTGCGATCGTTCGCATTATTGATGTCCAGCCCATTGGCGGCGAGAATCTGCGGGGTAATCGCATTCACGTCGATGAGCGCGGGTGCACTCCACCACACCCCGCGGTTCCCCACGTAGGCGGCCTCGACCGCGAGGTTCGGCCCGATTTCCCGTTGAAATCCTATGCTCCACTGGATTTGGCGGGCCGGGCGGCCGGCATTCTGGTCCATGAAGACCTTGGGGGCTCCGATCGTTCCGGGCACAGGGAATTGTCCGGGATCGAAGTTAGGCCATGGAGTGGGCGCGAACGGGACACCCCCGCGCAAGGTCATGACTGGCTGGCCAAAGGCGGGCGAGTTAACGTCGACCGGAACCGGAATACCCGCGGTAGCCCCGTTGTTGTCCGGCGTACCGTTATAAACAACGCCCCAGCCGGCGCGGAAGACGGTTTTGGCATTGATCTGATAGGCCGCTCCCAGCCTCGGACCAAACGCCCACGGATAGTTGTGGGCGAAATTGCAATTACAACGCCCGGGTCCAAAGCCTTCGAAATCCACCGCTCCCAGATGCCCGCCGGCGGAAGGATTGGGCACATCGGGCGCGAAATTGGGAATGCGGCCATATTGCTCCTTCAGGTATGTGCCAAAGTCGTATCGCAATCCGTAGTCGATCGTGAATTTGCGGCTCACCTTCCAGGTGTCCTGGGCGAAGAATCCCCACATCGATTTTCCCAATCGGAGACTCGGCGGATATGACACGCGGGCCGAATCCACCAGGCCCAAGAGGAAGCTGGCATAAGGGAACCCGACGGTGCCGCCCTGAAGGACCTGCCCCTGAGTGGAAGGTAACCCCGTCTCGTTGGGGCTGAAGGTATATACGCCATTCGTGGCGGAATACAGAAGCGTGGGGATTCCCTCAATGCGCATTTCGGCACCGAATTTGTAGGTATGGTTGTTCTTCACCCAGGTCAGGCTGCTGTTAGCGGTCGGCTTTTCATACCAGATGTGGCGGTTGGTGCCGCTGGACAGCGTCTTGATGCCACCCTGGTTATTACTGGCGCCGACGAAGGACGGGAACATGCGCGCGACGGTAGCTCCCCGCAGCCCCAGCTCCTTTGCGGCGTCATAATTGGTTACCGCCCGGTCGTCACCAAAAAACTCGTCCTGGTAACCGCCTCCGAAATGCAGCAGCAGCGCCGGAGTCAGCGTGCGCTCATAGTTGATTCGGTGAATGTGGGACGTAATGAAGGTGCCGATCGCCTGCGTGATCGGTTCCGGCAACCCATCCGCGCCACCTGTCGTATTGGAATACTGGCTGCCCGTGGTGATCTCCGAGAAGAAGTACGACAGTTTATCCTTCGGACTCAAGATGTGATCGATCTTGAATGATGGAATGCTGGTTACCCGATCACTAAGGTAAGGGTAGATGCCGTTATTCGTAAGCGCATTCGGAAACGCATTCGGCAGTGGAATCAGAGCCTGGACCTTAAGGGCTACCGGGTCCATGTCACCCATGGGCACCATGTTGTTCGTGTAGGGATCGCGAATAATCTGGCCGTTCTGCGCCAATCGTTGGGTTGCGGGGTTGTAGACCGTTCCCTCCATGATCGGCCGGCCGATCGGATCGCAGTTGGGCGTAGCGGTTGGGCACAGATTCTTGCCAGTGAGCGCCCTGCGAAAATCGCCATCACGATACGCCTGGATGGGAACCGTCACGGATTGGCCGTTGATGTTTTTGAACTCGCGGAATTGTTCCCAGTTGAAGAATAAAAACGTTTTGTCGTGGCCGTTATACACCTTCGGAATAACGATCGGAGCTCCGAGCGTGAATCCGTAGTCGTTTCGCCGCTCGACGGTGCGGATATGCTCGTTGGGGTTTCCAGGGTCCACCGTGTACGGTATTCCGGCGTCCAACACTTCGTTGACAAAATAATCGTAAACGCTTCCATGGACCTGGTTGGTGCCGGATTTCATGGTGTAATTGAAGAACCCTCCGCCAACCTGTCCATATTCAGCTGCGAAGTTGCTGGTCTGAATCGTGACCTCTTGAATCGAATCCACACTCGGCTGCACTTGCGCCGGCACGGCCGCGACGTAGCCGTTACTGGCGTCCTGCCCTTCGATGCGAAACGAAGATGTGTTGGCCGGAGCGCCATTAACCTTCAGGTTGACGTTCGCGTTGAGGAACGTGCCCGGTACCAACTGAGCGACTGCCGTAGGATTGCGGATACTGGAGCTTCCGGCAGCCGCGCCGACCGCCAGAACCGGCAGATCATTCATCCGCTCACCAGTAACGTTGTGGCTCAGTTCGCCGCTTTCGGTCTTGAGTAGCGGGGCGTCGGCTTGAACGGTCACCGACTCTGTCGCCGAACCCACCTCGAGAGTGACATCGATACGCAACGTTTCGGCCACTTGCACGGTGAGCCCTTGGCGCAGATATTTCTTGAAGCCCGGTACGTTTACGGAGATCTCGTAGGTGCCTGCAGGCAGCTGCGATAGTGTGTAATTGCCTGTAGCGGTGCTGACGGTCGGATAGGCAGCGCCGGTTTCCACATGTCTGGCTTCAATGGCCGCTCCGGCTACAAGAGCGCCGGCCGGATCAGCTACTGTGCCGGTAATGGTGCCGCGATCGCCTTGGCCAAATGCGGCTGGGGCCAGTAGACAGAAGAAGACTACAAGCGATTTGCAACGCATCGTATCCTCCACCCAAGATTCCCCGCGTCCAGCCGTGTTGTGCCGGATGATGCTGGCGTGAATTTATATCCCAGGCAACCTGCCAGTGTCAAGGCGAGGTGCGCGTCAACATGATCAGCGAGCGGAAGATGCAGCCGTACGATGCGTCCAGGAGCGCTTCATTGCGATCGCGTCGCTCTCTCCTGAATCGAGCTGAACCGCAACCAGGCTGGACCTCCACCCACGACGGTACATTGACGGCCCAGTCGTAGACCGGTTTCGGCGCAATAGAATGCTTGAGTTCCGCCAAGACTGCAGGTGGAACGAGAACCCGTTTGTATAACCGGTTGAGCAGGTCAATCTTTCTGATCAGGATGAGGTAGTTGATCGGCGTCGTATCTGCGACGACGACTATCGGCGAAGTAGGGCTCAGTTCCTTTAAGAAGGCATCCACCTGCATACGCGTCTCGAAACCCAGGAGTCTGCGAAGCTGGGCGGCCGTGAGGGCGTGCGATCGATATGCCTCGAGCGCCAGGCTCTCAAGCGCCCCGATTTCTCCGCTTCTATCGGGCGGGTACCGGCACCGCGACCGCCATGGTTGGCTCGAGGGAGCAACGATCGACGAGATCATGGCCGCGGTTAATCGTCCCGGGAATCCACCTGTCCGGAGATGATCGCTTGCTGTGACTGGCCGCTCCTTGACTTTGATCGATTCAGGGCTAATTGTCCCACCTCCTTTGAAGGCGCTATATCCCTCATTCAGGATGCAACACCGGTAAAAATTGACTGGATCCCCGCCGCCGGCTGTGCTACGATGCCCCTCAGTCAGGTGTTCCTCGTGAAATCTGTCGCTACCCTCGATAAAGTTCGGTAACAGCAGAGCGATTCGCCGCATCGCCGGCGTGGCGCTCCGCTGATACTCGTGCTCTCTTTCGTGCCGGATCTCATCCGGTTGGCTCCCGAACAGTTCCCAAAAACTGAAAGGTTTGTATGCAGCCAGCGGTACAACAACAACGGGCTCCCCGAGGTGTGCGGCAATTTCTTCGAGAAGCGCTCGGAGGCACGCAGCAGGATTTTACCGAAGGCAGTCTCACGCGCGGCATCGCCCTGCTGGCGGTGCCGACGGTGCTCGAGATGATCATGGAGTCCACGTTCGGAATCGTGGACGCGTTCTGGGTGGCCCGGCTTGGCGCGGATGCCATCGCGGCCGTCGGCCTGACCGAATCTCTGGTGGTCCTAATTTTCAGCATCGCGCTCGGTCTCAGCATGGCGACCACGGCCACCGTGGCGCGGCGCATCGGCGAGAAAGATGCGGAGGGCGCCTCTATCGCGGCCGTGCAGTCGATCGGCTGCGGCCTGCTCGCCTCGCTCATGACGGGTATCGCGGGCGCCCTGCTGGCGCCGCACCTGCTCGCCTGGATGCACGGGACTCCGGGCGTCATCCACGCCGGTTCGCGTTACACGGCGATCGTGCTGGGCGGCAATGCCAGCATCATGCTGCTGTTCCTCATCAACGGTGTTTTTCGCGGCGCGGGCGACGCCGCCATCGCGATGCGCACGCTCTGGCTGGCGAACCTGATCAACCTCGTACTGGACCCCTGCTTCATTTACGGATGGGCCGGCTTCCCGCGCCTGGGCGTCACAGGCGCGGCGGTCGCCACGACAACGGGACGCAGCATCGGTGTGGCGTATCAGCTCTGGGTCTTGTTCCGCGGCTCGAGCCGCGTCCGCGTTCTCCGCCGGCACCTGCGCGTGAATCAAACGGTGCTGGTCCGGCTGCTGCGGGTCGGCGGCGTGGCCATGATCCAGTACTTCATCGCCACCGCGAGCTGGGTAAGCCTGGTGCGCATCAACGCGCTGTTCGGAAGCGCATCGGCCGCCGGCTACACGCTCGCCATGCGAGTCATTCTTTTTGCGATTCTACCCTCCTGGGGAATCAGTAGCGCGGCCGCCACCTTGGTGGGGCAGAATCTCGGGGCCGGGCGCCCCGAGCGTTCCGAACGCGCCGTGTGGCTCGCCGGCGCCTATAACATGGCATTCCTGACATTGCTTGGCGCCCTGCTATTCTTCAATGCGCGCTGGATCGTTAGCTGGTTCACCACCGAGTCCGACGTGACCGCGATTGCCGCCACCTGTCTCCGCTTCGTCAGCCTGGGTTACCCGTTCTACGCCTGGGGCATGATCATGGAGCAGGCCTTCAACGGCGCCGGAGACACGATCACTCCCACCTGGATCAATCTCTTCTGTTATTGGATGTTCCAGATCCCGCTGGCGTGGTGGCTGGCGGAACCGCAGGGCTTCGGTTCGCGCGGAGTGTACCTGGCCATTTGCATCGCAGAATCCGTGCTCGCCACCGTCGCTGTTACTGTCTTTCGGCAGGGTCGATGGAAACGCGTCAAGATCTGATCCGGACGCTATCATGAAAGAGATATGAAGGTACTCTGGTGTGCCGCAGCCGCGGCCGCCATGCTGTCTGCGCAAACCTTCGCCGGTGCGCCGGGACTCGATGCGGCGATCAACCAGGCGATCGAGCAAGGCCGCCTGCCGGGTGCGGTCCTGGTGATCGGGCGCGAAGGCAAGGTGGTCTATCGCAAAGCCTACGGCAAGCGCGCGCTCATTCCCGCGCCCGAAGCCATGACCGCCGACACCATTTTCGATATCGCCTCGCTCACCAAAGTCGTGGCCACCACTTCGTCGCTCATGAAGCTGTTCGAGCAGGGCAAATTCCGGCTCAACGACAAAATCACGCAATATATTCCCGAGTTCCAGGGCGGCCACAGCGACATCACCATCCGCAACTTGTTCACGCATTTTTCCGGGCTGGCGCCGGATGTGGCGCTCGACAAGCCGTGGACTGGTTACGAGACCGGCATCCGCCTGGCCGATACCACCAAGCCGCAAAATCCGCCGCTCACCCGCTTCGTTTATAGCGACATCAATTTCATCCTGCTCGGCGAACTGGTGCACCGGTTAAGCGGCGAGATGCTCTCCGACTATGCCCGCCAGAATGTCTTCGCGCCACTGGGCATGAAAGAGACTCAGTTTCTGCCGCCGCCCGCGCTGGTTTCGCGCATCGCGCCCACCGAGCGCCTGAACGGCGGCGCTCCGCTCCGCGGCGTGGTGCACGATCCCACCGCGCGTAACATGGGCGGCGTCGCCGGCCACGCCGGCGTATTCTCCACCGCCGACGACCTTGCCCGGTTCGCGCAGATGATGCTCAATGGCGGCGAGCTGGACGGGGTCCGTGTTTTCAGCCCACTCACGGTCAAGAAATTCACCGAGCCCCAAACCCCGCCCGATCAACCCATCCTGCGCGGCCTCGGTTGGGATATCGATTCGCCCTATTCCGGCAATCGCGGTGAGTTGTTTCCCATCGGCTCCTACGGCCACACCGGGTTCACGGGCACTTCGATGTGGATCGATCCTTCGACCCAATCGTACGTAATCCTGCTGGCCAATAGCGTCCATCCCACGGCGCGGCCCGCCATCACGCCCTTGCGCTCGAAGGTGGCCACCATCGCCGCCGCGGCGTTCGGGGTGGCTGCGCAAAACGTCATCCTCACCGGCTACAACGAAATCGCCGCGCACCGCGAAGTCGCCCGCGCCGGCACGACGCGCACCGGCCTCGACATGATCGAGGAAGAAAACTTCAGACCGTTCCAGGGCAAGATAATCGGACTGATCACCAATCAGACCGGCATCGATCGCCTCGGCCGCCGCAACGTTGACGTGATGCGGCAGGCGGGCGTCAAGATCGCGGCGCTGTTCGCTCCCGAGCATGGCGCCGCCGGCACGGAAGATCGCGAAGATCTCGCCGATAGCGTGGACCGCGCCACGGGCATCAAAATCTTCAGCCTTTATGCGGGCACGAACCGTCCCAGCGCCCAGATGCTCCGCGGCCTGGACGCGGTGGTATTCGATATCCAGGACGCCGGCGTGCGCTTCTTCACCTACGAGACCACCATGGCCTACGCGATGGAGGAATGCGCGAAAGCGAAGGTGCCTTTCTATGTTCTCGACCGCCCCAACCCCATTACGGGCGCGCGCGTGGAAGGGCCGCTGCTCGATGCGGCCAATCAATCCTTTACTGGTTATTTCACGGGCCTGCCGGTGCGCCACGGCATGACGATCGGAGAACTGGCGCGACTGTTCAACGTCGAAAACAAAATTGGCGCCGATCTTACCGTAATTCCCATGCGGGACTGGCATCGCGGCGATTGGTTCGATTCCACCGGCCTCCCCTGGATCAACCCGTCGCCCAACCTGCGGAGCCTCAATGCGGCCACGTTGTATCCGGGTTTGGCGATGCTGGAATATTCGAAGCCTTATTCGGTCGGCCGCGGCAGCGACGCGCCCTTTGAGCAGATCGCCGCCCCGTTCCTCGTGGGGCGCGACCTCGCCGCATACCTGAACCAGCGCGAAATTCCCGGCGTGCGCGTCTATCCCACGCGCATCGGCGCCGACCAGGGAGTCCGCTTCGTCATCACCAACCGCGAAGTCTTCGACTCGACGCGCCTAGGATTGGAAATCGCCGCAGCTTTGCACGCGCTTTACCCCGGCAAGATGGACTTCACCGCCGACAGGAAATTGATCGGCAGCGACGACACAATCCGCCGCTTGAATGCGGGTGAAGACCCCCGCGGTATCCAGCAATCGTTTCAGGATCAACTGGCTGATTTCCTGGCCAAGCGGGAACTTTACCTTCTCTACCGATAGCGCGGGCCAGGCGCTGCACCCGGCCAAGCGCTCATCCTCGGCCGGGGTACAATAAAACAATATGTTTCGACCGCTGTTCTGTTCCCTGGCGGCTCTTCTTTGTCTGGCCGCCGGCAGCCAAGCCCAGAAAAAATCGGCTTTCGATAAGGCCACGCTGGAAGCCTATGTCCGTCACATGTTCGTGATGGACAAGCAGATCACAGTGAAGATCGGCGAGCCCAAACCGTCGCAGTTCCCCGGCTATCAGGAGGTCGTCGTCTCCGCTTCGGCCGGCCAGGCGCACCAGGATTTTACGTTCCTGGTCTCGCAGGACGGCGCTAAAATCATCCAGGGCAACTTCACCACCTACGACATCAACCAGAATCCCTTCAAAGGCGATCTCGACAAGATGAAAACCGACGGCGCTCCGAGCATGGGAACGCAAGGCGCTCCTGTCGTCATCGTTGAGTTCAGCGACTTCGAGTGCCCGTATTGCAAGAACGAAGCCTCGGTCCTGCGCAAGAATCTCCTGTCGGCTTACCCGAAGGAAGTGCACCTGTACTTCAAGGAATTTCCGCTGGAAGGCCTGCATCCGTGGGCGCGCGCCGCGGCAGTCGCTTCGCGCTGCGTCTATCGTCAGAATGCGGACGCCTTCTGGGCCTACCACGATTGGATCTTCGACAAGCAGAGCGACATCACCGCGGACAACCTGAAGCAGAAAGTTCTGGACTGGGCCAAAGACACCAAGGGTGTTGACGCCACGCAACTTGGCGCCTGCATGGACGCCAAGTCCACCGACCTCGAAGTCACCAAGGACATCGCCGATGGCCGCGCGCTAAAGGTCGATTCCACGCCGACGATGTTCATCAACGGCCGCCGCGTCGCCGCCTCGCTCGACTGGCCGACGTTGCGCAGCATCATCGATTACGAAATCGAATATCAGAAGACAGCCAAGAACGCGGGTGAAGACTGCGGCTGCGCCGTCAAGCTCGATATTCCGACGCTGACGCCGTCCAGCCCGTCTCCGGGTACGCCGCTGAAATAGGATCAGCCTGCCGAGGGGTCATCATGAAGTCATCGAATTTCGCGCTGCTGCCTGCCGTCTGTTTCATCTCCTCTTTGGCGTTTGGCGCCGCCGCGGTCGATCCCAACGCCTACCTGGAGGACATCAAGTATCTTGCCTCTCCCGCGTTGAAGGGCCGCGCCAGCGGCAGTCCCGAGCTGGAAAAGGCCGCCGCTTTCATCGCCGCGAAATTTCAGAGCTTCGGCCTTAAGCCGGCCGACGGCAAGAGTTTTTATCAGGCGTTCGAAATCACCACCGACGCCAAGCTCGGCAAGGCCAACCGCTTCCACTATTCCCAGGCGGGCCGCACCACCATCCTGCACTATCCGGACGATTTCGTTCCCTTCAACTTCTCCTCGGCGGGTAAGCTCGCCGGCTCCCTCGTTTTCGCCGGGTACGGCATCACCGCGCCCGAGTATGGCTATGACGACTACGCCGGCATCGATGTTAAGGGCAAAATCGTGGTCGTGTTGCGCCATGAGCCCCAGGAGTACGACGAGAAAAGCCCGTTCGAGGGCAAAAGCTTCACCCAGCACTCTCAGTTCGCCAGCAAGGCCACCAATGCCAAGCTGCACGGCGCCATCGGGGTGATCCTGATCAACGATCGCGCCAATCACCGTAACGAGGAAGATAAGCTCGAGCAGTTCGGCGGCACCGCGGGTCCGGCCAACGCAGGCATCCCGTTTGTCCAGGTCCGGGCCGAGAGGACCGAGCCGTGGTTCGCCGCGGCCGGCAGGAATCTCGATAGCGTGATGGCCGAGATCGATCGCTCGCTGCGTCCGCAGTCGTTTGCTTTTCCGGACGCGCTGCAACTCGACGCGAATCTCGATCTGGAGCGCGCGGTTAAGACGGTGCACAATGTGGCCGGCTTTCTGCCGGGTGAAACCGACGAGTACGTCGTGCTTGGCGCGCACTACGACCATCTCGGCCTCGGCGGCCAGTATTCGCTTGCGCCGAGCCAGGTCGGCACCATACACCCGGGCGCCGATGACAATGCTTCCGGCACGGCCGGCGTGATCGAGCTGGCGCGCTGGTTCTCCAGCCAGCCAAAACAAAAGCGCGGCATCCTGTTTGTCACCTTCGCCGGCGAAGAACTCGGACTGCTCGGCTCCAGCTATTACGTGACGCATCCCGATTACCCGCTCGCCAGGGCCGTTGCCATGATCAACATGGACATGATCGGCCGCATCCGCAATGAGAAGGTCTATATCGGAGGCGCGGGGACCGGCACCACGCTGCGTCCGCTGCTCGACAGCATCAAGGCGAAGTACGGTCTGAACCTCGATTATTCCGATACCTCCGGCTACGGCTCGAGCGATCACACTTCCTTCACCACCAAGGAAGTCCCGGTGCTGTTCTTCTTCTCCGGCCTGCACAGCGATTATCACAAGCCAAGCGACACCTGGGACAAAATCGACGCGCCCGATGCCGCCAAACTCCTGCAACTGGTCGCCGATGTCACGGATCACTTACGCGAGGACTCGGGCCGGCCGCAGTTTGTGCGCGTGGCGCCGGTTCCGCCGGGCCATGGCGAGGGTATCGTGGCCGGCTCCTCGGCCGCCGGTTCCAACGTCGGCGGGTACGGCCCCTACTTCGGCTCGGTCCCCGATTTCGGCGAAGGCATCAGCGGCGTGAAGTTCTCCGATGTCACGCCCGGCTCCCCCGCCGCCAAGGCCGGTCTGAAGGCCGATGACATCATGGTCGAATTCGACGGCAAGCCCATTCAGAACCTCTACGATTTCACCTACGCGCTACGCGCCAAGATGCCGGGTGAGACCGTGCGCGTCAAAGTGATGCGCGCCGGCAAGCCGCTCGAAGTGTCCGTCATCTTGACGCAGCGGCGCTAGCATGGCGTCGGAGGTCGTACTCGGCCAACTTTCATCGCGGAACCTGCCGGAAGCCGTCGAGTATGCCGTCATCACGCCTCCTTACCATCAGAAAAACGACCCGCTCCCGCTCTGTCTCATCCTGATGGGTGGAGGAGGCAGCCGCCAGAATCTGATCGATTGCCGCCCGCTGTTCGATTCCTGGTGGGCCGATGGCTCGCTCGCTCCCATGATCTTCACCACCCCGAGCGCCGAAATCAGCTACTACGTCGAAGATCCGGCCTCTGGGGTGCGCTGGGATTCTTTCATCGTCGAAGATTTCCTCCCGCATCTCCGCTCTTCGTGGAAGATCAGCCGGACCCTTATCAGCGGCATCTCCATGGGCGGGTACGGGGCTCTCAAAATCGGGTTTGCGTACCCGGAGCAATTCGGAGCGGTGGCCGCCATGAACCCGATGATGGAGCCGGGCTATACCGATGCCGAGATCGGCGCGCGCAACCGCATCCATCACACCGCGGGCGGCCCCGCCCGCTTAATCGGCTCCGCACGCGATCCCGATCTCTTTGCCGCCAATCAGCCCGCCAACCGGGTGCGCGCCAACGCCGGCCGCATTCGCGAATTGAATCTGCCCATCTACCTCGAAGCCGGCGACAACGATTTCCTGAACGCGCATGATGGCGCCGAGTTCCTGCATCGCGTCCTGTGGGATCTCGACATCTCGCATGAATATCACCTCGTGCGCGGCGGCGATCATGGCGGCTCGACCTTCCGCGCCCGTATGCACGCCACCTACGCCTGGCTCAGCGCCGTGGTACGGTTCGATCGCTCTGCCGAACCTTCACCCGAGGACCGCGCTTTGCAAGCCCTGCGCCAGCAGCTTCAACCAGTCCGCGACCAGGCCGCTCAAAGCGATCCGACCACCTACCGCCGTTTGGGCCGTTTATAGCCGTTCGGCAAACCTCACCGTTGGCCTGTAGCTGTATACAGAACCACAGAAAAGGCCTTTTGAGTGTCTGAGGGGCGGCTGCGTTTCCGCGGTCCCCCAAGGGCTTGTCGCTCAGGTGCAATCCGCTTGCACTTGCGCGGTTTATTTGGGCCGGTTGAATGTTTCGGATGACCTCCTGGCAGGTTTGTGATAGCTTATCTGAAGCAGTCTTAAGTCCAAAAAGCTGCATGCAGAACCGCTCGAGACGGCTCGGCGGTATGACTCAGAGGAGGTGACCGGTGAGCGACGGTCAAACCGGGTCTTTCACACGGCGCGACGCCTTGCGATTGGCCGGCGCCGCAGGTGCGGCCCTGATATCGGGCCCCGCCGCGCGCGCCGCGAATCTGCCGCTCGAGACAACCGGCCTCGAACACATCGGCATGACCGTCCCGGACCAGGAAAGCACGGCCAGGTTCTACGGACGCATCTTTGATCCGCAGCTATTTCAAGAGCGTGATCCGCCGCCGCGCTTCTATGTCAGGACGGGAATCTCCTACATCGCCTTCGGAGGCAGCACGGACGGCAGCGCCAGGATCGATCACTTTTGCGCGCTGGTCCGGGATTACAAGCCGCAGGAAATGCGGAACACTCTGGAACAAGCCGGTATTCCGGTCGCGGGCCGGGGAGCTCTGGGCATGCCGGCTGATCCGGACGGCTTGCGCCTCCAATTGCTCGGCGTTCCAGGGGGGCTGGCGCGAACCATCATTCCTTCGGCTCGAATTTCTCAGGAAGAACCGGCCGTCCAGGCGATTGGTTTCGATCATATTTTGCTGGCCGTAACCGATCTGGAGAAATCGGCCGCCTACTATCGCAGGTTCTTCGGGATGGAAGTCGGGCGAAGTAAAAAACCCGAACGGATCTGGTTCGCGGCGGCGAAAACCCGCTTGGGGCTTCAAACCGCGGACAAACCGCGGATCGACCGGGTCTCGTTCAAGGTCGCCGGATTCGACCGCAAGGTGATCGCGGAGCGCTTGAAGAAGCTGAACGTCGAAACGGCTCCGCCGGACGAAAAGGATGCCATCCGCTTCAAAGACCCGAACGGGCTCTCGATGGAATTGAAAGCGTGACTATGAGCAAGCTCTTCTGGATTTTCGTTGCCGTCTGGCAGGCGCCGGGCTTCGCCGCGGGGGCCAATGTGGCCGAAGCCATGCAGCAGGGCGACCGCGCCGCAGTGCGTTCTCTGATTCAGCAGAAGGCCGATGTCAATGCGGCGCTGGCGGACGGTACGACCGCGCTCCACTGGGCGGCGCGCGGCGGCGATCTGGACACGGTTGCGGTGCTGATCGGCGCCGGCGCAAACGTCAAAGCGCAGGACCGCTACGGGCTCACGCCGCTGGCCATCGCCTGTTCCAATGCTGACGCCGCCATGGTACGCCGACTCCTGGATTCGGGCGCCGATCCGAACGCCGCCGATCCCAACGGCGACACGCCCTTGATGGTCGCTGCCCGCACCGAAGGCGGCGCGGACGTGGTCAAGGCGCTGCTCGAACGCGGCGCAGCGGTGAATGCGCGTGACCGGATTATCGAGCAGACCGCTCTGATGTGGGCCGTGCGTGCCAACCAGCCGGAATCGGTGCGTTTGCTGCTCGCTGCCGGCGCGGAGGTGAACGCCCGCACGCGAACCGGCAAAACGCCGGCGCGGCGCCCACCGAATGCGGGCGGCGGCTCTCACGGAAAGGGAATCGTGCGGGGCGGCTGGCCCGATCGAGGCGCTCAAGATCCAATCCCCGGAGCCATGAGCGCGCTGTTGTACGCGGCTCGCGACGGGCGCGTCGAGATCGCCCGCATGCTCGTCGAGGCGCACGCGGACGTGAACCAGGCCGAAGCCAACCGGGTGACGCCGTTGTTGATCGCGATTGCCAACGAGCATCTCGATCTCGCCGACTTTCTGCTGAACAAAGGCGCTGACGTGAATGCCGGGGATTATTGGGGCCGTACTCCCCTCTGGATGGCCCTGGACGTGCGCGACCTGGATTACGATCGTTCGGGCGAGCAGCACTCCGATCGCGCGGCCGGTATGGAGATGATTCAGACGCTGCTCAAGCGGGGCGCCAACGTGAACGCGCGGATCGCCGAGGTGCCGCCGATCCGCCGCTGGATTCTCCCGATCAGCGATATTTCCTGGGTCGATTTCACGGGCGAAACACCGTTCGTGCGAGCCGCGCTGGCGGGCGACATTGGGGTGATGCGCCTCCTGCTTGAGCACGGCGCCGATCCCAATATCCCGACCTTCTCCAATACCACGGCCTTGATGGCTGCGGCCGGCGTGAACTGGTCCGTGGGCCAGACTTATACCGAGTCCAAGCAAGGCTTGATGGAGGCGGTAAAGCTGTGTCTGGAAAAAGGCGCCGACGTGAACGCAGTGAACAGCATGGGCTTCACGGCGCTGACGGGCGCGGTGAATCGCGGCTCCGATGACATTGCCGAATTTCTGGTGAATCAGGGGGCGCGCCTGGACGTAGTCGATAAGGAAGGCCGCACGCTTCAGGACTGGGCGGAGGGCGTCTTTCTGGCTACGGTGCCGCCGGAACGCAAGCCGGCGACCATCGCACTTCTGCAGAAACTGGCGGCGGAGCATAAGAACCAATGACGCGATGGATCACGCTCTGGAGCATGCTCGCGGCGGTCGGCTACGCGCAAGCGCCGGAACGCACGCTGATCAACCAGTACTGCACCGGTTGTCACAACGATAAGTTGAAGACCGGAGGTCTGAGTCTTGAGAAGCTGGATCCGGCGCACGCGGGCGATGCCGCCGAGACCTGGGAAAAGGTAGTGCGCAAGGTCCGCGCCGGCATGATGCCGCCGAGCGGCGCGCGCCGCCCTGATCGCGCCACGCTCGATACGTTCGCCGCAAAAATCGAGACGGCGTTGGATCAAGCGGCGGCGGCCCACCCCAATCCGGGGTTCACGGGCTTGCACCGGTTGAACCGGACAGAATACGCGAACGCGATCCGCGACCTGCTGGCGCTGGACATCGACCCCGGCACGCTGCTGCCGGCTGATGATTCGAGTGAAGGCTTCGATAACCTCGCGGATGCGTTGTCGGTGTCTCCCGCGCTGCTGGAGCGGTATGTAGCAGCCGCGGAAAAGATCAGCCGGCTGGCGGTTGGGGACCCGGGCATCAGCCCCTCCACCACGACCTACCGTGTGCCCAGCGACCTCGCGCAGAGCGAACACATCGAAGGGCTGCCGCTCGGGACTCGCGGCGGAACGCTCATTCGGCACAATTTTCCGCTCGATGCCGACTATGCGATCAAGATTCACGCGCGCGGCGGTGCCATCGGCCTGGGTGCGGTTGGGTTTCAGGGCGATCAGATCGAGGTCACACTGGATGGAGCGCGGGTAAAGCTGGCGCCCGCCTCTGCCACGCTCGACCTGCAGCTGAAGATTCCGGCCGGACCGCATGCGCTCGGCGTCGCGTTTGTAAAGAAGAGCGCGGTCGGCGCCGATGACCTGTGGCAGATCTACGCCAATAATTCCGGCGTACAGAACGTATCGATCACCGGACCGTTGAACGCCGCAGGAGTCGGCGATGCTCCCAGCCGGCAGCGCATTTTCTTATGCCGTCCGGCTTCGGATGGCGAGGAGCTTCCCTGCGCGCGCAAGATTCTGTCCGCGCTCGCGCGGCGCGCGTACCGGCAGCCGGTCACGGATGCGGATCTGGAAACCCTGATGGGGTTCTTCGGCTCCGGCCGCCGCCGCGGCACCTTTGATGCTGGAATTCAGGAGGCTCTGGCGCGCATCCTCGTCGGACCGCGATTTGTCTTCCGGTTCGAATCGGATCCGCCGAACGCCGCGCCCGGCTCGGTGCACCGCATCGGCGATCTGGAACTGGCGTCACGGTTGTCTTTCTTCTTGTGGAGCAGCATTCCGGACGATGAATTGCTTTTGCTGGCTGAAGAAAATAAGCTCCACGACCCGGCCGTTCTCGAGCAACAGACACGGCGCATGCTGGCCGACCCGCGTTCGGAGGCGCTGGTGACCGATTTCGGCGGGCAGTGGCTCTATCTGCGCGAACTGAAGAACCAGCGGCCCGAATCGAAAGACTTCAACGAGAATCTTCGCGATGCGTTTAAGCGCGAAACCGAATTGTTTTTCGAGAGCATCATTCGCGAAGACCACAACGTGCTTGACCTGCTCAGTGCCGATTACACGTTCGTGGATGAACGACTGGCTCGCCTTTACGGAATTCCGAACGTTCACGGCAGCCAGTTTCGGCGCGTCACGCTGCCCGAAAACCGCCGCGGCCTGCTGGGGAAGGGAAGTATTCTGCTGGTAACCTCGGTGGCCAATCGCACTTCGCCGGTGGCGCGCGGCAAATGGATTCTGGAAAACCTGATGGGTGCGCCGCCGCCGCTGCCGCCACCCAACGTTCCGCCGCTCAAGGAAAACACGGGACAAGCGCAGGCCGGCTCAGTGCGGCTGCGGATGGAGCAGCATCGTAATACACCGACTTGCGCCGGGTGCCACAAGATTATGGACCCGATCGGCTTCTCGCTCGAGAATTACGACCTGATCGGCAAATGGCGGGCCACCGACGAAGGAACGCCGATCGATGCTTCGGGCGAACTGGTCGATGGGACGAAACTGGATGGCCCGGCCGGTTTGCGGCAGGCGCTGCTCAGCCGCCCCGACGTTTTCGTATCCACGCTGACCGATAAGCTGCTCACGTACGCGCTCGGCCGGGGTATCCGCTACTACGATATGCCCGCTGTGCGCGCGATCACGCGCCAGGCCACTGCCAGTAATTATCGCTTTTCCGCATTGATCTCGGGAATCGTAAAGAGCACCCCGTTTCAGATGAGAGTAACGCCGGCCCTCGTGTTGCCGGCCCATTCCGCAGCCGCAGGAGAAAGCCGATGATGTTCATTACGAAGAAGCACTTGCCCCGGCGCACGTTTTTACGCGGCGTCGGCACGACTCTGGCGTTGCCCTTGCTCGATTCCATGCTCCCGGCCCAGACCGCGCTCTCCAAAACCGCGGCTGCCGCGAAAGCCCGTCTCGGCTGCATCTACGTTCCTCACGGCGCAACGATGTACAAGTGGACGCCGGAAAAAGAGGGCGCCGATTTCGAGCTTTCCGAGATCCTCTCTCCATTGCAAAAGGTCCGCGACCGCCTCACGATCGTCTCCAACCTGGCGCATCCCGCCGCGGGCGGTCTCGGTTCCGATGCCGGCGCCGATCATGCGCGCTCAGCCGCCGTCTTCCTGAGCGGTGTACATCCCGAGAAGGACTCAGTGCACGTCGGCGCCACGATTGATCAACGGATCGCGGAGAAGATCGGGCAGGAGACGCCGCTGCCCTCGCTCGAGCTTTCCATCGAAGACGTCGCCTTGAGCTGCGGTTCCGGGTATGCCTGCGCGTACACCAACACGATTTCCTGGAAGACGCCGACCGTACCGTTGCCGATGGAAAACAACCCGCAGGTAGTCTTCGAAAAGCTCTTCGGCGACGGCAGCAACAACGCCGACCGGTTGGCGCGCAAGCAGGAGAGCCGCAGCCTCCTCGATTCCGTAACAGCGGAAGCAGCCGCCCTGCAAAAGCAGTTGCCGCCGGCCGATCGCGCCAAATTGAGCGAATATCTGGATGACGTGCGCGAAATCGAGCGGCGGATCCAGCGCGCCGAGCAGCAGGTGCCGGCGGACTTGAAGCTGCCCGAGGCGCCGGTCGGCATCCCGGAGGCTTTCGACGAACATTTCAAGATCATGTTCGATCTGCAGGTGCTCGCTTTCAAAGCGGATATCACGCGCGTGATCTCCATGATGTACGCCCGCGACACGAGCGGCGCGGTGTACCCGCAGAGCGGCGTGCGCGACGGCTTTCATGTGGCGTCGCATCACTCGAACGTGCGCGCCAGCATGGACAAATACGCGCTTATCAACAAGTATCACGTCCAGTTACTGGCGTATTTTCTGGAAAAACTGCGGGCCACGCCCGATGGCGACGGCAGCCTGCTGGATCATTCTTTAATTCTCTACGGCAGCAGCATGAGCAACGGCAACCAGCACGACCACGATCCGCTGCCGGTCGTCCTGGCGGGAGGAGCGGCCGGCCACCTGAAAGGGGGGCGGCATATCAAGTACGCACCGCATACGCCGATGTCGAACCTGCTGCTCGCGATCCTGGATAAATTCGGCGTGCAGGCCGAGCGGCACGGCGACAGTACCGGAAAGCTGGAGATCTAGCCGGCCGGCTAAGGTTGCACTGCGGTGTTACTGAACTTCCCGTCGGGCCCTGAAAGTCCAAACAGCGGGTCGGGGGAATCACGCATAGCGCAGCAACGCTTTAAACCCGAAGTCCATGTGCTGCTGGATGTGGCAGTGGAACAACGTCAAGCCTGGCTGGTCGGCCGTGAAGTCCACGCTGGCGCGCCCATACGTCGGCACTACCACCGTATCCTTGATCACGCCTGAAGTGGCTTTGCCATAAATCTCCGAGATTTCCAATTGGTGACGGTGCATGTGTAGCGGATGCGCATCGTCGGTGCGGTTGTGGAACGTCAGCCGGTAGCGCATGCCTTGCTTAAGGAGGAACTCCTGTTCGTGCGGATAGGCCTTGCCGTTCACGGTAAAGCTATTGAACTTACCCGCGCCGCGGGGGACTTTTTCGAATAGCATATCCAGCTTTTCCGCAGGCGCTGCTGCGGGCGCCGACGGCTTACCAAAAAGCGTATAATCCCAGGCGGATTTGGGCGGCGCCGTCCATTGCGGCGTGCGGTGCTGATTGGCGTATTCGATCACAACTCCGAGGCCGCCTTCGCGCACCGGGTCTTCCGGCGCGCCGAGGATCCAAACGCCGGGCTGGTTCATCTCCACCCACGCGTCCACGCGCTCACCGGGGCCGACCAGAAGCACATCCACGGCGGCGGGCGTGGGCACGGGATTTCCGTCCAGAGCGACCACGTTGAACTTGTGGCCCGGCAGCGCCAAGTGCCGGATTTCGATGGCGCTGGCGTTTAGGAAATGAAACAGCACGCGCTCGCCGGGTTTCACCCGGATCGGCTCGCCGGCTCCCAGCGCCTTGTCGTTGATGGAATAAATATCGGCGACCACCTCGGGGCCCGCGGGCCGCGTGTCCATCACAGCCGGCTTCTCCGGCTGCGGACCGGGGGCGTCGAGATCGTCGTTGTCCATCGCCTGGGTGCTGAAGTACGGCTCCCAATCGCGCAACGCCAGGTAGTGCTCCTGATCGTAGCGGCCCGGATCGCTCCCGCCCTCGACCACCAAAAACCCGAACATGCCGGTAAAACTGCCGCGATGCAAATCATCCATCGCCATGGTGTGGGTGTGATACCAGCGCGTGCCGGCCGGCGTCGGTGTAAATCGATAGCCGCGGCTGCCGTGCGGGGGCACCACCGGCGTGCCTTCTTCTTCCGATCCATCCACGTCGGCGGGGATGAGGAGTCCGTGGAAATGCACATACTCCGGCACATCCGTTTTGTTAGTCACATTTACTGTGACCGGAACCCCTTCCTTCATGCGCAGCAGCGGTCCCGGCGACGTGCCGTTGTACCCGACGGTGCTGATGATGCGGTTGGGCGCCAGCTCGACCGTTACGGGGGCGATCTCCAGGTTGAACTCGGTCTTGGCGATGTCCGGCGCCGCGGTCGGCGCCAGAAAAGATTGCGGCTGCTGAGCCATCAACCGGCCGCCTGCCGCGCTCAGACCGGCAATTTTGAGAAAGTCGCGTCGTTGCATGCGTCTCTGAACATCGTACCGCCGGAGCCGCGCCCCCGCTGCCGCCGCGCTTTTGATACGCTTGCAAGAGGCACTCGAGGTATTCATCGTATGAAGCTGTTGCGGCCCCTCTCCGCGCTCCCCCTGCTGTTCTCGCTCACTGTCGGGCTCTTCGCGCTGCAATTCGGAGGCTACGGAAGGTTCAGCCGCTACTCCTATTCGATGGGGCCCAACGTGCCGTCGGAGTTTTACTGGAGCCGGCTGCAATACACTTCCAGCTACGCCGGCGGCGGCAGCTTCGGTTTCCGCGCGTATGGCGGCAGCTGGTCGCGCGATTTTCCGAAGGCGGACAATGACTGCCTGATTGCCCTGCGCCGCCTGACCCGCATCAATTCTCCCTCGCCGCTCAACGTGGTCAACCTCGGCGACGACCATATCTTCGACTATCCCTGGATCTACGCCGTCGACGTGAACACGTGGAGTTTCACCGACCAGGAAGCCAAGCGGCTGCACGATTACCTGCTGAAGGGCGGTTTCCTGATGGTGGACGATTTCCACGGCACCGACGACTGGCAGCATTTTATGGCCGGGATGCGCCAGGTTCTGCCCGACGCGCCGGTCGAGGATCTTCGCGATCAGGATGAGATCTACCACGTACTCTACGACATCAACGAGAAATTTCAGATTCCGAGTGAAGTCTACGTCAATACCGGCCGCACGTATGAAAAAGACGGCTACGTGCCCAAGTGGCGCGCCATCCGCAACGACCACGGGCGCATCATGGTGGCGATCTGCGCCAACATGCACCTCGGCGACGCGTGGGAGTGGGCGGACAGCCCCGAGTACCCCGAGAAGTTTTCAGGATTGGCGTTTCGCATCGTGTTGAACTACATCACCTACGCCATGACCCACTAGGCGCGCCGGGCCCATGTTCGAGTTTTTCTTAAAGTACCCACGTTCGGTATATACGCAAGGCCAGTTCGCCCTGCTGGGAGCGTGGCCGAAGTGGGTGCTCGCGCTGCTGATCGTGGCTGCCGGCGTGGGCCTCGCGTTGTTGATTCGCTCCCGCCGGGCGCAGGCGGCGCCCACCGTGCAAGGATGGCGCTCCTGGGTGATCTGGGGCTTGCAGACGCTGCTCGCCGCCATCCTGCTGGTGCTTTTGTGGCAGCCGGCGATCACGGTCGCCGAACTGAAACCGCAGCAGAACATCATTGCGCTGCTGGTGGACGATTCTCGCAGTATGGCCGTGACCGAGAACGGCACGACACGCGAGGCGCAGGCCATACAGGCGCTGCAGAACGGCGTCCTCGACACCCTGAAGCGGTCTTTTCAAACCCGGCTTTACCGAGTGGATGCAGCGGCGGCGCGCATCGAGAGCCTCAATGGTCTACAGCCGAACGCTACCTCGACCCGCCTCGGCGACAGTCTCAAGCAACTGAGCGAGGAGACCTCCGATTTGCCCATCGGTGCAGTCGTGCTGCTGAGCGACGGCGACGACAACGCCGGCGGCATCGATCCCGATGCCATCAGCGCCTTGCGCGCGCGCCACATTCCGGTGCACACGGTAGGCTTCGGACGCGAGCACGCCGCCCATGACGTGGAACTCGATGACGCCGAAGTGGCGCCGCGCGCCCTGGCGGAATCGCGCATCGCCGCCCGCGTCTCGTTCCATCAACGCGGCTATGCCGGATCATCGATTACGCTCACCGTCCGCGATGTCAGCTCAGGGGCAGGGAAGGTGCTGGCGTCGCGCGTGGTCAAGCTAGGGAAAGACGGCGACCGCCAGAGCGAGACCGTGATGTTCAACATCGGCGGCGCCGGCGCCCGCACACTGCAGATTGCCGCTGCGCCGCTCCCCGGCGAAGAGAACCTGGCCAACAACACCTTGACGCGCCTGGTGAACGCGGGCTCCGACGCGCGCCGCATCCTTTATGTCGAGGGCGAGCCGCGCTGGGAGTACAAGTTCATTCGCCAGGCCGAAGAAGACGACCGCATGGTGCAGATCGTCTCCATGGATCGCACCAGCCAGAACAAGATCTACCGCCAGGGCATTTCCGACCCCAAAGAGCTCGCGGAAGGCTTTCCCTCGCGCGCCGAAGATCTCTTCGGCTACCAGGGGCTGATCATCGGTTCGGTGGAGGCGGCCTACTTCACTCCCAACCAGCAGGAGCTGATCCACGAATTCGTGGATCGCCGCGGAGGCGGGCTGCTGCTGCTCGGCGGCCAGTTCGCACTGGCCGATGGCGGCTGGAACGCGTCGAAGATTGTCGATCTGATGCCGACGACTCTTCCCGGCCAGGCGGGCACGTTTCATCGCGAGGCCGATCCGAAGAACGGCCTCACGCATGCGACGGCGGAACTGGCGCCCGCCGGCGTGGACAATATCATTACGCGCCTGGTGGACGATCCCGCGGCCAACACCGCCAAGTGGAAGAAGCTGCCGTACCTGATGGATTACGAGGATCCCGGCACGCCCAAGCCAGGAGCGGAAGTTCTGGCCAACATGATTACACCCGAGGGCCGCAAGCTGCCGCTATTGATCACCCAGAGCTTCGGCCGGGGGCGCGCCGCGATTATGGCGACGGGCGGCAGCTGGCGCTGGCAGATGAGTTCCCCGCTTGGCGATACCGCGCACGATCTATTCTGGCAGCAGCTGCTGCGGTGGGTTGTTTCGGATACGCCCGGCCGGGTCGTGGCTTCGATTCCCGCGCAGGTGCTGCTCGATAATGGCACCGTGACGCTCACGGCTGACGTACGCGATCAACAGTACAACCCCGCGCCCGATAGCAAGGTCGAAGCGCACATTCTCGGCCCGGGCGGCGTGAGCGCGCTGGTGGAAATGTCGCCGGTACCCGATAATCCGGGCCGTTTCCAGGGTACGTGGTCCGCTCCTAAGACCGGCTCCTATCTGACGGAAGTGACCGCCCAGCGCGCCGACCGCACGACCGGCAAGTTCCAGGAATTGGGCCGCGACGTCCTGACGTTCCAGCGCATGGACGGCGTGGCCGAGAATTTTCATACCGAACAGAACCGGGAATTACTCGAACGGGTCGCCGCGCAGACCGGCGGACAATACTGGAAACCCGAGGACTTGGGCAAGCTGGCGAGCCGCATTCCGTACTCGGAAGCCGGCGTTACCGTGCGCGAAACGCGGGATCTTTGGAATCTACCCCTGGTTTTCCTGGTCTTGGTGCTGCTCCGTTTTTCCGAATGGTGGCTGCGTCGACAGTGGGGAATCGTGTGAGGGGCCGCGGCTAAAATGGGACTGCTCTCTCCGTGGTTTCTAGCGGCGCTGGCTGGCGTTACGCTGCCGCTCTATCTGCATTTGCTCAAGCGGCTGACCACGACGCCCAAAAAGTGGGCGTCGCTGATGTTCTTCGAGTCGCACATCAAGAGTTCGACGCGCCACAAACGGCTCCGCTATCTGCTGCTGCTGTCGCTGCGCCTGCTTGTATTGGTGCTGTTGATTCTCGCCTTCGCGAATCCGTTCATCAACCGAAACGCAGCCGCGCTGGCCAGCAGCCGGCTGGTGCTGCTGGTGGTCGACAATTCCTTCAGCATGCGCGACGGTACACGCCTGGAAGACGCCAAGAATGCCGCCATACAGGTGCTCTCGGCGAAGGGCGCGGCGCGCGCCCAAGTGGCCGCCTTCGGCTCCCAGCTGCGCCTGATGACGCAGCCGATCGAAGATCAATCGGCTTTGCGCGCGGCGGTGCAATCCATTCAGGCCGGCGATGAGCACGGCAACTTCGGCGAGCTGGCCCGCGCCCTGCGCGCCATGGCCGAGTCGGTGCGCACACCCATCGAGCTGCACCTGTTCAGCGATATGCAGCGCACCAATCTGTCCGGCCCGTTCTCGGATATGGCGCTGCCCGACAACGTCTCGCTCGTGCCGCACGCGGTAGTCTCGAACACGCAGCCGAATTGGACCGTCGAATCGGTGGACGCGCCGGGACAGGTCTGGGGCAAGGACGCCAAGCCGGTGCACGTGCAGGCCGTGATCGCCGGTTATGACACGCCGGCCGCCAGGCGCACGGTATCGCTGGTGGTGAACGGTAAAATCACCGCGACCAAGCCGGTGAACGTCCCGGCGAATGGGCGGGTCTCGGTCGAGTTCGCTTCCCTCGAAGTGCCCTATGGATTCAGCCGCTGCGAAGTGCAGATCGATGCCGATGCCTTTGCTGCCGACGATGTGCGCCGCTTCGCCATCGAACGTTCCGATCCGCAGAAAGCGCTGCTCATTCACAACTACGCCGACAGCCGGTCGCCGCTCTATATCAGCACCGCGCTATCGGCTGCGGCGCAATCGGCGTTCACGCTGGAGTCGATCAACGTCAACGAAGCCGCCGACCGCCAGCCCGCGAATTACGCATTCGTGATTCTCTCCGACGTGAATTCAGTGCCGCAGCTTTTGGAAAACGCGCTCAACGGGTACGTGCGTGGGGGTGGCAGCCTGTTTATCAGCGCCGGTACCGCGGCGGGCAGCCGGCTGCGGGTTCCTGTTTTCGACGCGCGCATCGTGGAGACGCGTGATTATAGCCGCGTTCCGGACCGCTACATGGAAGTGGGCTCGATCGATTCGTCGTATCCGGCGATTGCCAGGGCTGATGGCTGGGCCGGAGTGAAGTTTCTATACGCGCTCGATGTGGAGCCCGGCGATGCGCGCGTGATCGCGCGCCTGGGAGACCAGACACCGCTGCTGCTCGAGAAACGGATCGGAGAAGGCCGCGTAGTGCTGCTTACCACCGGGTTGGATAATTTGACCAACGATTTTCCCCTGCATCCCGCGTTCGTTCCGTTCATCGAACAGACCGCCCGCTATCTGGCGGGAACCGAGCGCGAGGGCGGCGCGCGGCCCGTGGACGCCTTTCTTGAGTTGCGCAACGCAAGGGAACAGGGGCAGGGGGTGGAAGTTACCGATCCCGAAGGGAAACGCCCGCTTACCCTCAGTGAGGCGGCTTCGGCGCAATCATTCCAGTTGACCAAGGCTGGCTATTATCAACTGCGCCTTGCCAATGGCCGGCGGAATGAAGTTGCCGTCAACGCCGATCCCAAGGAATCGAACCTCGACGTGATCCCCGGCGACGTGCTGGCATTGTGGCAAGGCAAAGGCGGCGTAACGGCGCAGGAGGCCTCCGGGCCGGGCGTCCCCGCCATGCCCGCGAAGACCCGGCAGTCCCTCTGGTGGTACATCATGCTGCTTGTATTGGCGTTTGCGCTGGCGGAGTCCGCCCTCGCCAGCCGCTATCTCGGCACTCAGCGCGAAGAAGACTAAGCCTTCACCAGCATTTTCCCCGTATTATCCCCGTGCAGCATCCCGATGAAAGCTCTAACCATGTTTTCGAAACCCTCCACCACTTCCTCCCGATACTTCAGGCGGCCTTCGCGCAGCCATTGGGCCATTTGCCGGATGCCTTCGGCGTAGCGGTTTTGAAAACGGAAGACAATGAAGCCTTCTACTTTGAGCTGCTTCACCAAAACCTGGCCGAGGAGCCTTGGGCCGGGCTCGGGTTTCTCCAGGTTATATTGCGAAATCTGGCCGCAGACGGAGACGCGGCCGTACGTGTTCATCCGGGGAAATACGGCGTCGGTGATTGCGCCGCCTACGTTGTCGAAATAGCAATCGATGCCGTTTGGGCACAGCTCCTTCAACTTTTCCGAATAGTCCGACGCTGACTTGTAGTTGAACGCGGCGTCGAAGCCGAGCTCGCGGGTCATCCACTGGACTTTGTCGTCGGTCCCGGCGATGCCGATCACGCGGCATCCCTGGATCTTGGCGATCTGGCCGACCAGCGAGCCCACCGCGCCCGCGGCGCCCGACACCAGCACCGTTTCGCCCGGCTGCGGTTTACAAATGTCAAGGAAGCCGAAGTAGGCGGTCATACCGGGCATTCCCAGCACGCCGAGCGCGGTCGATACCGGCGCGAGAGCAGGATCGAGTTTCCGGAGCGATTTCGCGTCCGCGGCGGCGTATTCCTGCCAACCCCAACCGCCCATGACGAAATCTCCGGCGGCGAGACCCGCCGCTTTCGACTCGACCACTTGCCCCACGGCCGCTCCTTCCATCACGTCGCCAATGTTGACGGGATCGGCGTACGTCCGGATACCGGTGATGCGCCCGCGCATGTAAGGATCGACCGACCAGTACTTGCTCTTCACGAGTACTTGCCCCTCCGACGGCGCTGCCATCGGCGCGTCGATCAGCGAAAAATCCGATTCTTTGGGGAAGCCCACGGGGCGCGCCGCGAGCTTGAACTGCCGGTTCACAGAAGGCAAAGGGCCCATGTGTGCTGCTGACATAGGCTCCCATTATCCCTCCGATGCCGGCCGCTGCGCCGGAGCAGGGCGCGCCGGCCCGATGAGTGCGATATCCTTGAAGCACTGGCGTTTTGGCCGCGCCGCTGGAGGGGCCATGAGTTTCCGCGAGCAACTTCGCGCCTACATTGCGCAACTCGAACAACGTCTCCGTTGGAGTACGTTATTGCGCGGTGCGGCGATTCTGACGGGCGGCGCTCTGGCGGCGACGCTGGTGCTGGTTGCGATCGCGAACGCGCTGGCCTTTTCTCAAGGAAGCGTCACCGCGGCGCGATTTGTTCTGATCCTGATTCTGGTCATCGCGGCCGGCGGGGGCCTGGTGTTGCCGTTGCGCCGTTTGAACCGGCGGCGTGCGGCGGCGTCAGCCGAGACGGCGTTCCCGCAATTTCAACAGCGCCTCACCACCTTTACCGAACGCGATGGCCAAGACCCCTTCATCGAACTTCTGGCCGGCGATGCTCTTCAGATCGCGCGGGTCGCCGAGCCTCGCGAAATAATCAGCGAGCGGCGTCTATGGGTCTCGCTCAGCACCAGCGTTGGGGCGCTCGCCGTTCTGATCTGGATGATCGCCGCCGGCCCGGGTTTCCTGGGCTACGGCGCGTCGCTTTTATGGACCGGCCCGCATCGCGACAAGCCCGCGCTCTACGAATTGCGGGTGACTCCGGGCGATGCCGTCGTGCGCCGCCACGCCGACCAGATGGTTTCCGCCCTGCCGATCGGCCTGCGCTCGCCGGCAGTCAAGCTGTATGCGCGCTTTCAGAGCTCATCGAAGTGGGAAACCATCGCGATGCAGCCGACGGCGGCCGGCAGTTTCGCGGGCGGCTATGAATTCCTGTTCGGCGGCCTGGCGGAGAACGTGGAATATTATGTCACCGCCGGCGCGATGACCTCGCAGCATTTTCACATCAGGGTTACGGATCTGCCCGCGGTCAAGCAGATTCGAGTCACTTATCATTACCCGTCATGGACCGGCATGCCGAACGAGATCGAAGAGCGCGGCGGCGATCTCCGCGCGGTCGCCGGCACCGAGGCGGAGCTCGATGTCGCGACGGATCGCCCTTTGCAGGACGGGCAGATCCAGCTCGATAGCGGGCAGAAGATCCGGCTCTCGGGCGGCGCGAACAACGTGTATCACGGCACCGTCAAAGTGGATCGGGACGGGGTTTATCATGTCGCCGGTGTCGAGGATGGCCAACCGGTGCGAATCAGCGAGGATTTCTTTATTGAAGCGCGCAAGGCCAACCCGCCGCAGATTTCGCTGGTACGTCCCGGCCGTGGCGATTATCACGCGAGCCCGATCGAAGAAGTGACGGTTGCCGCCAAGGCGACGGACGAGTATGGCCTCACGGGTGTGGCGCTGCATTATTCGGTCAACGGCGGTCCTGAAACCACTGTCGATCTGCTCAAGCAAAAACGCGAGAAGCAGGCCGACGGCTCGACCACGATCTCGCTCGAAGCGTTTAAGCTGGTTCCCGGCGACCTGATCAGCCTTTACGCGACCGCCAAGGACGCGAACGCCGAGTCCCACACCGACATGATCTTCATCGAAGCCGACCCGTTCGAGCGCGAGTTTTCACAATCGCAAGCCGGCGGCGGAGGTGGTGGCGGAGGCGGCGGTGGGGGCGACGCATCGGCGCAGATCTCGCAGCGTGAGAAGGAAATCATTTCCGCCACGTTCAAGCAGCAGGCGGACAAGAACGCCACCGAACAGCAGGCCGCCGATATCGCCAAGCTGCTCTCGGAGTCGCAATCCACTTTGCGCGACCAGGCCGTCTCCCTCTCGGGCCGGCTGCAGGCGCGCGAATTGACCGACCAGGTGCAAGCGATCAGCGATTTCCAGAAAGACATGCTCGCCGCGTCGAGCGCGATGACGCCGGCGGTTGGGCAGTTGCAGCAGCGGAAGTGGAAAGACGCCATTCCGAACGAGCAACGGGCGCTGCAATTCCTGCTGCGCGCCGAAGCCACGTTCCGCCAGATCCAGGTGGCGTTTGGCGGCGGCGGGGGAGGGGGCGGCGGAGCCGGCGCGGCGCGCGACCTGGCCGCCTTGTTCGATCTTGAACTCGACACCGAGAAGAACCAGTACGAAACGCAGAAGAGCGCCTCTACGAACACCGAACAGCGCGACCAGGAGATCGCCGATGCGCTGAAGAAGCTGGATGAGCTGGCGCGGCGCGAGTCCGACCTGGCGCAGCAACAGCGCAACGGCGCGCAGAGCGCGGAAAACAAGTGGCAGCAGGAGATGCTGCAGCGTGAGCTGGAACAATTGCAGCGGCAGATGGAGCAGCAGTTGGGCCGCCAAGCGCAACCAGGTCAGCAGAGCAGCTCCGCCTCGGGGCAGTCGGGCGGGAAGCCAGGCAGTTCTTCCGGCAAAAGCGGCGCGGGCAGCCAATCGGATAGCCAGGACAATCGGCAGCAGCAGGCGGACGATGCGGCGCAAAGACAGCAGCAGGCCGCCCAACAGGCGCTCGACCGCTTGCGCCAGGCCAATGACGATTTGCGCCGGGCCATCTCGCAAGGAGCGAGCTCAGCCGACGCCCGGCGCGCGGCCGACCGTCTGCGCGAAGCCACCGACCTGCTGGGGCGCATGCAGCAGCAGGACGCCGCCGGCAGCCTCGGCGCGATGGCGCAAAGCGCGGAGCAGCTGGCTGCGCGCCAGAAGCAGCAAGCC
>DATGII010000015.1:0-16329 GCA_035295805.1 Bryobacteraceae bacterium | reverse complement strand
AGCCGGCAACCGGCCACGAGTTGGTTTGGACGGCATGATGTGCGCAATCTGCTGTGGCTCGCGGGTTGGACTCTTATCCAGGAACAGGCGCGTATCATTTGTCCGCTGGCTTTATTCGGCCTTGGAAAATGGCTGAACCGGCTGGTGTCTCCACTGCTGGCCCCGTTCTGCCTTGCGGTTTTTTGCGTGGCGCGGCGCAACGGGGAGCCGGCCGCCGCGGCGCCGACGGTCTCGGTGATCGTTCCGGCGCGCAATGAAGCCGGCAACATCGGAGCCGCCGTCGAGCGGATTCCGCAGCTCGGCGCGGCCACGGAGATCATCTTCATCGAAGGCCACTCGCGCGATCACACCTGGGACGAAATCGAACGCGTGCGGCGCACTCATCCCCATCGCGCCATCCGCGCGCTGCGGCAGACCGGCGCGGGCAAGGGCAATGCGGTGCGAGAAGCGTTTGATGCGGCCACCGGGGATATCTTGATCATTCTGGATGCCGACCTCACCGTGCCGCCCGAAGAGCTGCCGAAGTTCTGTGAAGTCCTCGCATCGGGAAAAGGCGAGTTCGTCAACGGCGTGCGGCTGGTATATCCCATCGAAGAACGCGCCATGCGTTTTTTCAATCTTTGCGCCAATAAAGCTTTCGGTGTTCTCTTCAGCTGGATTCTGGGCCAGCCGACTAAAGATACGCTCTGCGGCACCAAGGCGTTGTTTCGCAGCGATTACGCGCATATCGCCGCCAACCGCTCCTACTTCGGCGAGTTTGATCCCTTCGGCGATTTCGATCTGCTGTTCGGGGCCGGCAGGCTGAGTCTGCACATTGTCGACGTCCCGATCCGCTACCGCGACCGCAGCTACGGCGCCACCAATATCAACCGCTGGCGGCATGGCGTCTTGTTGCTCCGCATGTTGATCATCGGCGCTTCCAAGCTCAGATTCGTGTAACGGATGGACCTGCTGGCCCCAATCGTCGCGATGAATCGCTGGCCCATATGGCGGCGCCGCGTCCGCGTTTGGGACTGTGAAGCCACGGCGATCTCATTCGACCGCCTGTTGAACTTGTGGCTGCACCGGCTGGGGTGGATGGGCGAATCCACCCGCGCTTACTTCGAAGAGTCGATCCGGCCTGGCATGACCGTAGTCGATGTTGGAGCCAATCAGGGCCTTTACGCGCTGCTGTTTTCCCGGTTGACGGGCGCGCCCGGGCGCGTTTACGCGTTCGAGCCGGATCCCGACCTCTACCGCGCGGCCGTCGCTAATTGCAAAGCGAATCATGCCGTCAACGTGACGCTCTTTCCGTTGGCGCTGGGCAGCAAGGAGTCTCGTCTGACGCTGTGGAGATCTCTGGTGAATGCGGGAGACAACCGCCTCGCGCCGGGATCGCCGAACCCGTCGCGGCAGCCGGTCGAAGTGCCGGTGAAGCCGCTCGATACTGTGCTGGCCGGCGCGAGTATCGATTTCATGAAAATCGACGTCCAGGGTTGGGAGTGGGAAGTGATTCAAGGTATGCAGGGCGTCCTGGAGCAGCCCCGGGGCCTGACCATCTGGCTCGAGTTTTGGCCGGAGGGCCTGCGCGCGGCCGGCGCCGATCCGGTCCGCCTGCTGCAGTTTCTGTCCCAGCGTGGTTTCCGAATCCATGCCACCGGTGCCGCGGAACTGCAGCCCGTGACGGACTTCGAATCGCTCACGCGTCGTTATCCGGGCGCCCGCTACACCGATTTGGCCGCTATTCGCTGATCCGGACGCGTCAACGGATCAAGCCCATTTTGCGCACGAAGCCGGCACTAATTACGATGATGCGGTCATCGCCCCGCCAGCCTGTATAGTAATTGAGATTCACCTCGCGCGGGCCAAATACGGCGTCAAAGGAGTTCGGGCGGTTCGTCGGCCAAGTGCTCTCGCGGGGAGTAACGGTTTCCGAATAATAAGAAACGTATTCGTCGTAAGCGCCGCTCAAGCCTACAGCATTGGTGGCCACCAGGTTCTTCGCCCAGAAGCCGCGCTTCTTTAACTCTTGTTCCAGACGCGGCGAGATCGCAAACGTGCGGTTGGCCCGTTTGACGGTGTATTGCTCAAATTGCCTCAGGAATGTTTCCTTATCCGCGCGATGAGCGATGCCCTCAGAGGCCCTCACCTGATCCACCGCGTTTACCGCAATGAAGATTCCCACTAACATCACCAGAGCCGACCGCGCCTTCGGCCCGCGCAATCTCTCGCCCAACCAACCCAAACCGCGCGCCGACAGCATGAATAGAAACGGAGTCATGATCAGGTAGTTGCGAACGATCATGACCGATTGGCTGGAAAAATACAAACCATAGGCCACCGGGAACACCAGAAAAATCACGATATCCCGCCACGGCTCGTCCAGCAGAGCCCATACGCCCACGGTCATAAGAACGAAAAAGATGAACGAGATCGGAGTGAATGTCGAAAACAGCTGGGTCGCAAAATAGAATGCCATCCCGAATAGATGTTCCGGACCAGCGTGCACCGTGTATCCGGCCCAGCCGTTTCTATAGATACCGATGGAGCTTCGCAACGACTCCGCGAAGATCACCGGTTGTATCAGAGTTCCAGGCGTGGTGATCAGGTAGGAGACTATCATCGTGGCCGCAAGTTTTCCCGAATCGGTCAGCGCACGGCGCCAGGGTTTCCCGGAAAGCCACACAACCGCCAGCACCGGCAGGATGATGAGCCCGCCCGGATATTTCGATCCGCACGCAAACCCAGCGGCAGCGGCCGCGCCGTACAATGCGGCGTGCGAATGTCTTTTCCATGCCACGGAGACGAGCAAAAACGTCAATGCGCCGAATTGCATCAAGACGGTGTCCGGCGCGATCCAGCGGCCGTGATAGATTACCTCCCACGAAAAAGCAAACAGGAGCGAGGCGCACATGGCTTCCCACCGCGTCCGCTTCCATGCCAGCACAGTCAGGTAAATCCACGCGCCGGTGAGTGCGGTGACAAAAGCGTACACGCGGCGTAACCGCAGCCGGAACCCCAGGCTGTGCAGCAGAGGCAGTAAGTCCGCTTTGAATCGTGCCAGATCGGGTCTCGGCCCGGTGAACTCCTTGATCAGTTCCGGGCTGAAGGCGCCCAAGGTAAGCCAGTAATTCACGCCCGGGTACGTATAGGAGTCCGGCAGCAGCGTGAAGGCATTCTCAATCGAATAAGCGACAGCGTTGATTTTATTGTGGTCCTCGTCCCAATGCGTGCCGAAATCGATTCCCCACCACGTGAGCGCCACAACGACCAGCACCGGAATCCCGGCGAGAAGGTACGAGCGGCGCGTCACTCCGGTGCCGGTTCGCCGGTCCGATTCGCTCTTCACGAAATCAGCCCTTCGCCTTCAGCCGCGGGAAGAGACGCTCGGCATTGCCTCGATTGATCGCGTCTCGATCCGCGCCTGAGAAGCCGGTGAACCGGTCGAGCCCATCGGTGGTCAATTCGTAATTTCGAATCGGCACATCGCTGCCGAACAGAATCTGCGAAACAGGCACTAATTCCTTCAGGGCGTCCAGCCCGGGCTTGCCCGCGCCGTGCGCAACTTCGTAATAGAACCTCCGGATCTCGTACTCGGCGCCTTTCGGCAGGCGGTCCGTGAAATTCTTCGGATAATCATCGATGATGCGCGCCGCCAGCACCGGCAGCGCTCCGCCCGAATGCGACAGAATAAAGCGCACATTCGGAAACCGCGCGGGTGTTCCGTTCACCAGCAGGCTCTCGGCCGCCCGTGCCGTGTCCAAATCGTACTCGATGATTCCCGAAATCGAGAGTCCCGGAATCAGGTTACGGCAGCAGTTGGCGGTCGCCGGATGAAAGAACACGACGGCCTTCCGCCGGTCCAGTTCGGCGAAAACAGGCGCGAACGCCGGGTCGCCCGGCCACTTGTCCAGGTAGCTGGTCCATAGCGCGATGCCGTCGGCCTTCAATGTGTCGAACGCATACTCGATTTCGTGCAGGCTTCCTTCCGTATCCGGCAAGGGTAAGGCGGCGAGCAAGCCAAACCGGCCAGGATGGTCCCGCACGACCTGCGCGCCGAATTCATTGCTCTGCCGCGCCAGGCTGCGCGCTCTCCGGCTGCGGTCGCTCATTGAATCCATTACCAGCCGCTGCACGGGCGAAAGCAGTGCGGTTGCGATTTTGTGCCGGTCCATCGCTTCGAGCGATATCTCGGGCGTCCACGGTCGCGCGTTGAACCCGCCGGCGGCCAGTTCCTTCTCCATCGCCTTCACGTAAAAGGGCGGAGTAAAGTGATGGTGAACATCGATCCGGCCCGCGTTTTGCGCATCCATTCGCACCGGCAACAGTGCCGCGGCCGCGGCGAGGGTTCTCGCAAACATGCGCCGCGAAACACACCCGCGCTCTGGTGTCATCTGATATCCTCTCCGGTGAATTATAAAACGGTGACGATGGGAACTCGCCGCCGGGCCGCTGAGGCCGCAATGCCCAGCAAGATCGAGATGTACGAGGTTCGCATGGTTTACCTCGCCATCACGGTGGACGATCCCAAGACCTACGCCCGGCCTTTCACCATCCGGCTCACTCAGTTCCTGCTTCCCGATACGGACTTGATTGAGTATTTCTGCTCCGACAACGAAAAAGACTTGCGCCACTTCCGCTGACGCCGGGTCCAACGCCACGCCGCTCGGGCGGCACCCTGTCAAGGCACCCCTCGACACCGGCTCTTCCTTGCTGTAGATTAGTCAGCGCAGAGGAAAACCCGCATGAATCCGAGGAACCTTCACTTCGCCGCTGGATTGGCACTTGTTTTGCCGCTGGCTTGCGGTGTCGCGCCGGCTCAGCCCAAAACCGCCGAGGGTGTCGTGACCGCCAGCTATAAAACGCCGAATTACAAGGCGCCGCGGACGCCCGACGGTCAACCGGATCTGCAAGGTGTCTGGGCCAACAACAACGCCACGCCGCTCCAACGGCCCAAACAATTGGAAGGCAAAGAGTTTCTTTCGGAACAGGAGTTGACCGCGATTAAACGGTCGGCCGATGAGCTCTTCAAAAACGGTAAGTCAGATGCCGCCTTCGGCGATTCCGTCTTCATCGCCGCCCTCGCGAATGCGCAAGGCAAGATGAAAGGATATACAACGGCGGACGGTAAGGTCGGGGATTACAGCTCGGTGTGGATTGTCGATCGGGATTGGACCAACCGAACCTCTCTGATCATCGATCCCAAGGACGGCCACCTTCCCGCTTTGACGGCCCGGGCGCAAGAACTGGCGAAGCGCCCCAATTATGTCGAGAACGATTCGGCCTTCGGACAAGGTCCCGGCAAGCGCCCCGATGGACCTGAAGACCTCGGGCTGAGCGTACGCTGCATCTCGTTCGGCACGCCGCGGATCGGCGCCGGCTACAATAGCTACGTCCAGATCGTGCAGTCGGCCAAGACGGTGGTCGTCTTGCAGGAAAACATTCACGACGCCCGAATTATCCCTCTCGACGGAAGCCCGCATCCGCCGGCCAACGTGAGACTCTGGAACGGCGACTCGCGCGGCCATTGGGAAGGCGACACCCTGGTTGTGGACACGACCAACTATCGTGCCGGAGCCCTCATGGACAACAGCGAAAAGCTCCACGTGGTCGAACGCTTCCAGCGCACGGCTCCGGATTACATCACGTGGAACGTGACATTCGACGATCCGGGCACATGGGTGAAGCCGTGGACCGTGGAGATCCCGCTGCGGCACTCCGAAGATCCGCTAATCGAATACGCCTGCCACGAAGGAAACTACGGCATGCAGGGCATTCTGGCGGGAGCCCGCGCCGCCGATGCCGCCGAGGCTGCCGGGACTGGATCCGGGTCGAAGTAAGATTCGGCGCGGGTCCTTCGCCATTGCGGTCGCAGTGGCCCCTTCGCCGTCTGCTCGAAACCCCGTGCCTCCACTTACGCGGCGGCAAACCGCGGCGGCAGCGCTTGTTGACGCCCGCCTTGCCATTTAACTATAGTTAAGTTCGATGGTGCCCGCCGACCACATCGGTGCCGACCCGCGTTCGCTGGCCGATGTCCATTCCAGCGTGGGCACGGGACAGGTGTCGTTCTGGCGCCGTATGTTTGCCTTCGCGGGTCCCGCCTATCTCGTCAGTGTCGGCTATATGGATCCGGGCAACTGGGCCACCGACCTGGAAGGCGGCGCGCGCTTCGGCTATCAGTTGCTCTGGGTCCTGGTCATGTCCAACGGCATGGCCATCCTGCTCCAGACCTTGAGCGCGCGTCTCGGCATCGTGTCGGGGCGCGATCTGGCCCAAGCCTGCCGCGAAACTTATCCACGCGTCATGAATCTGGCGCTGTGGGCCTTATGTGAGATTGCCATCGCGGCCTGCGATCTCGCCGAAGTCCTGGGCGCCGCCATTGGCCTCAACCTGCTGTTCCATATCCCATTGCTCGCCGGCGTACTGATCACCGCCGCCGATACCCTGCTGGTTCTCTGGCTGCAAAGCTTCGGCATCCGTACCATTGAGGCGTTCGTGCTCTCGCTGATCGCAGTGATTGCCGGAGGTTTCCTGATCGAAATTTTCTGGGCGCGGCCTTCGGTGAGCGAAATGTTCACCGGCCTGGTGCCGCATCTGAATCGCGATACTCTTTACGTCGCTATCGGTATCCTTGGCGCCACCGTGATGCCGCACAATTTATACCTGCATTCGGCGCTGGTGCAGACACGCCACATCGGCCAGACGGCCGGGGAAAAGCGCACCGCCTGCCGCTACAACCTGATCGACTCCGTCGTGGCGCTCAACGGAGCGCTGTTTGTCAACGCCGCGATCCTGGTCATGGCGGCCGCCGTCTTCTTCAAGCGCGGCATCGTGGTCACCGAGATCCAGCAGGCTCACGTTCTGCTCGAGCCCCTGCTCGGCACCAGTCTGGCGGGCGTGATCTTCGCCATCGCGCTGCTATGCTCCGGCCAGTCTTCCACGCTGACCGGCACGCTGGCAGGCCAGGTCGTCATGGAAGGTTTCCTCGATTTCCGCATGCGCCCGTGGCTGCGCCGGCTCATCACTCGTCTGATGGCCATCACGCCCGCCGCGCTCACCATCTACTTCGCCGGCGAACAGTCCACGTTCGGTCTGCTCCTGCTCAGCCAGGTGATCCTGAGCATGCAGTTGCCCTTCGCCATCATCCCGCTGATCCACTTTACCGGCGACCGCGAGCGTATGGGAGCGTTCGCCAACCGGCTCTGGGTGACGGTGCTAGCCTGGACCGCTGCCGTGATCATCGTGGTGCTGAATCTGCGGCTCGCGGTGCTATCCATTTCCGAGTGGCTGGCACATGCGGGTCGGTTGCGATCGGCCATCTGGCTGATCACGGTCCCGGCCGCTGTTCTTCTGTTACTGCTTCTGGTCTGGATGACGATCGAGCCTCTGCTCCGCCGCTGGACGCGCCCTCTTGGGCGCGCGCCCGTGACCTTGCCCGAAACCGCCGGTGCAGAAGCCTCGTCTCCCGTTTACCGGCGTATCCTGGTGCCGCTCGATCATACGAATCTCGACCGGTTGGCTGTCAGCCATGCTGCGTCGATGGCGAAGCTGCACGATGCCAAGTTATACCTGGTTCACGTCGAAGAGGGCGTCACCAGCCAGGTATACGGGAAGGACTCTTCCACGGCGGAGGTCGAGGCCGGCGAGCAGTACCTTGGGACCATCGCCGGTGCGCTCCGCCAGCAAGGTCTCGCAGTCGAAACGGTCGTGTTCCATTCGTCCTCCCCTCGCCGTGAAATTGTGCGCTACGCCCGCGAGATTCGCCCTGACCTGGTGATTATGGGCGCCCACGGGCACGGCGGACTGAAGGATTTGATCTTCGGGACCACCATCAACCCGGTCCGTCACCATCTCGACGTGCCCATCCTCATCGTGCGTCCCGGCAAAGCCTGACTGGGACAGCCTGTCTCAAGGGCGTGTCTCCGAAACACAGAAATGCGGATTTTTCTCTTATGTAAGTACTTTGTTTTCAATGAAATCGATTGGCATATGGTATGCTGATTACACTACCGTGCCTGCTGGCCGCCGCCCATTTTGGCTCGCCGTCCTGTTCGCTGTCGGAGCAATTTTGGCTGACAGCGCAACGCTGGAACGGCTATCGCTGAACGAGATGATCGGCCAATCGACGGCCATCGTTCGCGGCAAGGTCGCGGGCTCCTCGACGGCGCTGCGCGGCACCATGATTTTCACGTTCTACACAATTCAAGTAACCGAGCAGTTCAAAGGGCCGGCGCAAAATTCCGTGACAATCGCGGTCCCGGGCGGAACCTCGAACAACCGGCGGCAGACGTTCCCCGGAGCGCCGCAGCTGAATACCGGTGATGAATTCGTCTTTTTCCTGTGGACCGGCAAATCCGGTACCACTCAAATCATCGGGCTGACCCAGGGATTGTTCAAGCTGGCAGCCGGCGAGTCTACCGGCGACCCGGTGGCTACGCGCACCGCAAGCTCCGAGTTGATGCTCGAGCGCGGCACGGGCAAGCCAGTCAAGGACCAGACCCTGGTCATGAATTTGAGCAATCTGCGTGCGCAGATTGCCGGTACTCTCGGAACAGGAGCGCGGTAATGAAGCGCTCGGCCAAAAGCGGAGCAGCGCGCGTCCTGATCGCGATTGCGGCGGTTGGAGCCGCCCTGCCTGCGCACGCCTATTATCAATACATTCACTATCTCGTGCCCGGCGCTCCCCCCACGCCGGTCTTTGAAAGATTCGATCTTACGGCGCTTCCCAACAAAACCGTAACTTTTCTGGTCGCCGATAGCGGCCCGGCGGTGTTCGCGCCCAATGACGATTTCTCGTCGGTTCTCAGCCAACTGCAGCAGGCCGCAGCGGTGTGGAACGGCGTGTCCAACTCGGATCTGCGAGTGGCATTCGGGGGTCTAGAGGCAGCCGCCCAGCCCGCGACTACCCCCGGCGGCGACGTAGTATTTACCGAATTACCCCCGGGTTTGCTGGGGATGGGTGCTCCGACGGTGGCGGTTCCGACGGCTCCCACGAAGGGGCCCAACGGCTTGTTTGTCCCGATTGTGCGGGCCACGGTGTGGCTGAGCGCCGATACGAACAAAGGCGCCGGAGCGAGCTACCTGGAAGCCTACTTCACTACCGCGGTCCATGAGATGGGTCACGCGCTTGGCCTGCAGCACACGTTTACCGGCGCTGCCATGTCTCAGGGGCTGATTCGCAACACCTCGCGGACCCGCCCGATCGATCTCGACGATATTGCCGGCTTGTGCCTGCTCTACGGAAAGGCGGGGTACACGGCCACCGTGGGCGCGATTTCCGGCCAGGTGCTTTCAAACGGCCAGCCGGTGGCGTTGGCCTCGGTGGTGGCGCTGACCGCCACGGGCCCCGCCGTAAGCACTTTCACCAATCCGGACGGAACGTTCCGCATCGATGGGCTTCCTCCCAATCAGTATTGGGTGTATGTCCATCCGGCCCCTCCGGACGCGTTCGGCAACCACGGCATCGTGGGCCCATACAACATTAACGGCCAACCGATCGCGCCGAGCCCTCCCTTCGAAACGCTGTTCTATCCGGGCACCCGGGATCCGAGCCGGTTTGTCGCTGTTGGTGTGAACGCCGGAGCGGTTACCGGCGGGATCAACTTCTTGGTCCAGCCGCGTGCGGCGGTCCCGGTTTATGACATTCTCACCTACAGCTATTCGGGCGCAGCGTTTGTGAGCCCGGCGTTCGTCAACACATCCCGCGGCCTCAATACGATTTCCGCCCAGGCTCTTTCGTTGGCGACTCCGGTTCCGCAGTCGGTCACGGTTCCGGGTTTCTCGATTGCCAACATCCGTCCCTATGGGGCTCCGGTGGCGCTGGCACTGGATCTGCCCACGTTCGTCGCCACCAACGGTCCGCGCCATGTGCTGTTTAACTTCGGTAATGACATGTATGTGCTGCCGTACGGCCTGGTGCTGGTTCAGAGTGATCCGCCAGCGATCACGGCGGTGACGCCGAATGCCGACGGCACCGTGACGGTTACCGGTAACAACTTCGCAGCCGACAGCCGGGTGTTCTTCGATGGTTTGCCGGCGACGATAGTCCCTCCGGCCGCGGGCAGCAGTGAAACCGGATCGATTACGGTGATGCCGCCCCCCGGATATAACAACCAGACCGCCACGGTTATTGTGTACAACAGCGACGGGCAAAACTCGACTTTCTATCAGAGCGCGCCATATCCCACTTACGTCTATCCGGCACAAGGAACTCCCCAAGTCACGGTGACCCCGGCGACTTTACCGGCCGGCACCTCGGCGATGGTCGATATTGCCGGAGCGGGCATGCAGTTCGCCAACGGGCAGGTTACCGTGGGGCTCGGCACTTTTGATGTGGCCGTGCAGCGGATGTGGTGGCTGGGCCCGAACCACGTGGTGGCCAACGTCGCAGTTGCGGCCGCCGCCGTGGCGGGGGCTTCCGATATCAGTGTCATTTCGGGGTTCCAGACCGCTGTTAAACCGCTTGGCTTCCAGACGCAGGCGGCCAGTCCAGGGCAGCCCGCGATCAATGCCGTGATCAATGCCGACCAGTTCCAGCAAACTTTATACGCGGGTGCCTATGCCAGCGTCTATGGCTCCAATTTGGCCGTGGGCGGAGTGCCTGCGCAGGTGACGCTGAACGGAGTGGCAGTGGCTGCGGTCGCCACACCGAGCCAACTCAATTTCCAGATTCCGGCGGGAACGCCCAGCGGTCTGGCGATTTTGAAAATTTCCAACGGCTCTGCCAGCGGGCTGCCGTTGGCGTTGCAAATTGACAATGCTCCGCCGGTGATCGTCACGGTCAGCAACCTTTCCGGCCAGATCATATCGACCATCCAACCGGCAGGGTCAAGCGATACGCTCGCAGTGACCGTAACCAATGTGGATCCATCGTTGATCGGGAGCCAGGGCCGGGTGTCGGTAAGCATCGGCGGCGCTCCGATGACGGTGCAGCAGGTGATCGCGGGTCCGGCGCCCGGAACCGTGCAAGTGGTCTTTCAGATCACCCAGTCTTTCGGCGGCGCCATGGTGCCGGTGGTGGTCACGGTGGATTCCGCCCACACCGACCCGCTCACCATCGCGGTTCGGTAGGCCGGCGCTAAGATCCGCGGCGGTTCCACCGGCGCCCACAGCCGTACCTCCGACTCCGCGGTACGCTCCGGAGTCCTTGACAGGCGTCGGCAGGCGGATATATAAGAGAAACAGGTCTGTTGATCTATCGGCTGTTCGGGAGGTGCGCGCGATGAAGCGAATGTGCCTGATCGGCGTGGCGCTGGGAATGGCGGTTTCGACGACGGCGAGCATAGGCGGAACCGTCACCTTCTATCGGGACGTGCTGCCCATTCTCCAGAACCATTGCCAAAGCTGCCATCGTCCGGGTCATGCGGCGCCGATCTCCTTCATGACCTACAAGGAGACACGCCCGTGGGCGGAGGCGATGAAATACGTGGTGGTGTCCAAGCAGATGCCGCCCTGGTTTGCGGAGCGGCCCTATGTGCCGGCGGCGGCACACGGCAATCTGACGCCGAGCGAAGTCGAAACGATTGTGAGGTGGGCCGAACTGGGTGCGCCGGCGGGCGACCCCAAAGACGCCCCCCCGCCGGTCTACTTCCAGGAGAGCGGTTACGGCTCCCCCCGGGTCCCCGGCCGCCTCACGCCGATCGCGTGGCGGTAATCAGCGCCTCGAGGGTGGCCGCCGCCGTTGCTTTCCAGGAAAATTGGGCGGCGCGCCGCGGGCCTTCGGCGGCGAGGCGGGCGCGCAGGGATTCGTCGCTCGCGATGCGCTCGAGAGCTTCCGCGATCGCTTCGGGATTATAGGGGTCGAACAGCAGCGCGGCATCTCCAGCGGCGCCGGCCAGTGGTTCGATGGCCGAACAGGCGGTCGGTACTCCGGCCGCCAGCGCCTCCAACAGCGGGATGCCGAAACCTTCGAACTTCGAAGGGAACACGAACGCCCAGGCCCGCGTGTAGAGGTCGTGCAGGGCTTCGCGTGCGATCCAACCCGGAAACTCCACGGCATCGGCCAGGCCCAACTGATCGCGCAGATCGCGCAGCGGCCCGGTGAACAGCCCATGCATACCGCTCACCACCAGGCGGAACTCGGGATGGGTGCGGCGAAAGCGCGCGAAGGCGCGGAGCAAGCCGTCCAGGTTCTTGTGGGGATGCAAAGTCGAGACGGCCAATAGAAAACGCTCCGGGCGCCGGTGCCGGGCCAGATCGAAAAAGACCGGATCGACGCCCAGCGGCACTACTTTTACAACCGGGGCGGGAAGGCGGTAATACTTCAGCAGATCGTCGGCGGTGGCTTGCGAATCGGCCAGCACCAGCCGAGAGATATGCGCGGCCCAGTACAAGAAGAAACGCCAGAAGGGCAGATCGAACCAGCGGAAGTACTCGGGGTGGCGTTTGTGCTGCAGGTCGTGGAACACCGTCACTTGCGGGCAGGAGCACAGCAGCGGCGCGGTGAATCCGGGGTTCAGCAGCACATCCAGCTTTTGTTTGAGTGCCTGCAGGGGAAGAACGCTTTGCTCCCAGAGCAGACGCGCGGGCCGGACGACGGCGCGCACGTGTTGCGGAACCTGCTGGAAGTTGGGAGCGGCAGGCGTGAGGTCGGGGCCGGTTTCGCGGTTGGTGAACACGAAATAGCGATGGACCGAATCGATTTCGGCCAGTGCCGCCAGCAGACCGCGGAGATAGATTTCAGTGCCGCCCACACCTCCGGGAATCAGGTAAAGCGCATTGACACCGATGCGCAGCGGCAGCACTTCAGCGGCCGGCAAGGAGTCTCGCCTGCGCCTGGGCCAGCCCGTCCCTGGCCTCCGGGAAATCGGAATTGAGAGCGAGGGCGCGCTGGTAATCCTGAACAGCGGCGGCCGGCTGATTTGATCCGAGATGCACGGCGCCCAGGTAGGCGTATGTGACGGCGTACTTGGGGTCGATTTTTTCAGCGGTGGCGAGGGCGTCGAGGGCCTCGGGCCAGCGCCGCTGCTCGCCATAAATCTTGGCGATTTGCGTGTAGATGTGTGCGGTGCGTTCCAGGGCGGCCGCCTGGCGCAGTTTGGCCAGCGCATTATCGGGCTGGTTCAGACAATCGTAGGCGAGCCCCCAATCGACCAGCAACTCGTAGGTGGGCGGCGCCAACTGCGAGGCGCGCGTGTATTCCTGGATGGCCAGGTCGCAGCGGGGCGGGTCCTGCTGCTGAACCGGGCCGCCGCAGGCCGGGCCGCAATAGGCACTGGCGAGCTGAAAATGGGCACGCGCCTTATTGGGTGATTTGCTGGCGGTGTCTTCCCACAAAGAGCGCGCGCTGGACCAGACCTCGGCACGGGCGTGTGCCAGCACCGCGAGCACCAGGACCACTGCCGAACAGGCGGCGGCGAGTTTTCGGTTATCGAGTTTCGCGCGGTTCAGCAGATCAATGACGATCAGGACCAGGCCGAGCGTGGCGGCGTAGACGCGTCTTTCGGCCACCGGGTCGCGAATGGGGAGGATCGAAGAGGTGGGAGCCATCAACAGCAGATACACAAAAAAACCGTAAGCAGCCAGCCGATATTGGCGGCGGTAGCGCCAGGCCGCCGCGGCCAAAGCGATAAGCGCCAGCAAGCCGAAGATCGCGCCGTGATCAAAGATCGTGCGGGAAATCGGGAAATCCCAATCGGCAGTGAGATTGGCGGGAAACAGAAACAGCTGCGGGTAGACGAACAGGGCGCGAAATTGTGTGAACAGGTATTGATACCAGGTCATGTCCTTCAGGTCGAAACCCGCCGTGTTCGTGGAAGTGATGCTGGGCCAGAAGCGATACACACCGACGGCTGCGCCGAGCGCCAGAAGGCCATAAAGGCGCCAGTTGCGGCTGACGCGCTGGAGCGGGGCCTCAGAGCCCCACCAGATATCGGTCAGCAGCAGCACCGCAGGTAACGCGATGGTCTGTTCCTTGGCCGAAAGGGCGGCTACAAACAGGGCGGCTACCGCGATTGTAGCGGGCCAGGAAATGGCGGGGGAGCGCCGGTAGAGAAAGACCGCGAAAGCAGCCAGCATGAGCATGTCGCTCAAGCTTTCTGAGCGTCCGGCGAGATAAGCCACGCTTTCGGCCTGCACCGGATGAAGCAGAAAAACGGCAGCGGCGAAAGCGGCCAGCCAAACGCGGCGTTCGCGCGCGAAGCCGGACCACTCCAGCAGACGGCGCACGATGAAAAAGATCATCCCCGCGGCGAGGAAATGGAAGACGACATTGACGAGGTGGTAGGAATACGTGTCGTCGCCCGAGATATGGGCATTGACCCAGTAGCTCAGCATGAGGAGCGGGCGGAGCGACTGAATCCAGATCCGCAGAGGAGCCTTGAACTCCGGGAGCGCGAAGGGGAGCGCATTGTCGTCGAAGAGAAACGGCCCGTGAGCGGCGGGTCCATAAGCCCAGAACACGGCAAGCGCGGCAGCCAGCACGAGAGCGTAGGGCTGCCATCGCAAGCGGGGGGTGGGAGGGGCCGGGGCTCGGGCGGGCGCGGCGGCCGTTGCAGCGGACTGGGCCGCGGGCCGGGATCTGCGGGTCTCGCGCTTGCTAGCTCTCATGGTCCCGTAGAGTTTGGAGATGATATTCGAGCAAGGCCACGCGCTGTGCCAGCGCTACGTTGTCATCGCGCAGGTGCGAGATGATGACGGAGAAGCGGAAGAAGATGATCAGGAAGACGCTGCTGCCGGCCATAAACAACGCCAGCGGCGAATCGGGAAGGCCGAGGAGAGCTCGCAGCAGGTTCAGCAGCGGAGGGGTGCGGGAGAGTACGAGCATCGCCGCGGTGGCGGCCAGCCAACTGGCCGAGTACTCGACGCGAATGTGCGCGCGCCGCACCGAGAACAGCACGATGCCCAGCATCACAATGCTGAACGCAGTAGTTACATTCAGGAGCCGATCCATTCTACCCTCCGGACTCGGACTGGCCGGCACGGCGATGCAGCCTGCCATCGAATTTCAAAACGTTCACGAAAACTCCGAGGAGGACGTGAAAGATGTAATACAGAGATTTCATTGCAGTAATGGACGAGCGGCCGGCCAGGCGGGGACGCACCGAGCAGGGGACTTCGATGAAGCGGAAGCGGCGGCGTTGCAGCACAACCAGCGCCTCGATTTCCGGATATTCGAGTGGAAAGCTTTTGCTGAAGACGCCGAGGGCCTGCCGGTTCACGCCGACGAAGCCGGAAGTAGGGTCAAGCACGGGCCGGCCGAGGATAGGGCGCAGCACCAGCCGGAAGAAGCGGATGCCCAGCCCGCGAATCCTGCCGGTATGCCGGTTGTGGCCGTTGAGATAGCGGGAGCCGATTACCATTTCACATCCGGAATCGCGCAATTTGTCGAAGATGGGGCGGATATCGCGGGCGTCGTGCTGGCCGTCGCCATCGACGCGAATCACGTATTGAAATCCCAGCTCAAAGGCGAGTTTATATCCGGCTTGGACGCATCCACCCAGGCCGAGATGATGGGGCAGAGGCAGGATCTCGGCGCCGGCGGCCCGCGCCCGCGCGATGGTATCGTCGCGCGAGCAATCGTCAATTACGAGCACGGGAACGCCGGGGCAGTGCTCATGAATGGAGCGAACGACGCTCGTGATCGCTCCCTCCTCGTTGAAAGCGGGAACAATGACGAGCAGCGAATCGGGGCCGCTGGCGCGCATCAAAGCCTGGCAATCCTCCGAGCACTCAGCGAATGGCCGGCGACGAGCCGGCGGAAGACGCGCGGGGTGATGCGCGCGCCGGCACGAATGCGGCGACGTTCCCGCCACAAGCGCGGAGCATGAGCCAGCAAGGCGAGGTGGGCGCGCAAAACATACCAGAGCAGGCGCGCGCCGCCCAGCCCCTGGGCGCGAAAACGCGCCGCGCTGCCGCGGCCCTCAAGCAGATAGCGGACGTGCCAGAAGTAGCGGGCGACCGAAACCGAGGGAGCGATCAGCAGCATGGTGGCGGGGAAGTTCTTCGCCACCACGAATAGACGATTGCGCTCGACCAGATATGCCTTCAACGCCGAGGCCGCGCCGGCGGAATGGGAATAGTGATGCTCGACGACCGCGTCCGGAATGTAGAGACACTTCCACCCGGCCCATCGCGCGCGCAAGCCGAGGTCGGTGTCTTCGCAATAAAGGAAGAAGAGGTCGTCGAAGCCGCCGATGTCGTCCAGCATGGCGCGGCGATACAGCGCCGCCGAGCCGCTGGGAAAAAGAGTCTCTTCGGGAACGGGAAAATCTTCCGGGGGCCGGCTCTGGCCGCGCTGCTTGCTGCTGCCGTCGCGACAGACGAGCATGCCTGCCGAATCAAGCCTGTGCTCTCCGAAGAGGCGGACCTGGGAAGCGGCCATACCGGCGTCGGGACGACGCTCCAGGGCGC
>DATGII010000014.1:0-33712 GCA_035295805.1 Bryobacteraceae bacterium | reverse complement strand
ATCCATACGGGCCAACGGCATTATCCAACCGCTTGTAGTCCGCCGGGCGAGCGATCGATATCAGTTGGTCGCCGGAGAACGCCGCTGGCGCGCGGCAAAGTTGGCCGGGATACAGCAAGTGCCCGTCGTCATCCGGGAGATTCCCGATGATCATCTGCTCGAAATCACTCTCATCGAAAACATTCAGCGCGAGGATCTCAATCCCATTGAGACCGCGGTTGCCTTCGAACGAATGATGAGGGAGTTAGTCCTCAATCCGGAACAGGTGGGCCAGCGGACTGGTAAGGATCGCACGACAATCGTCAACCTCGTCCGCCTGCTGCAACTGCCCGAGGATCTGCAACAGCTCGTGGCCGAGCGTCGGCTGTCAGCCGGGCATGCCCGCTGTCTCCTATCCCTCCCCAGCGTGCAGTTGCAGCGGGAAGTGGCTGAAAAATCGGTGGCTCAGGGTTGGTCCGTCCGTCAAGTCGAGAGACTCACGCGAAAGATGCTAGAGGGCAGAAGCCCGAAGCATGTTGATGACGTCGATATGGACCCCAACGTCAAGGCCGCGATCCAGGAAATGGAGCGGGCGCTCGGCACGCGCGTGCGTATCGTTGAAAAAGCCAACAATAAGGGTAGAATCGAAATCGAGTTTTATTCCTCGGAAGACCTCGACCGCATTTACGCCGCGATCTGCGGTGACCCTACTTAAGCAGTTGAAGGATTTCCGCGAGTTCCCGGCGTATTTCGGGTAACCGGTCATCGGAAAACAGCTCTTGCTGGACGCGCTTCTGAGCTCGCACCTTGGATTGTTTGCCGGTGCCCTGTAAGGCTTGGCGCGCGCCTTCGATCGTAAACCGTTTCTCGTACAGGAGGTGTTTGATCCGCAGGAGCAACTCGACGTCTTTCCGCCGATAGAGGCGGTGGCCCGTCCCGGATTTCTTAGGGGCAAGCTGGGTAAACTCAGTCTCCCAATAGCGCAGCACGTACGGTTCGACTCCCAACAGATCCGCAACCTCGCCGATTTTGAAGAAGAGTTTGTCCGGGATTTCCGGAGTCCCCGCCCGCACTGCAGCGTCCGTCATGCCCACCCGACATCCTAACGCACGTTATTGGTAAAGTCACTCGGCGAAAGCCGTGATCACGTGCTGACCCCGAGGTAACAGTACACTCGCAGGTCCGGCGAACGAAATGGCCTGACCTACGCCATCGATTTCGATCCGCGCGAGGGGGCGATCGAAGGTGGCAATTGCGCGAGAGCTGTTCTGATACGAGAACTCGATCCCACCTGCGTTCAGGAATCGGGCGGTTTTGAGGTCGCCATTCAAGCGAAGCAGACGCAGGCCCGAAATCTCCGCTGCGGGCTGAACGGAGTGCAAGCCCGGCGGAAGCCATAAAAAGGACTCGTCGCGCACCGGCCAGGCTTGCCCATCCACAGTCGCCCCACCTTTCCAGGGCAAAGCGACACCGGCCAGCGAGTCGACCGTGATCCCCTGCCCGAGCCGTTCGACCCGGCTCACAGTCGCCGCAGCGGAACTCAGCAGGTCCCAGTCAACCGGAAAGAGCGAACTCTCGAAGTACAGCGCAACGCGCGGAAAGCGCTGACTTGCCTCATGCACCAATTGCAGCAACTCGGTACCGGTCTGCTGCTTGGTGGGGTAAACATTTTGGTAGCGTTCGACGATATTGAGATCGATGGCCAGTTTTTCGCGACGTCCGGTGAGCGCTTGATACCGGTCGGAGAGAGCCCGGTAGCGTTTCGGCCCCAGATGCCAAACTGTGGCCGGGTCTTCGATCAGAAACGTGAAGGCATGGCGATCCAGCAACGGCAGAACCCCGGCCGCGTCGGCACCGACGGCGTCTCGCATTCCGGAATCGAGGCGATCGTCGACATGCGTCAGCACGAGATCGAGGTTGGGCTTGGTGCGCCGCGAACTTTCGAGGACACCCAACCATTCCTCCTGCATACCGCGCACGAGTCCGGCACGAAAATCAAGAAACGTCTGGCGCGAAGCTGGATCGGCTCGATTCGAGAATAACTCGAGCGGGTCGAATCCCTTTACTGACCGGAAGGCGGCACGCACGTCATCGTTCATCGGTGTGAAGCGCGAAGGATTCGAAATTCCTTCGAGCGACTCGAAATAGAGTTCGGCCAGATTCACTCCGTCCCAATCGAACCGCCGGACCAGTTCGCCGACACCAGCGGCGACGGCGTGGAAGCAATTGCGATTGGTGAGATTCATGAGCTTGCGCCAGTCCAGATGGGCGTCCTGCAGCGCAGCGGTCTTCTCGCGCCACTCGGGATGCTCGGCCCAGAACCTTTCGCTGACATGCGGCAATTCGAGCCACGCGTATACGAGGATCCCTTCGCGGTGGCAGATTCGGATCAACTGGGCCAACCAAGCATCGTTCTGCGGATCGGACTCGTAAAAATGCCAGGCAGCGACATGCAGGGCCGCGATGCCGGCTTTTCGCCACCGCGGTGCGAAATACTCGAGATCGACGCGCGAGCGATAGGCGGAATCGAAGAATGCCCAAAGCCGCGCGGACCGAAACGGCGGTTCGAGGCCAAGGTCGCGGAGAGCGGGAAGAATGTACGGGAAACGTTCATAGCCGCCCTCGCCCGGCGCCATAGCCACCCAGAGCACGGCGCCCGCTCCTTTTCGCAGACCAGCGATGAGCGGCGCAGCGGACCACCGTTCGCGCGCAAAGACGCGCGCGCCCTCGGGTACCGTGAACAAGGGGAGATCGAGGGCCTTCTCCCAGACGATGCCGAGATTCGGTTGGTGAACGTCCGCGACGCTAGTCACGCGGACCATCTGTTTTGTGGGACGGAAGCCAAACAATTCGGCAAGCGAGGATTCTCCTTCGAGAATGAGAGTCGCGCCTCCCTCGACGCGTCCAACCCATTCGACCGAAGCGGCCGCGCCGGCGCGAGCAACAAACACACGGGCTCGGCCGGCAGGCTGCGGTTGCAGCCCGATGGAGGAGAGGATTGGCGGCCACGCACCGGGGTCGTCGGAGAGGACTGCGAAGTACGGAAGCTCCGCCGCGGCGGCCGCGGCGGAGAAGAGTGCCCAGCTAATGAGTAAACGCATACCAAAGACCGGCGCGGAAATCGCGGAAATTGGGCCTGTTGCCGCTTTCATGGATCAGATACCCGCCGCTTAGGGTATCGAAGCTGACGAACATCGAAGGCGGCAGGAAGGAGAGGCGGAATCGGATTCCAGGGCCCACTTCTATGAAATTGGCCCAGCGTTGCCGCTTGCTGTCGGCCGTGAGGTTCACGTTCCAGTGGAGTTGCGCCCGCAGAAGCCCGGGGCCGATCGCATAGCCCAGCCGGGTCTGCTGGTAGAACAGAAAGTCGTTATTAAACCGGCTGAGAAAAACCGCGTCGGTGCTGGAGCCGACGAACCATCCGGAGTATTCGCCGTCAAGAGTTGCGCCGAAATTCCGGGTCATGGAGAGGCCGCCGCGATAGTCGGGCAGCATGTGGCCGGTGAGATAGCTCATGGCCGAGCCGGCTTCGGCCCACCCCATGATGCCGTGCCAGGGAGTCGTCGCAATCCCGATTCCCAGGATGAAGGAGCTCTCGGAAAGGTATTGCGGCGCGGCCGCCCCGATGGTTTGGCGGGTATCGCCGACGAAGCGCATGCTCACATAGGGACGAATCGGCAGGCCGGTGCGCATGTCGGTCTTGACCTGGCCGTACGAAAAAAGATCATGCCATCGCGTGGAAAACACGGGGTAAAGCCAAGCGGTAGTGCGAAACCGGGAAGCACCGGAGCGAAGATTGCGCCACGCGCGGGAGGCCTCGGTGGCGATCTTGAGATCCGGGCTGTGGCGCGCGAGCTCAAACCAGCGGCCGGCGTCGACATCCTGGTGGAGGATGTTGTAAGCCCAACCGAGCTTGAACATAATCCTGAAGTCGCCGGGCTCGCCCTCGTGAGCTATGCGGAGATATTTAACTGCGTCTTTTATAAAGCCGGCTTGGATGCTGCGGTCGGCCATCAGCATGGCATCGACGGAGGCAGGGGGGACGTCGGGGCGGGGCGTCAAAACTTGAGGAAGCCGGAGCACGGCGCGCACCCTGTTGGCCAAATCCTCATCGTTGCCGGCCAGGACACGGTCGAATAAAGGCTGTGCGCTGGCCTGGTCGCCGCGTGCGTAGAGCAGGAAACCGAGCTGGGTAGCGGCGAGCAGGTCGCCCGGCGCGGTGTCGGTCACGATGCGAAATTCCTGCTCCGCTTCGAGAGGGCGCTCCATGCGCAGCAGCAGGAAGCCGAGTTCGCGGCGCAGCTCGATGTTGGCCGGATCAAAATGCAAGGCGGCGCGGAATTCCGGCACAAAGGGATAACGGTCTGGAAGCAGCTCCCGCGCCATTTCGGCGGCGCGCGGTTCGCCGCCGCGCGAAGCAGCGAGCAGCGCGGCGTTGGCGTCGTCCTGCCGATGAAGCTGCGTCCAGACGCGGCCGAGCGCGACCAACACGGAACGGCGGTCGGGGAGGATCCGCCAAGCGCGTTCGTAATGGTCGGCGGCGAGCTCGAGCTCATCGCGCTGCTCGGCCAGGGTGGCCAGCTCGAAATGCGCGCTGAAATTATCGGCGCCGGACGCAATGGCGGTGCGCCAGCGTTCGATTCCAGCGGCGAGCGGCGCGTCGATATTCCGGAACGCCTGTTCGGCCGTGGCGCGGAAAGGCACCTCGGCCGTTTGCCGGAGGCGGTCAAAGATGCGGCGGGCTTCCACCTGGTGCTTGGTTTCGTAGCAGAGGAAGGCGTAGTCGAGCGCGAGCTGGGTATCCTCGGGGGTGAGGCGCAGCGCCTCTTCGAACTGCTCGCGGGCACGCTCGTTTTCGCCCGTTTTTAGATACGCGAAAGCCAGGTCATTACGGATCGAGGCGCGTTGGGGCGCGGCTTCGACGGCCTTCAGGAAGGCAGGAATGGCGGTGTCGTAATCACGGGTGCGGAGCGCCTCATACGCGCGCGCCAGCGGCTCATAGGCCGCGTCGGGCGGCTGCGCGCCGGCGAGCGCCGCCGCGAAGACGAGTATAGAGACACCCATATCCTGCCATCCGGATAGTGCGATGGGGATGGTAAAGCTCGCGCAAATATCAACGTTCCGAACCACTTCGCCGGCGTCCTGAAAGCCGGAGCCCCCGTTTATGCAAATATATAGAGGTTACGAATTATGCCATTTCGGGGCGTGGACTATTTTGGCGTCGACTCGCTCTTCAACGAGCAGGAACTTCTCGTAAGGCAGACCGCCCGGCGGTTTGCCGAGGAGCGGGCGCTCCCGCTCATCCGCGATTGCTTCCGGGAGGCGCGGTTTCCGCGCGAACTGATTCCGGAAATGGCGGAACTCGGGTTTCTCGGCGCCAATCTCGAAGGGTATGGTTGCGCGGGAATGAGCAACGTCGAGTACGGGCTGGTCATGCAGGAGCTGGAGCGGGCGGATTCGGGACTGCGCAGCTTCGTCTCGGTGCAGGGGGCGCTCGTGATGTACCCGATCCTGACTTATGGGAGCGAGGAGCAGAAGCAGAAGTGGCTGCCGGCGCTGCAAAGCGGGCGGGCTGTCGGGTGTTTCGGGCTGACAGAGCCCGATTTCGGATCAAATCCAGCCGGGATGCGGACACGCGCCAAGAAGGAAGGCAGTTGCTGGGTAATCGACGGGGAGAAGACCTGGATCACCAACGGCACGGCGGCGGACGTCGCCTTGGTATGGGCGCGTACCGAGGAAGGGATCCGGGGGTTTCTGGTGGAACGCGGCACGCCGGGGTTCACGACGTCGGATATCCATGGCAAGTGGTCGATGCGCGCTTCCGTCACGTCGAGCCTGGCGTTCGCGGATTGCCGGGTGCCCGGCTCGGACCTGTTGCCGGAGGCGAAGGGGCTGAAGGCGCCGCTCTCCTGCCTGACCCAGGCGCGGTTCGGGATCGGCTGGGGAGTGGTGGGCGCGGCCATGGATTGTTACGAGACCGCGCGGCAGTACACGGTGCTACGGAAACAGTTTGACGACCGGCCGATCGCGTCACACCAACTGGTGCAGGAGAAGCTGGCGTGGATGATCACCGAGATCACCAAGGCGCAACTGCTGGCGGTGCAGGCGGGGCGGTTGAAGGACCAAGAGCGGCTGGAACCGGCGCATGTCTCGATGCTGAAGCGCAATAACGTCGCAATGGCGCTGGAGTGCGCGCGCCTCAGCCGGGATCTGCTGGGCGCGAACGGGATCACGGATGAATATCCGATTATGCGACACCTGTGTAACCTGGAAACCGTCAAAACCTACGAGGGCACCGACCACATTCATGCGCTGGTAATAGGTGAGAAGGTCACTGGAGTAGCCGCCTACAGGTAGGTCAGGGCCGGGAAACACAAAAACAATGATTCTTTATGCGTTGACGATTGTGGTGAGCGCGTTTCTGCTGTTTCAGGTGCAGCCGGTGATTGCGAAAATCATCCTGCCCTGGTTCGGCGGCTCGGCAGCGGTCTGGACGACCTGTCTGTTGTTCTTCCAGGTGGTTTTACTGCTCGGATATTTGTACGCGCATGCCGTAATCCGGTATCTGAAGCCGCGGATGCAGATGCTGGTGCATGCCGGGCTGCTGCTGGTGAGCGCGGCGGCGCTGCCGATCTATCCGAATGCCAGCTGGAAGCCGTACGGGAACGAAGATCCGTCGCTGCGGATTCTCGGGCTGCTGGCGGCGACGGTGGGATTGCCGTACTTCCTGCTGTCCACGACCGGGCCGCTGCTGCAGGCCTGGTACGCCCGGCGGTACAAAGGGGCGATTCCGTACCGGCTTTACGCGCTATCGAACGCCGGGTCGATGTTCGCGCTACTGAGCTACCCGGTGCTGTTCGAGCCCATCTATACGACGCATCAGCAGGCGCTGATGTGGTCGGTGGCATACGTACTGTTCGCGGCGCTTTGTGCGGTGACGGCGTTCCGGTCGGGGACGGCGGTCGCCGCGGCGGAGACGACCGAGAGCGAGGCGGCGCACAAACCGGGAGCGACGCAATATTGGGCTTGGATGGGGCTGGCGGCCTGCGCGTCGGTGATGCTGCTGGCGGTCACCAATCACATGTCGCAGAACATCGCGGCCATTCCGTTCTTGTGGATTCTGCCGCTGAGCATTTATCTGCTCTCGTTCATTTTGTGCTTTGAGGGAAGCGGGTGGTACCGGCGTACGCCGTATCTGCAATTATTCGCGGTCGCGCTGGGCTCGATGGCATATGCCATGTCGAGCGAGCAGGAAAGCAATCTGCCGATCAAGGTGATGCTGCCGCTGTTTGCCATGGGGCTGTTCACGTGCTGCATGGTGTGCCACGGGGAACTGGCGCGGCTGAAGCCGCATCCGAAATATCTGACGCATTTTTATCTGATGATATCGGCGGGGGGGGCGCTGGGCGGCATCTTCGTGGGCCTGGTGGCGCCGCATTGGTTCAACGCGTTTTATGAAATGCCGGTGGGGATGGCGGGGTGTGCGCTACTGGTGGTGATGGTGCTTAAGCAGGACCCGGAGCTCGAGTGGTTCCAGAACTTCCGGCAGCCGGCGCCGCTAGTGGCAGCGGGTCTGACGGTGGCGCTGATCACGTATCTCGGGATGCAGATCCGCGACGGCAATCACGGTGCGCTGGTCCTGGCGCGAAACTTTTATGGCGGGCTGAAGGTGCGCGACTCCGGGCCGGCCACGCGGCTCGATGCGGTACGCTCGCTGACGCACGGCACGATTAATCACGGCGAAGAATTTCTGAATCCGGCGCGGCGCGATTGGCCCACCACGTATTACGGACCCAACACGGGCATCGGCGTGGCCATCCGCGAAAAACAGAAGCAAGGGCCGATCCGAGTTGGGGTCATCGGGCTGGGAACGGGAACCATTTCCGCCTATGGGCGGCCGGGCGACTACTACCGCTTCTACGAGATCAATCCGCTGGTGCCGCGCATCGCGCGCGGCGAATTTCATTTCGTGCCGGATTCGAAGGCGCACGTCGACATCGCCATGGGCGACGCGCGGCTGTCGCTGGAGCGAGAGCAGCCGGAAAACTTCGATGTTCTGGCGGTCGACGCGTTTTCGAGCGACTCGATTCCGGTCCATCTGTTGACGCGGCAGGCGATGGACCTGTTCTTCCACCACCTGAAACCGGACGGGATTCTGGCGGTGCATATTTCGAACCGGTACCTGGACCTGCAGCCGGTGGTGCGGGGCGAGGCGCAAGCAACCGGGAAGATTACGCGGCTGGTGGATACCGATGATGACGATTCGCAGGACGTGTTCGGCGCGACGTGGGTGCTGGTAACGTCGCCGGCGGCCGGCTTCAGCAAAGAGATCGTGAACGCCTCGCATGAGGTGGAAAAAAACCGCACGGTCCGTTTATGGACCGACGATTTCAGCAACCTCTACCAAATCCTGAAATAGTCCGAGCGGGTGCGGGCAGCGGTTTGCCGCGGTCGTGGCGCCGTGCTGAAATCGAGGAATGGATGTGCGGCCGGTGGGAAGCGGGCTGTCCGGGGCCGACCTCGGGCGAGCCGGGCCAGTCACGCCCGCGCCGAAAGTGACGGCGCCGAGCGGCACCGGGCTGGACTCCACGGCAGCCGGCGCAGCGCTGCTGCAAGCTCTCTCGGAGCCGGATCTGGCGCGCCTGGTGGCCGTTCTGGAACCGGCCCGGAACGCGCCAACAGCGGCGCGGATCAACGAGCTCGTCGAAGCGGTGATGACTGCGGCGGCGGCGAGTGACGTGGAGCGGGCGGTTCAAGAAGCGGCACACCTGACCGCGCTGGATCCGGCGCGCGTGGAAGCACTTCGCGCCGAGCCCACTCTGGCGCCGATACGAGTGCAATTAGACGCCCTGCTGCCGCGGCTGGGGAATGTGGCGAAACTGGATGCGGAAAGCCGGATCGCGGAAGCGACTCAACTGGTCGAGCAAACACGGATCACGGCGCTTCCGGAATGGGACGCCCCTCCGGAGACTCTGCTGGCGATAGCGAACCGTCTGCTCGAAACCGGGAGCTACATTAACGCGGTGCAGGCCGCGCACGTCGCACAGGTAGTAGTGGATGGCGCGCGCTGGGCTCCCGCGGTCAGTGGCGTTGCGGCGCCAGGATTGTCAGGGGTCGGAAGCAAGCCGGAAGTGAGCCCGGTATCGCCGCGCGGCCCGATCCTCAGCGCGCTGCGGGAGAGCTGGCGCATCGTGAGCAGCCATGCGCCGGGCCGGATGGCGGCGCTGTGGAAACGCGCGCCGCTCCTGGTGCTCTTGCTGGCGTGGCTGGCAGTCGGGACGGCGGGAGGAGTGGCGTCGTGGATGCAGCAGAAAATCTGGCCCGATGCCTGGTCTCCCGGGGTGAGCGACGCCGGATTTGCGGTATGGGCGCTCGGCTTTCTGGCGCTGGTCCTGTTTGGATTCTATATACGAGTGCGAAACGCGCGTTGGTAGCGGCTCAACTGCCTGCAACGAGCGACGCTTTATACCAGTCCAGGGTCTGCCGCAAGCCGGTTTCGAAGGAAAATTGCGGCGCGTGTCCGAGCTCGCGAACCGCCAAGGCGGTATCGGCTTGGGAATGCCGCACGTCGCCCGGACGCGGCGGGCCGAAGCGGGGCGGAATGTCGACGCCCTCCATCTTTTGCAGCAGCGCCCAAGCCTGGTTGAGAGTGATGCGGAGGCCGTTGCCGGCGTTATAGAGTTTTCCGCCGACATTGGGGGCGCGCGCCGCTTTGAGATTCAAGGCCGCGACATCTTCGACAAATGTGAAGTCGCGGGACTGCTCGCCATCGCCGAAGATGGTGGGCGGTTGCCGCTCGAGGACGGCTTTCATAAACAGCGAGAGCACACCGGAGTAGGGGCTGGAGGGGTCCTGGCGGGGGCCGTACACATTGAAATAACGCAAAGCGACCGTTTCGACGGCGAAGACCTCAGAGAACACCCGGCAGTAGTATTCGCCCACCAATTTCTGCAGCGCATAGGGCGACTTCGGGTGGGGGTTCATGGATTCGACTTTGGGAAGCACCTCGGTATCGCCGTAAGCGGAGGAGGAGGCGGCGTATACGACGCGGCCGGCCCGGCCCTCGCACGCCGCCCGCAGCACGTTGAACGTGCCGTCGATGTTGACTTCGTGAGAGGGCACCGGATCGTCGATCGAACGAGGCACCGACGGAATCGCCGCTTCATGGAAGACCACGGCGGCGCCGCGGATGAGCGGCGCGATTTCTTCGTAAATGCGGATATCGGCGCGGTGAAAATCAATGGAGGCGCGGACCTCTTCGAGGTTTGATTCCCGGCCGGTCAGAAGGTTATCGATCACCAGGACACGGCGCGCGCCTTCGCGCAGAAGACGCCTCACGAGGGCGGAGCCGATGAAGCCGGCGCCCCCAGTCACAACGTAGTGGTTATCCATCCGGAAAGACCAGTGTACGATGCGGCGCGCGAGAATTTGTAGGCAGCCCGGCAGAGGCCGGCGGCGACTGAGGAGGTGTGAAGGCAACGTTGCGGACCCGGTGGCGCGTTGATAAGATACGCCGAGAATCCGTACGGGGCCGTATTGTTTGGAGAAAGGTCTGGAAGCGATGAAGATCGGTGCGTTGTTGATACTGTGGACGGCGTCTCTGGTATGGCCGCAAGGCCGCGGGCCGGCGAACCGTGACGCGCCCGTCACCGATGTGCCGTTCGATCGGATCCTACATGCCGAGCGCGAGCCGCAGAACTGGCTGACGTACTCCGGCACGTTGATGAGCCAGCGGCACAGCGGGTTGACACAGATTAACGCGGACAACGCCAAAGATCTCGCTCTCAAATGGGTATTTCAGTCGCGCACGGTCGAAAAGATGGAGGTGACCCCGCTGGTGGTAGACGGCGTGATGTATACGGTGCAGGGCATCAACGATGTCTATGCACTGGACGCCGCCACCGGCAAGATGTTCTGGCGCTACCTATACAAGCCCGATGCCGAAGCGCGCAACTGCTGTGGGCAGGAGACGCGCGGGCTGGCAATCGCCGGCAACAAGATCTTCATGGCGGCGCTGGATACTACGGTGATCGCTCTCGACGCCAAGACCGGCAAAGAGATCTGGAAGACGCAGGTCGCCGATTTTAAGCAACGGTATTCGATGACGCATGCCCCTCTGGTGGTGAAAGACAAGGTGATCGAAGGCGTCGCAGGCGGCGAGTTCGGAATTCGCGGCTTTATTGTGGCGCTCGACGTCAACACGGGTAAAGAGGCGTGGCGCTTCTACACCGTCCCCGGGCCGGGCGAGCCCGGGCATGAAACCTGGTCGGGCGATTCGTGGATGCACGGCGGCGCGCCGGTATGGGTGACCGGATCTTACGATGCGGAAACCAACCTGACATTCTGGGGCACCGGCAATGCCGGACCGGATTGGAACGGCGACGCGCGGCTCGGCGACAACCTGTATAGCAGCTCGGTGATAGCGCTCGACGCCGATACGGGCAAGCTGAAATGGCATTATCAGTTCTCGCCGCACAACGAGTTTGACTGGGACGCGACGCAGGTCCCGGTGCTGGCGAACCTGCAGTTCCAAGGGCGGCCGCGGAAAGTCATGCTCTGGGCCAACCGCAACGGCATGTTCTACGTGCTCGACCGGACCAACGGCCAGTTCCTGCTGGGCAAACCGTTCGCGAAGGTGAACTGGGCGAGCGGTTTCGATGAGAAAGGCCGCCCGATTCGGGTGGCCGGCATCGAGCCGACAAAAGAAGGCACGCTGGTCTATCCCGGCAACCAGGGAGCCACGAACTGGTACAACCCGTCGTTCAGTCCCGAGACGGGGCTGTTCTACATACCGAGCTGGCAAAATAGCTCGTCGATTTACAGCAAGACCGATGTGCCGCCCGAATTCAGCGCCGGCAAAACGTTCAGCGGCGAATTTCCACGGCAGGGTGCGGAAGGCGAAGACTACAGCACCATTCGCGCCGTGGATCCCAACACGGGCGAAGCGAAATGGGATTTCAAATTGGCCGCGCCACGGACCGAAGCGGGCGTGCTTACGACAGCGGGCAACGTGTTGTTCAGCGGCGGCCGCGACGGCCAGTTTTACGCGCTCGACGCGCGCGATGGCAAGCTGTTATGGGAAACAAATCTGGGCGTTTCGGTTTCGGCGGGGCCGATCAGCTACATGGTAAACGGTAAGCAATACGTGAGCATCCAGTGCGGAACGGGGCTGTTCACGTTCGCGCTGCGGTAAACAGGAGACCGGTTCATGAAGCGAATCCTCCCATTCCTAGTTACGGCCGGAATGCTCCTGACAATGGTCCTGCTGCCCCCAGGCCTCGGCGGCCAGCCGCAGGGGAGGAAGAAAGCGCCGCCTACGCCGGTGCGCGCCGTCACCATGGCGACCGGGCTGTGGCACCCATGGAGTCTCGCGTTTCTGCCGAATGGCGACATGCTGGTTACCGAGCGCAACGGCAAGCTGCGGTTGATGCACGACGGCCGTCTCGACGCGGAGCCGATCGGCGGCGTGCCGCCGGTACATTCGGTGCGGCTGTCGGGTCTCATGGAAGTACTGCTGCATCCGCAGTTCACGCAAAATCACCTGGTGTATCTCACGTACACAAAGGATGTCGCCGAAGGCCAGGTGGCGACCACGCTGGCGCGCGGCCGGCTGGAAGGGCATCAACTCGCGGAGGTGAAAGACATCCTGATCTGCGACCCATGGGCGGGCGACGGCGGGTCGGGTTCGCGGCTGGCATGGGGACGCGACGGCACGCTCTACATGACGACCGGGGCGTCGAACGGGAATGCGGCGCAAGAGCCGGGAAGCCTGCGCGGCAAGATTCTCCGTCTGCGCGATGACGGCACGGCGGCACCCGGCAATCCATTCGCTGGCCGCGCGGGCCATCGTCCCGAGATTTTTTCGATGGGGCATCGCAACTCGCTCGGACTGGCGCTGAACCCGGCGACCGGCGAGATCTGGAACAACGAAAATGGTCCATACGGCGGCGATGAGATCAACATCATCAAAGCCGGCGCGAACTACGGTTGGCCGAAGGTCAGCTTCGGGCGCGAGTACACCGGTGCGAAGATCCCCAACTTCGGGGAAGGAATGACACAGCCGGTCGTGTTCTGGGCGCCTTCCATTGCGCCGTCCGGGATGGCGTTCTACACAGGCGACCGCTTCCCGGATTGGAAGAACAACGTGCTGGTGGGCGCGATGCTCGGCGGCGCCGTGCAAGGCTATCCGCACCTGGAGCGCATCATCTTCGATGAGAACTGGGACGAGATCGGGCGCCAGTCGCTGCTGGCCGATTTGCGAAAGCGGATCCGCGACGTACGCCAGGGTCCCGACGGGCTGGTCTACGTGCTCACCGACGAAGAAGACGGCGCGCTGATCCGCCTGGAGCCGGCGCGATAACGCTAGACCCGGAAGTAGTCGGGGCGCCAGGTTTTGATTGCCGCTTTGATCTGCTTTTGGTTAAGCCCCTGGAGAGCCTTCTCCGCGAGGGCCGGCAGCTCGGCATCCGAAGCAAATCGTAGCGCGATGAGCTGGCCTTCGGTGAATTCGCCAATCCGGGATTTCAGCGGGCCGTTGAGCAGCTCCTGCATGCGCAGGCGCTCTTCCAAACGGATGACGCGATCCTGCACCTTGAGGGCATAGAGCCGGATCTTGAAGGTTGCCACGACGGCCCAAATCGCGGCAAGCAGTTGGAACGCGCTCATCCAGCCGAAGTTGCGGATGAGGTTCGTAACCGCCGCGATCAGCAGAATGAAGGAAACCGGCCCCAGGAATGCATGAAATAGAGGGTCAAGCCGCGTGTGATTCTGAAAGGATTGAGGTTTCTCCACCATAACGCTCGCATCGTACACGGTTCGGCGGCCTGATACAAGGCTCGCAGGCGAACGCCAGCCGGGTGTTATCATCGAAAGAAGGTCGTGATAACATGATCCGTACGCAAATCAGTTTGGATAAACTGGAGTATCAGCTTGCCAAAAAGCAGGCGCGGGCGCTCGGCATTTCCGTCGCGGAGTTTGTTCGACGCGCCGTGCGCGAGGCTCTTCCCACCGATCCTCACGCTCCGTGGATGAAATTCGCTGGTTTCGTCGAGACCGGCGACCCGCATTCAAGCCAATCCGTCGACGAGTTCGTCTATGGCCAAAAGGACTGAATGTTACGTTGACACGTCAGGCTTGATTGCGTTTCTGGATCGCTCCGATAGCCATCACGCCCTGTTTCGCCGGCTTTTCTCGGATCCGCCGCAGTTGGTGACATCCGCTCTCGTTGTGGCCGAAGGCCATGGTTGGTTCCTGCGACGGTACGATCCGCATCGCGCGATTCAGTTTCTCGCGTTCCTCGATGCCGTCCCTGCACTGCGGGTCGTTTCGTTTGATCCGGTCGCGATCACCGACACGAATGCCGTGGTGAAGAAATTTGCAGATCAAAGATTAACGCTGGCAGATGCCCACGGCTTAGCTATCATGCGAAAGCAGCGGATCGCCTCTTGCTGGTCGACGGACCGTCACCTCGCACTCGGCGGAGCCTCGCTCCCGACCTAGGCCTATTGAAAATCGATGCGCGCGATCACCATCTGCGGCATCACGTTGTTCCAGCTGTCGGGCAGATTGTCGAACGGCAGGCGGAATGGCTTGGTCTCGCCGGGCGCCAGGCCGCCCGCCTTTTGACTCACGATCGGCACGCGCTGGCGCAGGACCACCTGGCCGTACGGGTCGTAGAACACGCAGTTGATCTCCACTACCTGCAACACGCGGTCGCCCGCGTTCTGAATCATCCCGGTGATCTCGACCACCTTCTGCTTAAAATAATCTTCGTGCGCCGCCATTTCCACACCGCTGAGCTTCAGATTGCGGACGTATGTCTTGGCGTCGCCCGTCAGCGGCGGCGGGGGCGGCGCGGGTTGCTTCGAGAGATGGTCCAGGTACAGGAATCCGGCGGCTCCGAGCACGAGCACGACCCCGATGATCAGCGCCATCGGCGGGATGCCCAGGCGCGTTTCCTGCGAAACAGCCGCTTTACCTTCCGCCAACCGTCATCTCTCCGATTTTGAGCGTCGGCGCCGCCACCGAGCCGCGAAACTCAAGGTCCGATCCGATCGCCTCAATCCCCAGCAGCATCTCTTTCAGGTTGCCGGCGATCGTAATCTCCGAAACCGCGAATGCCAGCTCGCCATTGCGGATCCACAGCCCCACCGCGCCGCGGGAGTAATCGCCGGTCACGATGTTCACGCCGTGTCCCAGCAGCTCCGTCACGTACAGCCCGTCGGCGACGGAGCCAATGATTTGCTCCGGGGTTTGGCCCCCCTTTTCCAGGAAAAGATTTCCATGCCCGATGCCGGCGTTGCCGGCCAAGCCGCGCGCCGCGTTGCCGGTGGTCTTCATACCCAGCTTGCGCGCCGCATAGCAATTCATGAGGTAGCTTTTCAGGACGCCCTTCTCGATCACCACCGTGCGCCGCGACGGCACGCCCTCGTCATCGAAGGGCGAAGTGCCGAATAAGCCGGGAATCGTGGCGTCGTCGATCACGGTGACGTTCTCGCCCGCCACGCGTTCGCCGAGCTTGCCGGCCAGAAACGATTCTTGGCGGTAGACCGACATCCCATGCACCGCTTCGAAGACGTTGTCCAGCAGAGAACGCGCCACGCGGGGCTCAAACACCACCGGGACTTTCTTCGTCTCCACCTTCACCGCGTTCAGACGCCGCAGGGCGCGCTGGGCGGCGATGCGGCCCACCTGCTCGGGAGGCTCGAGGCCGGCCGAACCGCGCGCCATCGTGTACCAATAATCGCGCTCCATGGAGCTGCCCTGCTTCGCCACTGGGGAGACCGCCAGCGAACAGTAGCTCGTCCGATATTCGCCCGCGAAGCCGCGTGAGTTGGCGAATATCTGGCGGCCGGTGTGCGTATCGAACGATGCGCCGTCGGAATTGCCGATGCGAGGGTCCGTCTCCAGGGCGGCGATCTCGGCGCGCCTGGCGGTTTCGATCTTCCCCGCCGTCTCCAGCTGCGCGACGTCTTCGCAATAGAGCCGAAGGTCACCGGAGATTTTACCCAGCTCTTCCGTCTCGGGGAGGCCGGCATGCGGATCTTCCGTTGTGATTGCAGCCAGCTCCACCGCCGATTTCACCATGTGCGCGATGCCTTCGGCGGAAAGATCCGAAGTGTACGATGACCCCGTGCGCTTCCCGATCAGGATGCGCAGGCCCGCGGCCCGGGAACCCGCCTCTTTGACGCTCTCCACTTCGCGCATGCGCACGTTGGCCGAGAACTCGTCGCCTTCGGTGATGGTGCATTCGGCGTCGGTGGCGCCGGCGGCGCGCGCGCGATCGATCACGCCGGTGGCCAGCTCCAGCAGATGGTTCTCGCTCAAGCCGTGCCTCCGACGGTCATGCGGTCAATCTTGAGGGTTGGGATTCCCACGCCTACGGGAACGCTTTGCCCTTCCTTGCCGCAAATGCCCATGCCTTCGTCGAGGCGCAGATCATTGCCCACCATACTGACGTACTTTAGTGCTTCCGGCCCGTTGCCGATCAGGCTCGCATTGCGCACCGGCCGGCCGAGCTTGCCATTTTCGATCAGGTAGCTTTCCGAGGCGGAGAATACGAAGTTGCCGCTGGTGATATCCACCTGGCCTCCGCCGAAGTTGGCGCAATACAGACCCTTCGGCACCGAGCGGATGATCTCTTCGGGATCGCTCTGGCCGGCCAGCATGAACGTGTTGGTCATGCGCGGCATCGGAATGTGCGCGTAACTTTCCCGCCGGCCGCTGCCGGTCGATTGCGACCGCAGCAGGGTACTCGAAAGCTTGTCCTGGAGGTAGCCGCGCAGGACGCCGTTTTCGATCAGCACGTTGCGCTGCGTGGGGTGGCCTTCGTCATCGACGTTGAGGGAGCCGCGCCGGTTGTTGATTGTGCCGTCGTCGATCACGGTGCACAACTCGCTCGCCACCTTTTGCCCGATGCGATCGCTGAAGGCCGAAACTTTCTTGCGATTGAAGTCAGCCTCCAACCCGTGCCCTACCGCTTCGTGCAGTAGGATGCCCGGCCATCCCGGCCCCAGCACCACGGTCATCTCGCCGGCCGGCGCCTCCACGGCATCCAGCATCACGATCGCCTCGCGCGCGGCCTCTGCGGCAAAGTGTTCCGGCGTCTTTTCTTTTTGAAAGAAATCCAGCTCCACGCGCCCGCCGCCGCCCGCGTACCCGCGCTGCGGCGGTCCGCCCTTGTTGCGGGCGAGCACCATGACGCCCATGCGGGCCAACGGCTGCCGGTCGAGCGTCAGAACCCCTTCGCTGGTGGCCACCATAACGTGCCGCAGGTTGTCGGCGTAGCTGGCCTGGACCTGAAAAACGCGCGAATCGTAGGCCCGGGCGGCGCGATCAGCCCGTTTGACGAATTCCACCCGCTCGGCGAACTCGGTTTCGGTCGGGGCGATCATGACCGGATACAGATTGTGCCGGCGCCCTTCGTTCAGGCCGAATTTGCCCTGTTTCCCCGGCCCGGCGGCAATGCAGGCCGCGACCCGGGCGGCTTTCCGGATCTTGTCCGGCGCCAAATCGTCGCTGTAGGCGTAACCGGTGCGCTCGCCGGCGATGACCCGCACCCCCACTCCCATCGAAACGCCCTGAGTCGCACTTTTGACCATGGATTCATCGAGGCTGATCGAACTTGTCAGAAGGTATTCAAAATAAAGGTCCGCGTAATCGCCCCCTTGGCAGAGGGCGTCGGCCAGATACCGCTCCAGATCTCCCCGTGTGATCTGGAAGCGTGTTGCGAAGATCGACTCCGAAAAGGCCATGTTTTCAGGCTACCATGGGGTTTTAGGGTCGGGCTGGGTTTCGGGCGCTCGGATCATTAGATCCGGCCCGTTACATTCTCTTTTATTAAGAAGGCTTTGTAACCTGTCAAAACGCCGGTACGCCTCTTGGTTGAGGAAATTGAGCAGACGGATGCCGGCCTTCAGAGTGCGGCATGCTGGTTGATTTCGAGCTCATTAAGCGCGCGCAAGCTGGTGATAATGCGGCATTTAATGAAATCGTACTAGCTTACCGGAAGCGGATTTTGGGCACGATCACACGCGTGATCGCACGTCCGGAGGATGTCGAGGATGTGGCCCAGGAGGTATTCCTGAGGCTGTATTTTTCCCTCGATCAATTGCGGACGGCCGAGGTCTTTGAACCGTGGTTGTATCGGTTAACGGTCAACGCCGCCTACGACTATTTGCGGAAACAGCGGCGGCGCCCCGAGTACCGGATGTCGGACTTATCGGAGCAGCAGGTGATGATGGCCGATGCGGCGGCCGGGGGCAAGGTAGACCAGGATGAGCAGCACCAGAAGAAGATCCGAGAATCGGTGGACGCCCTGTTGGGTGCAGTTTCCGAGCAGGATCGGATTCTGCTGATGTTGAAAGAAGTCGAAGGATTGTCGCTGAAAGAGCTTGAAAAGATTTATCAGGTCAACGAAAATGCTCTAAAGGTACGGCTCTTTAGGGCTAGGCAAAGGGTTTTGAAGGCATTCGGAGCGGTAAAAGGCAAGGAGCCGGCAACCACCGGTTAACGAGTATGAATTCGATGCGTAACGACGACCAGCTCGATGCATTATTCCGGGCGTATCACAACGCATGTCCTACGCCGGAACCCAGCGCGAATTTCATGCCGCAGCTTTGGCAACGGATTGAATCGCGGCAAAGTTACGGATTCTCCTTCCGCCGCATGGCCCACGCACTCGTGACGGCCGCGGCGGCAGCCACCATCTGCCTGGGCGTATATACCACCATGCGCCACTCGGACACGGCGATGTACTCGCAGTCGTACGTCGAGGCTCTGGCGGAAAACAACACAATCGATACCGATCTGGTGGCACCGGCCCGCCTGGAAATTGACCAGGTCGCGCCCATGAATTGATCCTATGCTTCGGTCCCGATTCTCGGCAGCTTTGTATCTCGTGCTCGTGTTCGTCAGCGGTGCGCTGCTGGGCGGGTTTGCGTACCGGCTCTACTCGGTCAACACGGTGACCGCGACGGCGGCGCGGCGGCCGGATCCGGTTGAGTGGCGCAAGCGCTATATGGAAGAGATGCGAACCCGGGTCCATACCGATCAGGACCAGGAGGCGCAGATCAACCAGATCCTCGATGAAACCGGCGCCGCCTTCGCCAAAATCCGCGAGCAAGAGAAGCAGAAATACCAGGACGAGCAGAACGCGCAGATCGCCCGCATCTTCCAGTTGCTACGTCCCGACCAGCGCCCCCTCTACGCCACGCTGCGCGCCGAGCGCGAAGCGCGCCGCAAGGCCCAGCAGAACAAAAAATAGTCCCGCCGTCCGCTCTATTCAAAATCCCGTTAAATTGGCGCCGCGTCTCAATTGTTCGCTTCTTCACAGAAGCGGGTTCGAATTTGGCGGGAAATCCGTTACAATTCCGCGTTTCTGATCACAAGCGCATTGGAGGGAACTTCGTGGGCGGATGTTTGACCTTTCATTACGACGTAGGCCGGTCCGGCACGGGGCCGGGTGCCAGCACGTTTCTCGGCGGATGGCATCGGTACAATCAGGTCGACAATCTTGGCCGGGGAGGCACGGGTGCAGCGGTCCGGAGCGCGCCCCTGTACCTTCCCGGCTGGGTGATGCAGCGGGGGGCGCATGCCGGAGAAACGCACAATCTCGTGTTTGTCGCGACAACCGACAATTACCTGTACGCCTTCGCTGAAGACCAGCTCCGCGCCGGCTCGAAGACGCCGCTCTGGGGACCCGTCGATTTAGGCGCTCCGGCGCAGCGCGGCGGAAGCAACATTCCGCCGCCCATCGGCGTTTGCAGTACGCCCGTGCTCGATCCGGCTAACCAGCGCCTGTTCGTGATGGCGTATCTGGAAAAGACATCCACCACCAGCACCTACAAGATTTACGCCATCGATATCAACGACGGTTCGGTGATCCAGAGCGCCGTATTGCAGGATGCCGGCGCGGCCGGACGCGCCACCTTCGACGCCACCGCGCAGGACCAGCGCGGCGCACTGAATCTTGTGAACGGCTGGATCTACTCAACTTACGCCGACTTCCAAGCCGATGACCGCGGCACCTACTACGGCTGGATCGTCGCCTGCAATGCCAACAATCTGAATGAGCAGTTGTTCCTGCCGGTTTCGAAGAACGTGCTCGGCGGCGGCTGTTGGGGACCGGGCGGCGTGGCGGTCGATCCCGACGGCTATCTCTATGCCGCCACGGGCAACGGAACCACCGCCGACACCTATTACGGCGGCGGCTCCTGGACAACCGCGCCCGGCAGTAACGGCGACTACTTCATGGCCGTCGTGAAGGTGGCGATGACCATGAGCGGATACGTGCCGAGCATCGCGGTTGTCGACTGGTATCAGCCCACGAACATCAAAGATCTCAACGACGGCGATCTGGATTTCGGTAGCTCGAGCCCGATCATCCTGCCCGACTTCAATGGGTTCAAAACCGTGGCGCTCAGCGCGAAGCCCGGCGTCTATCTCTTGAACCGGGGGTCGCTGGGACACTGGGGCAATGAGCTTTGGAGCGCCAAGGTATTCACGGGCGAATCGCACTCCGCGCCGGCCTATTGGCACACGCCCGGCGGCGACCATTACGTGTTCTTCGTCGGCAACGGCACCCCCGGCTTGGCCTGCTACAAGCTCGCGATGCAGAATATGGCGCCGATTTTGCAGCAGGTCTGGCAGGCCACTGGCAGCGGCGTGAACATCGGCAATATTCACGGGTCTCCGACAGTCGGAAGCCTGGGGACGTCGGCTCTGGTATGGATTGTAGACGCCGATGTCGACGACTACGGAAACTTCAATTATCCTCCCGCGTTGCGCGCCTTCGATACGATGACAGGCAACGAGGTCTTCAACTCGACCACGGTTTCGACTGACGACCTGGGCCATGTTCCTCACTATCCCGGCATCACGTGCGCCGGCGCCAGCGTGTTCGTAGGCACCCTCAAGGGTTTCGCCTGCTACGGGGTCCCCCACAAACGATGGAAAGAATTGAAGCCCGAAATCAAGGAGATTAAGGAACTCAAGGTCGAGAAGATCGAGGTCAAAGAGCTCTTCAAGGCAGAAATCAAGGAGCTCGACAAGTTCATTGAGTGGCCGCCGAAGCTAAAGGATGCGGAAGGTGGATTCGGACAGCTTCCGGGAGGAGATCCGTACGCCGCGCTCGGGCTGATTGCCGCGACGATCGACGAACTGCAGCAGCGTCTCGAGGCCGGCAAGGCTTTTATCCGTCCGGAGGAGCGCCCTCAGCCGGGCGGGGATGTGCTCCGGCCGGAACCGAAGAAGGGGCCCGGCGACCGATGATCCTGGTGCTGGCGAGCGCTGTCGACCGGGTCGCCTCGGAGTTTGTGCATCGAGCCGGCAGCACCGCGCGCCTGCTCACGTGTCGCAGCCTGTCGTCGCCCGGCTGGCGATTGACTGTGCCTGTACGCGAGTCTCTCGTCGCCGTGGTGGATGGCTCGCGCATCCCGGCTGCTGACATCACCGCCGTCGTCACCCGGTTGCCGTACGTCGGCGAATCCGAGCTCCCGCAGATCGCTGCCGCGGACCGTGCGTATGTCGCCTCCGAGATGCAGGCGTTCCTCCATGCGTTCCTGAGTGCCCTGCCGTGTCCCGTCGTCAATCGGCCGATGCCGGTTTGCCTGGCCGGCCCGAACTGGCGGCGCGCCCAATGGCTGAAGGCGGCCCGGGCGAACGGGTTCAATACGTCAGCAGCATCGCTGTCGCGGCCGCCGTGGCCGGTCTCGGTGATCGGCGGCGCCTGCTTCGGCATCTCCGATCCTTCGCTGCAGCAGGCGGCGTGCCGACTGGCCGAGGCGGCCGGCGCCCAGATGCTCCGCTTGTGGTGCGCCGGTGAGCCGAGCGCCCCGGTCGTGGTGAGCGCGGACCTTTGGCCCGATCTCACGGATCCGGCCGTGGCCGCAGCCCTGTTGGATCTGGTATCCGCGGAGGTGCCCGCGTGATTCTGCTGTGGGGGGTTGCGGACGAATCGCCGCTGGCCGCGGTCCGAGCTGAGCTGGAGAAACTGCGCGTTCCGTATTTCGTCGTGGACCAGCGCCGCGCGCTCGATTGCCAAGTTCGCCTCGACCAAGACAGCAGTCTCGAACACCTGGTGGGCGCCGGCGAAGAGATCGCGCTCGCCGACGTCACCGGCTGCTATCTTCGGCCGTACGACGTGCGCGCCGTGCCGGCTGTTGCGCAAGCGGGTCCGCGAAGCCCTGAATGGACTCGCGCGCTCACGCTCGACGAATCGCTACTCGGCTGGGCCGAGATGACCGACGTCGCGGTGGTGAACCGCCCCTCGGCCATGCTTTCCAACGGCAGCAAGCCCTACCAGTTATCCCTGATCGCGGCCGCCGGATTTGCCGTGCCCGAAACTTTAGTGACCAACGACAGCGGGGAGTTGGACCGCTTCGTCGAACGCCATCGGCAAGTGATCTACAAATCCGTCAGCGGCATGCGCAGCAAGGTAACACGCCTCTCGCCCGCGACTCTATTGGAGAGAAAGCAGGATCTCGCGCACTGTCCCACGCAGTTTCAGGAGCACATCGCCGGCGTCGACTACCGCGTCCACGTCGTCGGCGAAGAGATTTTCGCTTGTGAGATTCGAGCGGACAGCGACGACTACCGATTTCCCGACGGCGGGCGCACGCCGGAAATCTCGCCCGTGCATCTTCCCGAAGACGTTGCGGACCGGTGCCGCCGCGTTACAGCTGAGCTTGGTTTGCTGGTTTCCGGCATCGACCTGCGGCGCACCGTCGAGCAGCAGTGGTATTGTTTCGAAGTGAATCCGTCTCCGGCCTTCACCTTCTACGAGCAATACACCGATCAGCCGCTAGCCGCGGCAATCGCGCGGCTGCTGGCAGGGTGCGCCAGAAGGGCGCGGCTCCACTAGAATGTGAGGATGCGAAATTCAGCCGTCCTCTGCGCCCTCGGGTTCGCCGCCAGCCTATCCGCTCAACCCGCCACTATCTCGGGCGACTTCACAATAGAGCCGCCGACGCTGGTTTCGCTTGGTTTCGAGTGGAAAATTGCCGGCGATGATAACCGCAATGCGAAAGTCGAGAGCGCCTATCGCAAGAAGGGCGAGACGCAATGGCGCGAAGCGCTTCCGTTGCTGCGCCTGCAGAACGAACAGATCGGAGTCGCGCCCCGAGCGGCTGACGCAAGCCGGTATCCCCTCTTCCAATACACGGCTGCCAACATGTTTGCCGGCAGCATCCTCAATCTGGAACCTGACACCGAATACGAGTGTCGCTTTATGCTTTCGGATCCGGATGGTGTTACGGGCGCCGCGACCAAAACCGCGACCGTACGCACGCGCAAGGAGCCGCAGCCGGCCCAGGGCGGACACATCTATCACGTCTATCCGGTCGATTGGAAAGGTCCGAAACAGGAACCGGCGTTCACCGGATTGATGGCGGCCTACTACACGGGGTCCGCGCATTTCGACTATGAGAATGCCTTTCCGCCGCGCGTCCAGCCGGGCGATACCATCCTGGTCCATGCGGGGCTGTATGTCAGCGACCGGTTCCACTACATGAACGGCGCTCCACGCCCCGGCTATCTGGCGTTGGGGACGGTTTTTGACGGCACCTACTATCTCACCCAGAGCGGAACTCCGGAAAAGCCCATCGTGATCAAAGGGGCCGGCGACGGCGAAGTGGTCTTCGACGGCGCGGGCGCCCAGAACCTGTTCAACCTCATGGGCGGCAATTACAACTACTTCGAAGGCATTACCATCCGCAATACCAATGTCGCGTTTCTGCTCGGCATCAAAGGTATCGCCGGAAGCAGCGGTTTCACACTAAAGCACTGCCGCCTTTATGACGTGGGCCGGGCCATCCAGGACGATTGGTCAGGCTCCAAGGATTTCTACATCGCGGATAACACCTTGATCGGGCGCCACGATGCCAACAAGATGATGGGCTGGACCGGAGCGCTGTGGGCGAAATTCCCGGGTTATCCGGAACTGCTCGTCTCGGAGTACGCCATCAAGGTGTACGGCCAAGGCCATGTGGTGGCGTACAATTACATCGCCAATTGGCACGACGGCATCGATGTTGCCACGTACGGCACGCCGGACGGCGCGCCCAACGATATTCCCGACCGTGTGCCGCTCGCCATCGATTTCTACGGAAATGACATTCTCAACATGGGTGACAACTGCATCGAAACCGATGGCGGCGCGCGCAACGTCCGAGTCTTCCGCAACCGCTGCTTCGACTCGGCCTCCGGCGCCCTCAGCGTGCAGCCGATGTTCGGCGGACCGGTCTACTTCTACCAGAATCTCGTCTACAACACACCCACCGGGAGCCTGAAGTACATTGAGGGTTCCTCCGGGATCCTCACTTACAACAACACCATCATCGGCGAAGGCCTCGCCGGGCCGGCTTCCAACGACCACTTCCGCAATAACCTGATCCTGGCGCAAGGCGCCATGGATCCGGTGTTCGGCGTGACCACGTTCACGAACTATTCCAGCTCCGATTACAATGGCTTTCGCCCCAATCCCGGCAAGGACAATTCTTTCGAGTGGAACTCGCCGCCGTTCGAGGTGCGCGCCGATTTCCACGCGAATCCCGTTACCCGCCATTACAACTCGCTGCGCGACTACAGCGAGGCCACAGGTCAGGAACGCCACAGTGTGCTCGTCGATTACGACGTATTTCGGAATGTGCCGCGGCCGGACATGACGGATCCCCAGCGCGTATACCATCCCGACGGCTATGACTTCCGCCTCCGGCCCAGTTCCGCGGCAGTGGACACAGGTATCGTGCTGCCGACCATCACCGATGGATTCACCGGCCGCGCGCCGGACCTGGGCGCCTACGAACTCGAGCGGCCGGAATTTCACTTCGGCCCGCGTTAACTGCCGATTTTAGCATATTGACTCTTTTTATCTGAAATGCGACAATGTGGACGTCCAATTTGTCGCCACGGAGTGATGCAATGACGACCGTCCTGCTCGTCGAAAGCGAACCTATCGCGCGGAACTACCTGAAGCAGGCGCTTGGAGGGGACTGCCTGTTCCTAGAGGCGAAGTCCGCCGTCCAGGCGCTGGACCTCTGCCGCGGACACCGCGAGATCGACCTTCTGGTTTCCGATGTGGAACTCGGACTAATATCCGGTATGGAATTGGCCTCTCTGCTGCGGGCATGGCTGCCGAGGTTGCGCACGATCCTCACCTCGGACCTTCCGTGCGACCAGTGGACCGACCGCCAGCAAACCGAATTGAGCGAGCTTCCGCCTGACGATGTGCTCATCCTGGAAAGACCCTTCACTGCTGCCGAAGCGCACGCCGCTCTCCTCCAGTTAGTCCGCAGTCCCATGGCAGCAGTGGCCGGCGCATCCGCGCGGTCCTAGGCTCCGCCTTAGCGGCCGCTCTAGTGGTGAACCGGCTCAATTCGGCCCACGCCGGGAGTTGCCTCAATCACTTCGCGGAGATCTCGGCATTCGGGACCCAACCCTGCTTGCCCGCCATGGCCCCTTGCAGAATCCTGACCTTGGCCACTCCGTCCATTTGCTCTTCCACCGCCACGGCGGTGCCATTCGAAATGCTAAATAACGAGCCACCTTGGATCAGCTCGCCGAGCCGCCGCGAACGCCGTCCGATTTCCTGCGCCTGGAACTGGTTGGAGGCGACAATCACTACCGAGCTCCGGCTTCGCAGACGTACCCCTCCCGCCGGGGTGCCGGCACGCGGGCGAAGCACCGGCTTCGGCGAGGAAATCTTGGGCGGGGAGCTTACGGTTCTTTTCGCTGCTGCGGGTGGCTCCTCCGGCTCGACAACCGGCGCACCCACCGCCTCAGGAGCGCTGGGACGACCGGCCTGCGGATCCGTCGCTGCTTGGGCGATCCGGCTTCCGCGCCACGGCTCATTCAAGCTGTGCACCACGCTCCAGGTGCTGACGGCGATCACCGCCACCGACACGGCAAACCCCAGAGGATGCAACCATGATCCACGGGACGGCTCCCTCCTCCGCCGGCTCCAGAAGCGATAACCGAGAAACCGGAAATCGCACTCGTCGCAGCGATACGGCAAAAAAAGCATGCTGATGCTGTGCTCGGCGAACCCGCGCCGATGCGCGCGGGCAAATCTCCCGTTCTTGCAATGGGGACAGCGTCGCCGAAATGCCCAAGCCATATTCCAAGCCAACTATCGCATAATCCCGCGGCATTGCCGCGGCTTGCCGTACTGCAGGACGTTTCCTTCCATACGCTATGCAGCAAGTTGAAACCAGCCAACAAGAAGAGCAGCGCGGCCGGCGAGCGAGGTCTAGAACCGGCTGGTGCGGAAAGCTTAGGTTTCGTGTGGTGCCGCACCCATCCGGGCATTCGTCGCCACGCGTGAGATACTTTTTCCAAACGATATATTCTGAAACGCATGATGGAAGCGATCCGCCGTGACGTCAAGCAAGCCGCCCGCTCCTTTGCCCGCGCGCCGGGCTTCACCATCACGGCTGTCGGAACTCTCGCGATCGGCATCGCCGCCAATACCGCTATCTTCTCGGTCGTCAACACGGTTCTGCTCAAGCCCTTTGCCTACCGCGATCCCGGCCGCATCGTCATGCTCCAGAACACGCTCCGCGACCTACGCTTCGGGAGCGCGGCTCCTGTCGAATTCAATTGGTGGCGGCGCGAGTCCCAGTCGTTCGGAGATATTTCCGCGTACGATTTCGACGTCGCCAATTGGACCGACGAATCCTCCGCCCCGGAGCAGATCCCGGTCATGCACGTCAGCGCGGAGTTCTTTCGCCTATGCGGGGTCCAGCCGGTTCTCGGCCGGACCTTTACGGATGAAGAAGATCTGCCTCACGCGCCCAAAACCGTAGTGCTCGCGTATGCCTTCTGGCAGCGGCGCTTCGGCGGCGACCCGCGGGTCCTCGGCCGGCGCATAACGCTCAACGGCGAGGGGTACCAGATTATCGGCGCTCTCGGTTCCGATCTCGAGCACGCCCAGATCACCGAACGCTCCACCTTATCGGGCGCGATCGAAATCCATGAACCCCCGGCTATCTACCTTCCGTTCCAGCTTGAGCCCGAAAGCACCAGCCATGCGCATTACTTCAATGTGGCTGCGCGCCTGAAACAAGGAGTCACGCTCGCCGCCGCCAATCAGCGGCTGCGCGCGAGTTATCAGGGCTACGCCCGCCAGTGGCCGGACGACGATGGTCCCGGCCGCAGCTTCGCGGTGCAGCTTCTGCAGGATGCTATTACGCAGGGCGTACGCGGATCGCTGCTGATTTTGATGGCGGCGGTGGCCCTGGTGCTGCTGATCGCCTGCGCCAATGTCGCCAACCTGCTGCTGGCGCGCGCTACCGGTCGCAGGCGGGAAATGGTTGTCCGTGCCGCGCTGGGCGCCGGGCGCGCTCGAATCGTCCGCCAACTCCTCGCCGAGACCCTGATGCTCTCGCTGGCCGGCGCGACACTCGGTCTGACTGCCGGTTACGCCGCGGTGCGCGCCATGTTAACGCTCGTCCCCGGCGGTATCCCGCGGATTGGCGCGGCTGGCGCGAATGTAGCGCTCGACTGGCGTATTTTGGGATTCACCGTCGGGCTGGCGATGGCCGCCGCCGTTGTGTCGGGGCTCGCGCCTGCCCTGCAATCCTCGCGCGCGGATCTGAGCAGCGCCTTGAACGAAAGCGATCACCGCGGCGGCACCGGGTTGAAGCACAATCGCGCGAGGTCGCTACTTGTGATCATTCAGATCGCGTTGTCCGTAGTCCTGTTGATGGGCGCCGCTCTGCTCATCCGCAGTTTTTTCGCCACTCGCCGCGTGAATCCGGGTTTTGATCCGAGCCGGGTGTTAACCATGCGCGTCTCTCTCGCCGGCCCGCGGTTTCGAGATCCGGCGGCCGTCACCCGGGTGACCCACGAAGGGCTGCGTCGAATCCGCCTCCTTCCGGGTGTTGAAGCTGCCGCGACCACGTGCTGCGTGCCCCTGGAAGATCGTTGGCAGGTCGGCTTCCAGGTTGCGGGACAGCCTGCAAGCCCGTCCTCCCAGGGCATCGCGGGATTGACTCTGGTTTCGGCGGGCTATTTCGAAAGCTTCAAGATCTCCATCCTCCGGGGCCGCAGCTTTACCGAGCGTGACGAAGGCGGCCCTCCGGTGGTGATCGTCAACCAGGCATTGGCAAAACAGTTCTGGCCTCACGGCGATCCTTTGCACGAGCAAATCGTATTCGGAGGCGAACACACCCGGTCGCAGATTATCGGAGTCGCCGCGGACGTGCGCGACGATTTCCTCAATCGCGCCGCGCGCCCCATCATCTATCAGCCCTCAGTTTCCGGAATCATCTCGCAGGCGTGGGTGATTCGGACACGCGTCCCGCCGATGTCGCTCAGTGCCGCGGTTCAGGAGCAGCTGCGCCAAGCCACCGGCGGCCTCCCGGTCGCGCAGATTCGCACCATGGAAGAAACGCTCGCGCGCTCCACCGCGGCCGAAAGTTTCGATACCCTCGTGCTCACGAATTTCGCTTGCACCGCGCTCCTGCTGGCGGCGATTGGAATTTACGGGCTGGTAGCTTACTCGGTCGCGCAGCGCACACGGGAAATCGGCATCCGCCTGGCACTCGGCGCGGCCGCGCGGGATATCCGGGCCCTTATCATCTTCGAAGGCGTGCGCCCCATCGCCGCCGGCCTAGCTTGCGGCCTCGCCGCTGCCCTCGCCTTCACTCGCTTCCTCACCAGCCTACTGTTTGGGGTCAAGCCGTGGGACCCCCTGGTCTTTTTGTGCGTGCCGCTGCTGTTGTCCGGAGTTGCCGTGCTGGCTACCTGGTTCCCCGCGCGCCGTGCCGCTCGCCTCGACCCCATCCGCGCACTCCGCGGCGAATGAGGGTTTCGGCGGTACTCACGAGGCTCATTTCCAACGTGAGGAAAGTCCCCCTCCAGCAGCCCGGCTGATCCGATATCCAAAGCCAATACCCGACTGGGTGTTTGCAACAGCAGCGCCCAACCTTCGGCCGACCTCACGGGAGGTATTTCCATCGCAGAGCTTGTTTCTCTATTAACGCCGTTTATCCTGGGGTACATGCCCGTTGGGCTGGTCCTTTCTCTTTTTGTTCTGATCGTCGTTTGTTTGGGCGTTCTGGTGCGCTGGGAATACCGGCGCCTGGTCCGCGCTCGCGAAGCGCGCCTGTTTGAACGGCTCCACAACTCCGAGTTCTAGCCTCTTACTAAACGAACTCACCGGCGCCGCCCTTCTCAGCTTGGGAGGTGGGGCGACTATGTCTCCGGGGTGTTCGGCGCAGGGGTTGGCTGCGGCTCCGCCAATTCAGGGGGTACGGTGGCCTCGACCGGTATGGCTGCGGCCGTCGCTAGCGGAAGATACCTCGGAAATCGTCCGAGCACCGCGCCATAAAGCACATGCCCCAGCAGCGTCGGCTGTTCCGGGTGCAGCAACGATACCAGCGGATTGACTGTGTGCCAGATCACGTGGAATGAGAGGTAATACCACGCCGCGGCCCCTACAATGGCGGCCAGCACCAGCCGCGGCCGCGGCAGAGCGCCGCGAACGGCCGCTGCAAAAATGCCGCCCAGGGTGCTGTACACCAGAAGGTAAAGCGCCAACCCGGACAGCGTGCTGGTGGAAAAACCGCTGCGGATCGCCGACGCCCCATAAAACGTGCTGGCCCACAGGTTTTCCGCGGTCCAGAAACTACTCTGCCGCCAGGCTGCCGCAATTCCCAGCCACGCGAGCATGCACAGGACGGCAGCCATACCGGCTTGCAGGCCGGCTAGAGACACAGTGAGCGTGTCGGTAACGCGGCGCTCCCGGGCAAGCCCCATAGCTTTCAGCCTATACTGTCAGACAGACTAAAGGCAAAACTAATCCCCATGCGGCGAGTCGTCATCACAGGAATCGGTGCGGTGAGTCCCAACGGAATCGGCCGCGAATGTTTTTGGCAGGCCACGCGTGCCGGCCGAAGCGGTGTGCGCCGCATCACGCGGTTTGATCCATCGGCTTTCGTGGTGCAGGTGGCCGGCCAGGTACCTGACGAATTCGACGAGAAGCGCTACGTCGAACCGAAGGATCGCCCGCACGTCTCCCGCGCGGTGCCACTGGCGGCCGCCAGCGTTGCCGAAGCCCTCGATGACGCTGGTCTCGATACTGCCTCCATGAGCCGCGACGAATTGCGCCGTATCGGCGTCATCGTCGGCTCCGGCGGAGGCAGCCAGGACTTCACCGAAGAGCAATACCGGCTGTACTATACGGGCAAGCAGAAGCAGTGCAGCGTCTATACCATCCCCACGGGCACCATCGGCACGCTGGCCAGCGAAGTGTCGATGCGCTTCGGTTTTCGCGGCCTCAGCCACATCGTGTCGACCGGCTGCACATCCTCCACCGACGCGCTCGGATACGCGCTTCGCAACATTCAGGCTGGCGTGCTCGATACGATGATCGCCGGCGGCGTCGATTCGCCGATCGCCCCTCTCATTCTGCGCGGTTTTCAGCTCATGCGCATCATGACGACGCGGTGGAATCACGCGCCGGAGCGTGCTTCCCGTCCCTTCTCGCGGGACCGCGATGGCTTCGTGCTGGCCGAAGGCGCCTGGTTCTTTGTCATCGAAGATCTGGAACGCGCCCGCGCGCGGGGCGCGCACGTTTACGGTGAGATCGCCGGCTACGCTTCCACCTGCGAAGCCTACCACCGCGTGCGCCTGGAGGAATGCGGCGAAGAGCCGGCCCGCGCCATCGGTCTGGCGCTCGACGAAGCCAGCATTCCGCCTTCGGAAGTACAGTACGTCAACTACCATGGAACATCCACGGAGCTGAATGACCGTATTGAGACGCGAGCCATTAAACTGGCGTTTGATGGGCATGCGTACCGGCTGGCGGGCTCGTCATTGAAGAGCCTGATCGGCCACCCGCAGGGCGCGTGCGGCGCCGCGGGTGTGGCCGCGACCTTGTTGGCTATGCGCGATGGTATCCTGCCGCCGACCATCAATCTCGACGAACCGGACCCCGAGTGCGACCTCGACTACGTGCCTGCTCCCGGCCGGCGGCTCGCCATCGAGCACGCCGTCGCCAATTGCATCGCGTTCGGCAGCAAAAACTCTGCCCTCGTCCTGAGACGAGTGTAACGCCGGGCTTCACCGGTATTTCGCGCGCGCACGGAACAAATCCGCGCGCCGCGCGTATATGACTTACGATCCGATTTTGCGAGGTGTCCATGACCCTCTGGGCTGAATTGCGGTACGCCGTCCGCTCGCTGGCCAAGTCGCCGGTCTTTGCCGCTGTCGCGGTTGTTTCGATGGCGCTCGGCATCGGCGCCAACACCGCCGTCTTCAGCATGCTCGATCACATCCTGCTGAGTCCGCTCCCGGTGCGGCAGCCCGGCGAGTTGGTGCAGTTGAGCGAGGTTGGACGGCACTACGGCTCGAACAGCGGAAGCAACGCTCTTTCTTACCCGATCTATGAAGACTTCCGGGACAAAAACGAGGTCTTCAGCGGCGTGCTCTGCCGCGCTCTGTACCCGCTGAGCGTCAGCTACGCGGGCGCGAACGAGCGCGCCACCGGCGAGCTGGTTTCAGGCTCCTATTTTCAGGTCCTGGGAGTGGGCGCCGCGCTCGGGCGTCTGTTCACCGCCGAAGAGGACCGGATTCCCGGCGGCGCGCCGGTCGCGGTGCTCGGATACGGCTATTGGAAGACGCGCTATGCCGGCGATCCCTCCGTGATCGGCAAGCAGATCCTGGCCAATGATCACCAGCTGACGATTATCGGGGTCACGGAACCGCGGTTTGAAGGCGCCGATCGCCTCTTTACCACGCAGGTTTACATTCCGATAATGATGGCGCCGCAGATCACTACCGAGGACCGGCCGCTCGAGAATCGCCGCCGCCGCTGGGTGCAGGTCTTCGCGCGGTTGAAACCGGGCATCAGCCGCCGGGATGCACAGGCTTCGTTGCAGCCGCTGTTTCACCAGATCCTCGAAATGGAGGTGCGCCAGAAAGAGTTCGCCAAAGCTTCCGCTTATTCGCGCGAGCAGTTCCTCAAGATGACGCTGGCCGTGATGCCGGGCGCCGCCGGACAGGATGAAGGGCGTCAATTTCTTGAGGCGCCGCTATGGGCGATGATGGGGATGGTGGCGCTGGTGCTGCTGATCGCCTGCGCCAACGTGGCCAATCTCATGATCGCCCGCGCCACCGGGCGCCAGAAAGAGATCGCGCTTCGCCTCGCGCTGGGCGCGAGCCGCGTGCGCCTGGTTCGCCAGCTCCTGGTGGAGAGCCTGCTGGTTTCCATAGCCGGCGGATTGCTCGGTCTTCTGATTCTGCCGCCGACAACCCGCCTGCTGGTGGGGATCATGCCCCAGTTCGATCCACCGCTGAAGTTCGATGCCGGCGCCGAGCCGCGCGTGCTGCTGTTTTCCGCAGCGGCTTCTCTGCTGACCGCGCTCTTTTTCGGTCTGACGCCCGCCCTGCAGGCGACCCGGCCCGAGCTCGCGCCCACCCTCAAAGACCAGGCCGGTTCGCTTACCGGGGGCCCGATCCGCTGGCGGAAACTGCTGGCCGCCGCGCAGGTGAGTCTCTCGTTGCTGCTGCTCATCGGCGCCGGGCTGTTTATGCGCAGTTTGCAGAATATCAAGAACATCAATCCGGGATTCGAAGTGGCGAACCTCCTCTCGTTCGCGGTGGATCCCACGCTCAGCGGTTACAACGCCGAGCGCGCCCGGTTGTTCTATCGCGACTTGACCCGGACGCTGGCGGAGTTGCCGGGCGTTCAGGCCGCCGCGCTGTGCGTGGTGCCGCCGCTCAGCTACAACGAGTGGGATCGCACCGTCACAGTCGAGGGCTACGCCTCGAAGCCGGGAGAGGATATGAGCCCGTGGTTCAACTACGTATCGCCGGGTTTCTTTGGGGCCCTGCGGATTCCCATCTATGCGGGCCGCGACTTCACGGAGCGCGATTCGGCGGGCGCGGCCAAGGTGGCGATTGTGAACGAGAAGTTCGCCCGTCATTACTTCGGCGACGCTCCCGCCGTCGGCCGTCATATCGGGGAAGGCGGAGATCCCGGCACCAAGACCGATATCGAGATCATCGGTGTGGTGCGGGACACGCGTTATCAGACCATGCGGCAGGAGCCGCCGCGCCAGGTGTTTCGTCCATATATGCAAAACGAGTTCCGAGGCGGCGGCATGACCGCCTACGCGCGCACAGAGCACCCGCCCGAGCAGATGTTCCCGGAATTGCGGGCGGCGGTTCGCAAGCTCGACGCCAACATGCCGGTGTACCTCATGAAGACCGAAGAACGGCAGCGGGACGATTCGCTCGCGATAGAGAAGCTGGCGGCCAGCCTCTCGACCGCCTTCGGCATTTTGGCAACGCTTCTTGCCGGAGTTGGCGTCTATGGCGTGATGGCATTCGTCGTAGCCCGGCGCACACGGGAGATCGGAATCCGGATGGCCCTCGGCGCGATGAGAGGGAATGTGATCTGGCTGGTGATGCGGGAAGTGCTTCTGCTTGCCGGCGCCGGAATTCTGATCGGCCTTCCAGTCGCGCTGGCGGGAACGCGTCTGCTGGCGAACCTGCTCTACGGCATAACGCCAAATGATCCCGGCACCCTGGTTGCAGCTACGTTGGGCATTGCGGCCATCGCAGCGTTATCGGGCTATTTCCCGGCGCGCCGCGCCACCCGCGTCGATCCCGTGTTCGCCATCCGGTGCGAGTAGCTAGGCCCCCATCTCGCGGCGGATCGCGTCGGCGATGCGAGCCGTGTAGTTGTCGACGCCCGCCATGTCGGGACCTTCGACCATCACGCGCGCCA
>DATGII010000013.1:0-27293 GCA_035295805.1 Bryobacteraceae bacterium | reverse complement strand
ATTTCGCCGGCGCTCCGCTGGGCGGCCAGAACAATGGTCCCTTCGCGTTCGGCACCGTGGACGGCCTGGAGTTTTTCCACCAGACGGCGATCCACGTGTCTGACACGGCGATCTGGAGCCATGGCGCGCATTCGGTCAAATTCGGCTTCGAGTTCATCCGCTATCGCAACAACTATATCCCCGCGACCAGCAACGACGGGGCCGCCGGACAGATCGGTTTTACCGGAACTTTTACAGGCAACGCGGAAGCCGATTTCTTCCTCGGCTTGCCCTCGTATATGGGTTACGGGCTCGGGTACAGCGGCACGGTCGGCCAGCGCAATAATGCGATCGGCGCATTCGCCCAAGACGACTGGCGCATCACGCCGCACGTGACAATCAATTATGGACTGCGCTGGCAGCTTTTCACTCCGATCTACGAAGTGCACGACCGCATGACGAACTTCGGGATGTACAGCGGACAGATCATGCTGGCCGGCGTGAACGGCAACAGCCGCGCCCTTTACAACCAGTACAACGGAATCGCGAATTTCCTGCCGCGCCTGGGGATTGCCTGGAGTATCGACGAGAAAACGGTTGTCCGTACGGCATTCTCCCGATCGAGCTTCCAGGAAGGCACCGGCGAATTTAACCGGCTCGCCACCAACGCGCCGTGGAACACTTCATTGGTAGGGCAATGGGGCGGCGTTCCCGGCACCAACGGGGGCATTCCCGCGAACCAGATCACGCTGGACCAGGGTTTCGCTGCTCTTGGCGCGGCAGGCGCGCCGTGCACACCGGCCAATGTGACCTCAGCGCCGGCGTCCTGCTTCGCCGGAGTCCGGCTGCACGCTACTGATCCGAACTACCGGCCGGCGGTGTCGAACCAGTGGAGCCTGAGCATCCAGCGGCAGATCGGGAGTTCCTTTACTGCGCAGGCGGCGTACGTGGGCCAGCACAGTGATCATATTGCCGCCATCTACAATATGGGCCAGAATATGTTGCTGCCGAACGGGACAGCGGTTCCTGGACCTTACCTGGCCGGCAATCCGACCCTGGTGGCCAACAACACCAGCGCGCAGAGACGTCTCAATACCTCTACCGCGATCCAGAATTACAACGCGCTCCAACTCATGGTGCAGCAGCGTCTCAGTAAAGGATTGGCATTCGGCGGCAATTACACCTGGTCGAAGTGCCTGACCAACAATCAGGGTTACTATGGCCGTTATGGCAATGCCGCCGTGGCGCAAACCACGGCCGACGTCTCGTTCCAGTCCTACGTCTACAATCTTCACCTCGACTACGGACTATGCGACGCGGACGTCACGAGCGTGTTCAGCGGCTATCTCAACTACGATCTGCCGTTCGGGCGCGATCGCGCTTTCGCCAAGAGCAGCAACAAGGTGGTGAACGCGATCATCGGTGACTGGCGCTATGACGCGATCCTGACCGCGCACGGCGGGTTTCCCATTTCGATGATCCAGTTCGGCTATGATCCGACGGGAGCGTACTTTCAGCCGCGGCCGAACTGCAACGCCCCGTCTCATGCCACGCCGTACAAGAACTTCGTCGGCGGCGGCTATATCTGGTTCGATCCGACCACCATGTCGATTCCGACTTCCGGGCTCGGCACATGCGGGATTTCGACCGAACGCGGCCCTGGCTTGAAACAGATCGATATGAGCCTGGGGAAGAAATTCCGGATTACGGAACGGCAGGCCGTCGAGTTCCAATTCCAGGCGATAAACGCGTTCAATACGCCGATCTTCGGCGTGAACGGCTATTCGACTGACATCCTCCCCGGCGACTTCACGCCTCAGCGCTACACGTCGGACGTAAACTACCAAAGGAATGCCCCGACGGGCGTGGTGAACACCTCGCTGGGCGCGCGGAACCTGCAGTTTGCTCTGAAGTATACGTTCTAAGTCTTTCCCCTTCTGATGGCGGACCGGCATTCGCTGGTCCGCCCTTTTTGCCTCCGGCATTTCCGCCCACGCCTTCGCGCGCAACCAGCCCCAAGGTGTCGTTAACTTTTGAAGTTGTCGTATTTTTGTTCGAGCCTCATCGCATTTCCGTCAGCTTTGTGGGCCCCTTAGAACCTTTCCCACGCCCAGTACCGACCTGAAACCCATGAGAATTGAATGACTACTTTTGGTTAGGGTAAGGTCGCAAGTATGAAGAGCGCTACAGTGGTTCCGGTTCTAGTCATCCTCCTATGTTTTCTAGCTTCGGCGTCGCCGGCTACCTTCGTCACCATTGATTTTCCCGGTGCCATTTACACGACTTTAAACGGCGGCCCCAATCCTTCCGGAGATGCCGTGGGGACGTATATCGATGCAGCCAAGAAGAGTCACGGGTTCCTGTTCTCGCACGACGGTGAATTCAAAACGATCGATTTCCCCGGAGCCGCGCAGACTGCGCTTAACGGATCAATCAATGCGGAGGGCGACATCGTCGGCCAATACACGGATAACAGCCAGGTCACACATGGGTTCCTTCTGGCGGGTGGAACGTTCACCACGATCGACTATCCGGGAGCAACGTTTACCTCGTTGGGGGGGATCAACCCAAGACGAGAGATCGTCGGTACATACTGCCTCGGAAGCCAATGCGGAGTGTTCACGTACAACGAAGGAAAGTTCGATCCGGTAACGATATCGAACGGCGTTTTGTCATGGGGCGTCGCGGTCAACCCCTCGGGCACCCTGTTCGTGAGTTGCGTCATCAACGGTAAGACTCATGCCTGTGTGATTGATCGGGGGCAAACCACCATGGTGGATTACCCGGGGGCACTGGGCACTTCAGCCGGAGCCGAGGATGCGGCGAACGATCTGGCGGGGGCTTGGACCGATGCACAATTTCATACACACGGTTTCATGGAAAGGCGGGGCGTTTTCACATCATTTGATCCGCCGGGATCCACCTTTACGTATGCCAGCGGGATTAGAGAAGATGGCACCGTCATCGGGCAATATTACGATTCGGCCGGCAAGAGCCATGGTTTCATCATGAGCCTTCCTCTACCCCGTCGCCGCGCTTTTGATGAGCGGCTCAATATTCCCGAGCCGGGATTTGGCGAGCAGAGCGAATAACACCTAACAGAAGTCGCCGCACCGCTTTATTACGGCCGCCCGGAGCCCACCCCCCTTTGACACCGGTTCACGCCGCATGTACGATTTCGGCGTGACCAAGTTGATGGGACTCGCCCTTGTGGGCGGTCTGCTTACGATTTCCGCGGCCGGCCAGGCTTACAAAGCTCCGCGCACCGCGGATGGCAAACCGAATTTGAATGGGATCTGGCAGGCCGTAAACTCGGCCGATTGGGACCTGCTAGGCCATGCGGCGGCGCAAGGCCCGGTGTTGTCGTTGGGCGCGGTATTTTCGCGGCCGCCCGGACTGAGCGTGGTGGAGGGGGACGAGATTCCCTATCTGCCGGCGGCGCTCGCCAGGAAGAAGTCCAATCAGGCGGACTGGGTCAAACTCGATCCGGAAGTGAAGTGTTATCTGCCGGGCGTGCCGCGCGCTACGTATCTGCCGTATCCGTTCCAAATCATCCAGTCGCAGAAGACGATTATGGTCGCATACGAATACGCCGGGGCGGTCCGCACCATTAATCTGGAAGCGCCCACGAAGGCCCCGGCCGACAGTTGGATGGGATGGTCCAACGGCCGGTGGGAGGGCGAATCGCTGGTGGTCGATGTCAGCAGCCAAAACGACGAGACCTGGTTCGATCATGCCGGCGATTATCACAGCGACGCGCTGCACGTGATCGAGCGATACACGCCCCGGAGCGCCGATACATTGAATTACGAGGCCACCATCGAGGATTCGAAGGTGTTTTCGCGTCCCTGGAAAATCAGCATGCCGCTCTACCGGCATGTGGAAAAGGACGCCAAGCTTCTGGAATACAAGTGCGTCGAGTTTGCCGAGGAGGTGTTGTACGGTCCTCTGCGCAAGAAGCCCCGCACCAACCCGTAGACCGATAAATAGGAGGCTCGCATGCAATCTCGGCTGCTCCTGGTAACGGCTGCAATCGCGGCATTGTCGTTCGGGCAGGCCGCACGAAAGCCCGGCGCGCCGACGAAGGCGTGGCAAGCACCGCGTACCCCGGATGGGGTCGCGGACATCCAGGGGTTCTGGAACAACTCGACGCTGACGCCACTGGAACGGCCTAAGGCCCTCGGGACGAAAGAGTTTTACACCGAAGAAGAGTTCGCGGAGCTGTCCCGACGAGTGCGCGAAGGAAAGATCGGGGCCGAGGCCGATCTGGGTGCGGCGGCCGAGCAGACGCTGCGCTACGATCTCAGCCTCTATGGATTCGATATCACGAAGGCCACGTTCGCCTCCAACCGCCGCACTTCGCTCATCGTGGGACCGGAAGGTGTGGTGCCGCCGATGCTGCCGCAGGCAAGGAAGAGAAATGCGGATCGCGCGGCTAAGAACAAGGGGCATGAGTTCGACAGCTACGAGAACCGTCCGCTGCAGGAACGATGTATTCTGCTGGGGCAGGAAAGAATCCCCATGCTCAGCGGACCGAATGACAATAACGAATTGCAGATCGTGCAGGGACGGGGCTGGGTGGTGCTCCTCCATGAAATCAATCACGACACGCGCGTCATTCCGACCGACGGGCGCCCGCATATCGCGCAGCGCATCCGTCAATACCAGGGCGACTCCGTCGGCCATTGGGAGGGGGATACGCTGGTGGTGGATACCACGAATTTCATGGATATCGGGAACTTTAGGGGATCGGGCGAAAAACTGCATCTGATCGAGCGCTTCACACGGACCGCCGAAAACACACTGCTCTACGGATTCACAGTCGAGGATCCCGAGACCTGGGCGACACCCTGGACGGCCGAAGTGCCGATGACCCGTAGCGAAGGACCCGTATACGAATGGGCCTGCCACGAGGGGAACACCATGATCTCGACTATTCTCAACGGAGCACGTGTTGCGGAGGCGGAAGCTGCCAAGAAGGGGAAGTAACCAAGAGGGAGAAACGATGAAATATCGGATTGCGCCATGGGCCGCGGTTGCGGCTCTCACTCTCACTGTTATGCTGATCCCGGCGCCTGCCGCCGGGCAGGCATTGGCGACCGCCAAGGCGGGAAAGGTTTGGACCCCGCCGCGAACCACCGACGGCGTCCCGGATTTACAAGGAGTCTGGACCAATAACACGGTCACGCCGTTGCAGCGGCCCAAGGGCCTGGGAAGCAAGGAATTTTATACAGACGCGGAACTGCAGGCGCTCCAGAGCAAAGAGAAGGATCGTCTGGCGAAAAACGAGGAAGAAGGGCTGCCCACCGAGCCGGGCACGGCGGCCGACGTGCACTACGATTTCAGCGAATATGGATTGGACCGGGGACAATCGAAGATGGTCTGGAATCACCGCACGTCGATTATTGTCGGCCCGGAAGGGACGATTCCGCCTCTGACTCCGGAAGCGCGCCAGAGGTTGGCAGAGAAGCGCGCCAAGGCCAAAGGGCATGAATTTGACGGCCCGGAAAGCCGGCCGCTCGGCGCGCGCTGCCTGGTTCGCGAGAATAACGGTCCGCCTCTGCTGCCTACCGCTTACAACAGCAATCTGCAAATCGTACAGGGTCCCGGCTACGTGGTTATCGAAAGCGAAGAGATCCACGATGCGCGAATTATTCCGACCGACGGCCGTCCGCATATTGCCAAAGACGTCCGGCAATGGATGGGAGATTCGGTGGGCCGTTGGGAGGGCAATACGCTGGTGGTCGATACTACGAATTTCACGGACCAGAATCCGTTTGACGGCGCGCAGAACCTCCACGTAACCGAACGGTTCACGCGCGTCGATGACGAGACGATTCTTTATCAGTTCACGGTGGAAGATCCGGGTATGTGGACCAAGCCGTGGTCAGGCGAATTACCGATTACCAGGATTCAAGGGCAGCTTTACGAATACGCGTGCAACGAGGCCAATTACGGTCTCGCGAACACGCTGCGCGGCGCACGGGTGGCCGAGGAAGAAGCCGCAAAGAAAGCAGCAGGCAAATAGGGTAAACTCAATCTCTGACAGGGAGTGACCAATGAGAACGAAGCTATTCGCAGCGATTATTGGCGCCGGCCTGCTGATGGCAGCCGTCCCCGTGTGGGCGCATCACGCGTTCGCGGCGGAGTTCGACCAGAACAAGCCTTTGAAGTTGAAAGGGACCGTCATCAAGTGGGAAGTAAGCAACCCGCACTCCTGGATCCACATGGATGTCAAGGGCGAAGACGGCAAGGATGTGACGTGGATGATCGAAGGCGGGAGCCCCAATAATCTGTACCGGCTCGGCTTCACGAAAGAGTCCCTGCCGCCCGGCGCGGAGATCGTGGTTGAGGGTTATCAGGCTAAGGACGGCTCGACGCGAGCGGTCGGAAAGAACGTCACGTTCGCGGACGGACGCCGCCTGTTCCTGGGCTTGTCCGCGCTCGAAAGCGATCCGAACGGCAAGAAGTAACATCCAGACGCTTGACGGGCCCTTCTCCGGCGAGCCGGCGCTGCGATGCTCCGGCTCGCCAGCAGTCAATCTGGAGCAGCAGGTGACAGCAACCGGTCCGCGGACCGGTGATTTTGGGAACGCCCGAGCTGTGGTTCGCCTCGAGAGCGTTCAGGATGCCTCGCGGCGCCGGCGGCAATGAGTAGTCTCCCTTCGTAACACAAATCCTCGGCATAACCCGATTGGCGCGGGCGCGGGGGGCGCGCCCTCACTGTGTGTATCTTCGGCAGCGTACCATGATAAACATGAGGCGTAGATGAAGAGCCGGTGGGTACTGGTTGCCGGGTTTGGAGGCCTGTTGCTGCTGATGGCCTTCGCCGGCGCCGACATGCTCGGGACGCTGGGGAGCATTCAGGCTTCGAACGATGACATCCGGGACGATTTCGTTCTGCGCACGCACGTGCTGGAACGGATTCGCGGCGATCTCTACGTCTCCGGCACGTACGTGCGCGACTACTTGCTCGAGCCGGAAAGCGGCAAGGCCGAAGGGCACCGTTACAGTCTGGCCGAGACCAAGCAGGACATGGACGCGGCTTTGGCGCAATACCGGCGCCTGCTCACGGTCCAGGAGTCTCAAGCATTTCAACGCTTGACCGGGGAGTTGGCGAGCTATTGGAACGTGCTGGAGCCGGTGTTTCATTGGAGCCCGGAAAAAAGAATGCGCGACGGATTCCCCTTTCTCCGCGACGAGGTGTTTCCGCGCCGCATGGCGATGCTGGGGATCGCCGACCAGATCCGCGATATCGACGAATCGCAACTGAACTCGGCGAAGTTGCTCGGGCAGAAAACCTATTCGGAGTTCCGCAGGCGGCTGAGCATCACGATCGGCCTGACAATCGGAGTAGGGCTGCTGCTGGCGATCTTCTGCGTGCAGAAGATCTGGAAGCTCGAGCGCGAGACCGCGAAGCACTTCCGCGAAATCGAAAATGCCCGCGCGGAATTGCAGCAGCTGTCGGCCCGGCTGCTGGCAGCACAAGAGGAGGAACGCCGTTCGATTTCGCGCGAATTGCACGACCAGGTGGGCCAGGCCCTCACGGGCGTGCTGGTGGAAATGGCCAACCTGTCCACCCTGATTCGCGCGCGCGATTTGGAAGCAGTGAACGGCAAGGCCGGCGAGATCAAGCGCGAAGTCGAGGGCGCTATCAGCGTATTGCGCAACATGGCATTGCTGCTCCGGCCTTCCATGCTGGATGACCTGGGGCTGCTGCCTGCGCTCGAATGGCAGGCGCGTGAAGTCGGGAAGCGCAATGGCATATGGATTAAGGTGGACGCCGAAGAGCTGACTGACGAACTGCCCGAGGAACACAAAACGTGCGTGTACCGGATCGTACAGGAAGCTTTGCACAATATCGTGCAGCATGCGGGAGCGCATAACGTGACGGTGGCGGTGCGGCAGCAGCCGTCCGGCTTGTCGGTCACCGTCCGGGATGACGGCAAGGGATTCGATCCGCGGCGCCAGCGCGGTATGGGACTGCTTGGAATTGAGGAGCGGGTCGGGCACCTCGGCGGCACTCTCACGGTCGACTCAAAACCGGGGCAGGGAACCACTCTGCGCGTCGAGTTGCCGTTGGTCCGCGTGGCGGCATGACGCAAACCCGCATCGTTCTGGCGGATGATCACACTGTGGTCCGCAAAGGCCTTCGCCTGCTGCTCGAAAGCGTTCCGCATTTCGAGGTAGTGGCCGACGCGGCTGACGGACGCCAGGTAGTAGCCTTAGCCGAAGAGCACCGGCCCGACGTCGTGGTGATGGACATCGCCATGCCCATTTTGAACGGCATCGAAGCCGCGCGGCAGATTTCCGCCAGGCTTCCCCAGATCGCAATTGTCTTTCTGAGCATGCATTCCGACGAGGCTTATGTGATTAAAGCGCTGAAGGCCGGCGCGCGCGCGTATCTCCTTAAAGATTCGGCGGAACACGACTTGATCAACGCGGTGAAAGCCGTAAGTGAAGGCAAATCGTTTTTCAGCCCCGCCGTCAGCAAGATGCTGGCCGAGGATTACATGCGCCAGATGCACGAACACGGCGTGGAGGACAGTTTCGAACTGCTCACCACCCGCGAGCGCGAGATCCTGCAGTTGCTCGCCGAAGGCAAGAGCAACAAAGAGGTTGCCGGCATGCTGAACCTAAGCCTCTATACGGTCGAAACGCACCGGAGCAACATCTTTCAGAAGCTGAACCTGCATGGGACCGCGGACTTGATTCTGTACGCCGTGCGCAAGGGCGTCATCACCTGAGGGCCGGCCGCAAACCAGCATAGTGGTGGTTTTCGGCCAGCCGGCCGAAAGCCCGCTTCTCCGTAACGTTCAGCAAAATAGATGTTTGCATTTTGGCCGGGAACGTGCCGTTAGGTTTATGCCCGACGCCGGAAGGGGTGTCAAATGAACGATCCCAGGTTTGGAAGGCCGCCTTCGCGGGCCGTCAGTATTGTCTGCACGCTGCTTCTTGTTCTCTTTCCCGCGGGTGCGCTGCTGACGGCTCAGGCGCCGCCGCCTCAGCCGCTCTCGCCGGAGCAGCTAGACACCCTGGTTGCTCCCGTCGCCCTCTACCCCGATTCGCTGCTCAGCCAGGTGTTCGTGGCCGCCACCTACCCGCTGGAACTGGTGGAAGCCAATCAGTGGCTGCAGCAGAACCGCAATCTGCAGGGGACAGCCCTGGTGAATGCCGCGCAGCAGCAGAATTGGGATGCGAGCGTCCAGGCCCTGGTGGTCTTTCCGGACGTCCTGACTCTGCTCACTTCCAATATTCGATGGACTACGGATCTCGGCAACGCTTTCCTCGCCCAGCAAGCCGACGTCATGAACGCTGTGCAACGCATGCGCGCGCAGGCGCAGGCCGATGGGAAGCTGAGCTCGAATGGGCAGCAGACCGTGACCAATCAAACCGAGGATGGCCGGCCCGTAATCGAGATCGCGCCCGCCAATCCGCAAGTGGTCTACGTGCCGGCCTATGACCCCGCGTACATCTGGGGGCCGCCCGCGTGGGGCTACTATCCGCCGCTTTACTACCCGGCGTATGGTTTTGGATACGATCCCGGCATCTACATCGGAGCGTTCTTCGGAGGCATCGGCTGGGGAGGCTGGGGCTGGGGCCCGAACTGGTTCAATTGCACGATCGTGCAAAATGGGTTCTTCTTCAACCGCTTTGGCTTTGGCCGGTTTCACGAAGGATTTCGAGGCGGCGTATGGGCCCACGATCCGGGTCACCGTCTCGGAGTTCCTTATCCCAGCGCGGGCGTGGCCAGCCGGTTTGCCGGAGCGCGTTTTGCGGGCGGGCAGCAAGGATTCCGCGCTCCGGGCGGTGGGTCTGCCGGGTTCGGCAGCCGCGGATCCGGCCCGATTGCAGGCTCGCGCGCCGACCCCGGCGGCTGGCGGCGTTTTGGCGAGCCTGGCACAGGCGGCCGGAACTTCCAGTCCGGCGTGGTTGGCGGCACGGCGAACCGTTATGCCGCCCAGCCGGTGAACCGCGGCGGCTCGTGGAGCCGCTTCGGAACTCCGAACTCGCAGCCGGCCTATCGATCGGGCCCGGCGTTCAATAACGCGGCCCGCCCTAGCCCGAGCTTTGGCGCAAGCCGGGCCGCGCCCAACTATAATCGAACCCCTGCTTATGGCAGCTATCGGTCAGCCCCGGCTCCGTCCTTCGGCGGCGCTTACCGCGGTGGCGTCGGGGGAGGCAGCCCGGCTCCGTCCTTCGGCGGCTCTTACCGCGGTGGGGGCGGGGGAGGTGGTCCGGCTCCGTCCTTCGGTGGTGCTTACCGGAGTGGCGTCGGGGGAGGCCGCCCGGCTCCGTCCTTCGGTGGTGGCGGATTCCGAAGTGGCGGCGGCGGTTTTCACGCTGGTGGTGGCGGCGGTGTCCGGGGCGGCGGATCTCACGGTGGGGGTGGTGGCGGCGGACATCGCCGTTAGGCCGCCAAAAAAAACCGGCGGCCGAACTGCGCCGCCGGTCTACCTATTTGGGTGTTAGCTACGGCTTTTCAAACTTGGAAGGGTCGATCGGGACGTTGACCTTCACGTCGTTCAGCTTGAACGAGTCTTTGCCGTCCAGCCAGGAGAACGTGTACTGGAACGGGAACTTGATTCCGTTCACGTCGCGATAATCGCCGAAGTCCAGCTGCGTGGGATCGCGGCCGATCGGTGTGGGGCTGTAGCGGACCACTCGTACCAGGTAGCCGGTGTCCCGCTCGAAGTACAGCGTGGCCAGCAGGCCGCGCGGGCCACGCCCCTGTACTACGTTGACGTCCTTTCCATTTACGGTATCCGGCACACCGGCGCGCCAATTCATGAGCGCGGTTTTGATCTGTCCCGGGAACGCCAGTGTCGCGTCGAGTTTTTGGCCGTCCAGCTCGGCGCCGGTAACTTGGAACTCACTCAACAGGCCGCGCGGTGATTTGATCCAGCCGGTGGTGCCGTTGAACACGCGCGTGTTGTTGCCGCGCTCGGGATGCTCTTTGAAATCGATAATGACGGCGCGCTTGTCGGGGGCCTGTCCGAGAATCTGGAACGAGCCGCCGCCGCCGAGGCCTTCGTAGCCGCTGCTGGTGCCGGTCGCGACGAAACTCTTTAACGTGGCCAGTTTCTGCGCCCCGCCCACGGCTTGGATGTACTTGTCGAGAATCTGCGTAGCCGTCGGCAATCCCTGGCCGCCCGGAATCACGATGTCGGGCTGCTCGGAGTTGGGCGGCCCATAAAGAGTATCCAAAGCAATGGTTGTGGTCGGCAGATCGCGTCCGTGGTGGCAGGTAAAGCAGGTCACGTTTTGCGCGCCGTTAAAGTACGTCTTATTGATGGCGGTTACCATGTCGACCATCTTGCGCGCCGTCCGCTTCTTCGGCGTGTCGACGACCCAATCGACTTTGTCGGAGCCGGCGCCGGGATGACAATCGGCGCAGTCATATCCCAAGGCGGCTGCCATCACGCCCATGGCGCCGAGGAAATCGTCCACGCTGAGAACCTTGAGCGGGGCAGTGGTGACGTTTTTGAAAGCTTCTCCGGCCGGCTGTCCTTTGGATGCGGCAGCTGCCGCTCCTGCCGGTGCTTGCGCGGCGGCCCGATTCGTCAGCCCGAGACCGGCCAGCCACACCACAAGCAATCCAGCCGCTGCCACGACGAGTGGCTTCGACCACAATCTCATGTTGCTTCCTCCCTAAACTGCACGATCACTGATTGTATTAAAGATTGTACTCCGGGAACTGGTTGAGAGCGCGTTGGTGGCGTCTGCCCGCACCGAAGCAATCGGAGGGATCGGACACAGGACGGAGATTCTCCGTCCTGCCGAGGCAAAGACAGTAGTGCTCTTGAACAGTCGGCCGGTGTCCGAGTGTGATGGCTCGAACACCGGCCTGGAAGGACAATCTGATTTCTACCCGGCTACTGACCGGCTTTTGGATCGCCGGTTTCTGTCGCCGAACCCGCAAATACCTGGCGCCCGTCGGCCAACTTAATGGTGCGCGCATTCGCGAGGCTGGAACCATCCTTCGCCAGCGAACCATTGACCGTGACGGTATCGCCGGGTTTCAGCGAGTTACGGGTCCAGCCGCGACGCATCAAGCCGTTCGGGCTGCCCAGTTCGAATTCCCAATTCGTCACTTTGCCCGCATCGTCTTTCACATCGATATAAAACCGGGCGTGGGGGTTCATCCACTCTACTTTCGTGACAGTTCCTGTCAGCGTAACCGGCTTTGCGGCATCGTATTCTGCCGCGAACGAATGATGGGCCAACGCCGGAACCGCTGCTAATCCAAGAACCGCCGCCAGACCGCACAACAAACTAGCCTTCATGCAAAACCTCCATCGGGTAGATCTGAAACCAGACAATCGGAAGTATTCTACTATGCTATACCAAAAGATGCCAGCCCGTAGTCTGAAGGTTACGGGCCATACTCCATTATTTGCCGACCAAATGCTGGAGATCCTTGTTATTTTCCTGGCAAATGTACTCCAGCAGTTCCTGGCCCGGCGCCCACGTGGCCGTGGTCACGACGGTCCAGGGTTTGGTGTAATAATCGGGATCGTCGATCGTTGCTTCCAGGCGCAGCGTATTTGAATCAGGGCGCGTGAATTTTTCGGTAACGTGGAGCTTCTCTCCGTGCATGTGGCCCGCGGCATCCAGCCAGGTCCGGTCATTGAAACCCACCGTGTCCACCACCAGCGCATCGCCCTCCCAATGGCCGATCGAATCACCCAGGTACGTGGGGTTCGGATCCGCGGGATGCTGCCGGCCGTCCATCCAGATGAGCCGCCAGACGTGCGCCCCCCCTTCAAAGATGAAGAGGATGCGATCGGCCATCTGATAGATCTGAGTGGGATAAGGGGTGTACATCATGCGCGGCACCCCGGGGGGTAAGCAGTAGCCTTCGGGGTCGTCCTTGGAGTGGTTGGCGGTGCGCTCGTCGAAAATCTTCTTGGCTTCGGGCTTGAACGGCACCTCGATCTTGCCGCCATCGGGCGTCGTACCCTGGCGCTGCATGTCGATAATATAGGGCACCTGCCACATGCCTTTGCCGCCGAAATCCGGTTTGCCGGCGTTCACGCCGTAGAAAGGGTTGTCGGGAAGGCGGGGGGTGGGACCGGCCGGAGGCCGATTCGCCCGGCGGCCGCCGCGGCCCGCTCGGGCGCCTCCTTCAGGCGCCGCCGGCGGTTCCTGCGAAACCGCCACGCATCCGAGGGCCAGGGCGCCAATCACGCAAATATAGCGATGCTTCACTGCGAAACCTCCAAGAAAAGACGAAACTGCCCCCGCGTGACGACCGGAGCAAATCTTAGCATTCCGCGATAGTAGTGTCAATAGTGATATAGCAGTTTGACCTCGCAGTTTGTCTGCTGCGGGCCGGGTTTTTAAGACAGACGCGGATCGCATAATTCGAGGATTTGGCCCCGGAGGGTACAATCCGTAGGGAGGGATTGTGAACAGAACCGTCCTCGCCTCAATCCTCGTGGTGCTGCTGGTGAGTGCCGGAACGGCCCAGTCGCAAATCCCGACCGGGGGCCCGATTCCGGATCGGCGCGGCTTCAACAACAGTGTGGACGATCGCAAATTGACCGACCCCGTTGAGGAGGTCGTGCGGAGGGTGGCGGGGAATGTTTATGTGATCGCAGGCGCCGGAGGAAACATCGTGGCTCAATCCGGCCCCGATGGGTTGTTTCTCGTTGATGACAACTTCGCCGTGTTTTACCCCAGGATCGAGGCGGCTCTCCGCCAAATCTCGGAAAAGCCGGTGCGAATCATTGTTAACACGCACTCGCATTTCGATCACAATCAGAACAATGCGAATTTCGCCCGGCAGGGCGCCTTAATCGTTGCGCATCCCAATCTGCGCACGGCGCTAATGCAGCAAACGCGACCGCCGGTTGCGCCCGAAGGCCTGCCCGTGGTGACCGCGAGCGAGCCCCTGACCTTTCATTTTAATGGCGAAGACATCTCTTACATTCCGCTAAAACCGTCGCACACGAATGGCGACGTGGCTGTGTACTTCCGCGGATCGGATGTATTTGCGTTTGGCGATGTCTTTACCACAGACTACCCTTCAATCGGCGTCGCACAAGGCGGCAGTATTGAGAATTTCGTCGACAACTATAATCTCGCGTTGCAAACAACAACGCCGAACACGATCTTCGTGCCCGGCCACGCGCAACTTTCAAAACGGGTGGATGTCATCGCGGTCCGTGACGCGATCACCGTCATTCACGGCCGCTTTCTGGACATGGTCAAAAAAGGGATGACTCTTGAGCAGATCAGGCAGGCGCGGCCGTCACGGGAATTTGACGCCCGCTTTGCAACCGAGAACTTCGCGCCTAACGAGATGCAGAACAGCACCCGTTGGTATCAGCAGATGTTCGACGAAGCAAAAGCTCACCTGGCACAGCGCTAAGCACCCAGGCAAGTGTGCCATCCGGCTACATTTGATCGATGATTGCGTTCAGCGTGGCGCTGGGCCGCATGGCCGCGGCACACTTCGTTTCGTCGGGCCAATAATAGCCGCCAATGTCCACCGGCTTACCCTGCGCCGCCAGCAACTCCGCGGTAATTTTGCTCTCGTTCTCCGTCAATGCGGCGGCTACGCCGGCAAAGCGCTGCTTCAACTCGGCATCCTCGTCCTGGGCCGCGAGCGCCCTGGCCCACGCAAGCGCGAGATAGAACGTCGACCCGCGGTTGTCGATCTCATTCACTTTACGCGACGGGTAGCGGGAATCTTCCAAGTACTGGCCGATGGCCTGGTCGAGCGTCTTCGCAAGGAGTGCCGCCCGGCGGTTGCCCGTCTTCTCGGCGACGAATTCCAAGGACGGCACGAGGGCGCAATACTCGCCGAGCGAGTCCCAGCGCAGATGCCCTTCTTTCAGAAACTGTTGGACGTGCTTGGGCGCCGATCCGCCGGCGCCGGTCTCGAACATTTGACCGCCTGCAAGCATCGGCACGATTGAGAGCATGCGGGCGCTCGTTCCCAATTCCAGAATCGGGAACAGGTCGGTCAGATAATCGCGAAGCACGTTGCCTGTGACCGAGATGGTGTCCTCACCACGGCGCACTCGCTCGAGCGAGAAATTGATCGCGTCGACCGGCTTCATGATTTTGATTTCCAAACCCGACGTGTCGTGTTCGGGCAAGTACTTCTTTACCTTCTTTATGATCTCCGCATCGTGGCCGCGATCGGTGTCGAGCCAGAACACGGCCGGTACGCCGGCGGCCCGCGCGCGCGTGACGCCCAGCTTTACCCAATCGCGGATGGCGTCGTCTTTCGTCTGGCAGGCGCGGAAGATATCGCCGCGTTCGACGCTCTGTTCGAGCAGAGTGCTGCCGCTCTTGTCAACGATGCGTATTACACCGTTGGCGGGCGCTGTAAATGTTTTGTCGTGCGACCCGTACTCCTCGGCCTTCTTGGCCATCAGCCCGACATTCGATACGCTGCCCATGGTGGCGGGGTTGAACTGCCCGTGCTTTTTGCAGTCGTCGATCACCGCCTGATAGATGGTGGCGTAGCAGCGGTCCGGGATCATGGCGACCGTGTCCCGCAGTTGGTCGTCTTTATCCCACATCTTGCCGCCGTCGCGGATGATCACCGGCATGGATGCGTCGACGATCACATCGTTGGGGACGTGGAGGTTGGTCTTGCCCAAGCGTGAATCGACCATCGCCAGGCCGGGACCTTTGTCGTAACAGGCGCGGATTTCGGCCTCGATCTCGGCTTTCCTGCCGGCAGGCAGCCGATCGAGTTTACTGAGAACGTCGGCCAGGCCGTTGTTGACGTTCGCGCCGACTTCTGCGAGCGCGGCGCCATGCTTCTCCAGGGCGTCGGCGAAATAGACCGAAACGCAGTGCCCGAACATGATCGGGTCGGAGATCTTCATCATCGTACACTTCAGGTGCAGCGAGAGCAGCGCGTTGTCCGCCTTGGCCGCGGCCATTTGCTCCGCGAAGAATTTGCGCAGGGCCTTCACGTTCATTACCGCGCAGTCGATCACCTCGCCGGCAAGAAGCGGGAGTCTCGGCTTCAACACCGTCACCTTGCCGGCGGCGTCCGCGAATTCGATCCGTACCTCGGTGGCGGCGGCAACCGTCGTGGCTTTCTCGCTGCCATAGAAGTCCCCGCTGCGCATGTGCGCCACACGCGTCACCGAACCGGACTTCGGCCATTCCTTCATTCCCTTGTGCGGATGCTTCCGGGCAAACGTTTTTACTGACGCGGCTGCACGCCGGTCCGAATTGCCTTCGCGCAATACCGGGTTCACCGCGGAGCCAAGGACCACGCCGAACCGCGTCTGCAGCGCGCGCTCCTCCTCCGTCTTCGGGTCCTCCGGATAATCGGGTATGTCGTAGCCTTTTGCCCGGAGTTCCGCGATCGCCTCCCGCAATTGCGGAATCGAGGCGCTGATGTTGGGGAGCTTGATGATATTCGCGTTCGGTGTTTGTGCCAGCTTTCCCAGGCGTGTCAATTCGTCGGGAATCTTCTGGTTGTCGCGAAGACGCTCGGGGAAGTTCGCGATAATCCGTCCCGCCAGCGAGATGTCGGCTGTTTCGACCTCCACCCCGGTGCACTGGAAATACGCCCGTATGATGGGCAAAAGGGCGTGCGAGGCGAGTGCGGGCGCTTCATCGATTTTGGTCCACGTAATCTTGGCAGAGGGCATGTTTGTCAGTAAGAATGAGTGTTGAGACTATGCAGCCGTACAGGCCGTGCAGCTTTAAGATGAAGGTTAACATAAATCCATCTGCCGGCTTTTTCGGATGCCGGCCGGTCGTGGTCGCAACACTGGATCCGCGCAGGCGGCCGATTGGATAAACCCGACCGGAAGGAGACGACATGAAGAGAGCGCTTTATCCGGCTTTGTTGCTGGCCGCCGCCGGAGCGTTATCCGCCGCCGGCCCGGAAGGTTTCGTGGGCACCTGGAAGAGCGATCCCGGTACACCCAGCATGACCCGCGAGCTGAAGCTCGATGGCAAAGTGATTGTGATGACCGAGCATATACCGGGCCGCGACGGCGCACCGGAACGCATCATGATTCGCAAGTATCCCACCGACGGAAGTACGGCATCGATGGACCAGGGTTTTTGGGCGGGCTCCACCGCGACCGGCAGGATGGAAGGGAACATCCTCACCGTGGACACCACTCAGGCGAACGGCACAAAGTGGCACGATGTGTGGACTCTTTCGGAAGACGGCAAACACTACACCGACGAAATGTCGAGCACTCCTGCCCCGGGCGCCGAACAAAAGGGACGCGGCGGCCGCGGCCCCAACAGGTTCAGCTACACCCGGCAATAGTGATTATTCGCTGATTGCAGAGCCGCGGCGTCTCAACAGAGAGCGCGCACCAGTTCAGCGCCCGCGAAATGTGCCCCGGAAACGAAATTCAGTACGGGCCCAAAACTCCATGCCGCCGGCTTGCCCACAAAGTGCAGGCCTGGAATTGACGATTCCAGCCCGCGGCCGAGAACCGGATATCCGTGAGCCGTCTTCAGCGACTTCCGAATGTCCGGATGGAAAAACTGGAAACGGGCGGTGTCGACACGGTATCCCGTCGCCACGACCACATGATCGATCACTCGTTCCGTGCCGTTGCTCAGCTTCAGCAAAACCTGGTCTCCGCGGCACGTCATCGCTGTGACGCGGCAGCCCAGCGTAATCGGGACCTTCGCCAGGAATCGGCGCTGCCATCCCGTTCCCGCGGGACGGATCGAGCGCCGGCTGATGCGGTCCTGCCAGCTCCGCGGCAGCCTTCGGAAGAAATTTCGGAACCCGACCAGCCGGCTCAGCCCGGCCGGGCCGACATCGAAATTCGAATACAAGCACCAGGAGATGACACCCAAGTGGTGTAGCCAGGCATTCTCTCCCACCCAGCGGATCTCGCTCTGTTTGGCGATCACTTCCACCTTGGCATCGAGGCTGTGCAACAGCCGCGCCGCGTCCAGCGCGCTTTGCCCCCCGCCCACCACCGCCACTTGCCTGCCGCGCAACCGGCTCAAATCGCAATGGTCCGAAGAGTGCGTGACGTGAGACTTCGGCGCCCCTTCGAATTCCTTCGGTATGTACGGAAACGGCGCGATTCCCGTCGCGACAATCACTCGTTTCGCTTTCACGGTCTGCCCGTCGTCCAGCGTCACCTGGAAGCGGCCGTTCCGTTCAATCCGGGTTACCTGGCGCCGCACCAGGTCCGGCACCGCCTTCTGCTGGTACCACTGCCCATATTCCACGAAACGCTCGAGCGGAATTGGAAATTCGAACTGGTGCCCGGTTTCCGCCCGAAAATGATCGAGCGTCAGCGCCTTGCGCGGGTCGGAAATGTGCGATGCCGTCCAGTTTGACCGGAGATACATGCCTGCCGGCATGTGATTCTGCCAGAAGCTCATTGGGTCGCCAAACGTTGCGACCCCCAGGCCTTTGTCCTTCAAATAGCAGGCGCCCGATAACCCGAACGGTCCCGCGCCCACAATTGCGACATCAAAATCCATAGGTCAAAAAATCTGGAGGCGACTGCCCAAAAGCCGGCGGCAACAATCCGCCTGGATCAATTCTATCCCCCTCTGCCCCGCCGCCGCGGTTTTCCAGCCGGATTGCGGGTTGGGGACGGTCTAGTACTTCCCGCGTGAAACGCCGCTCTCCGCGATCCTTTGACTACGTGATATCAGCGAGTCCTTCGGTCATTTCAATATTCGTTCCCCAGGGATCTTTGACAAACGCGATGGCGATGCCAAGCTGCGGCACCTTGGTGTAGGGACGGTCCAGTTTGATGCCCTCGGCCTCCAGCTTCTTCGTGAAGGCCTCCAGGTTTTTGATCTCGAAGCCGATATGATCGATCGCCCGGCTGGTGGTGCCCACGGTCGGCGTCGGCGACGGCGTGAAGTTCAGGAATACGCCGGGCAGTTGGTCCTGGACGAACGCCGAGGCCGGATTGGCCGGTAGCATCTTCGCGCCGAACGTCTTGGCGTACCACGCCTGCATCTCGCTGTTCATCTGCCCGAAAAAGTGGATGTGATGAAGCTGTATCGGCGTCTGCTGCGATTTGACTTCGACGAACTCGATTTTGACATCTTCCGGGCCCATCGCAAACGCGAGGTTCGTCGTCGGGCTGGCGGCCGCGATGTCGTTCGTCACCTTCACGTTCGCGGCAACCGAATCGGTGGTGATCATTTTGAACCCGTTCGCCTTGATCTTCGCCACCAGCGGCTTGAGGTCGGGAACCGAAAAGCCGATGTGGTTCACGGTCGTGCCGATCGATCCGCCCGTCGGCGCCTGCATCGGACGGAAAAACATCAGCACATTCGGAAACTTGATGATCTCCTGCTGCCGGTCACCGGTACCGATCCGGACCACGGCGCCGCCGAGCGTGTCGGCATAGAACTTCTTCTGGGCAGCCATGTTTGTCGTATTCAAATGGTGGTGCCCGTATACGACCGGCCCCTCTCCGGCAACCAGAATCTGTGCCCCGCCTACCGACGGCGCCAACAGCAGAATCGCCAGCCCGCTTCCGGTCAATACATGTTTCATGAACACCTCCCAGATCGTAATCTTACCGTGCCTTCCGCGCTCCTTGCGCAGGGTGTGTTTTGAGGCGGGACTATCGCGGGGAAGCCGGATTCACGGTCACGTCCACGTCGAAGGTGGAGAACATGGCGCCGTCGGTAGCGATGGCGCGGAGGCGATAGACCCCAGGAGCGGTGAACGTCACCTTCGTTTCCGACGTGAGCGGTTTGCCGTACACGGCCGGGCTGAGGTCCGGATTGAATTGCACCCGGGTCGGACCCCGGTAGAGAATCCAACGGATCTGTACGCCCTGCACCTTGCCGCCGCGATCGCCAGGGCCGGGTTTGGGCAGGCCATCATCGGTCGCGGTTGCCGCCAGCGTTACGGACTCCGGAAGAGTGACGGTTTGCGCGGGGCTGCCGGTAATGACCGGCGCCTGGTTATCGGGCGCCGGGTTCGAATTCGAAGTCCGCAAAAATGGATCGGAGATCGCGTTCTTCGAGATCAGCAGCTTGTCGATTTCCCATTCCGGCTGCAACCATCCTTTGGATACATCGGTGCGGCCCTTGCTGGTCAGCGTCCAGACCAGGCGCTTGTCGGCCGGCCAGTCTTTCGGCAGGACCACGGAAAATACGAACCATCTCCGGCCGGGATAGAAGTGCGTCGGCTGGCCCTGGTCGCCGTCGCCGCGATCGAAGCGGTTTTCGGGGCCGATCGGGACGTCGATTTCTTCGTCGGCGTTGCGGTTGAGATAGCCGAAGTAGAGGCGGAACGAACCATCGGGCAGGCTCTCCCATCCGTCAAACGTGGGGCTGACATCCTGACCGCGGCTGTAGCGGGCCCCCGGAAAAGTAAACTGGGCGTGCAGCGCACAGGCGCCGCAGGCAAGCAGCGCCGCCGCCCGCCAGCGATGCCCAAACCGGCCGAACATCAGCGTGCGCTGGCGAGGTTCCGCTGCTTCGCGTTGCGGGCCTCCAGCTCTTTCTGAAAATCCTCGTTGGACATGTAGTAATAGCTGAGCCACGCCGAGCCCATCTCGTCGATGGTGCGCTCGCCCCAGGTCACCTGCGTGTCGGGATCGGGGTTGAATCGATTCTCGGCGGAGTTATCGTGCCACATAATCGAATGCAGCACCGTTCCGGCCGGCAGCAGCGGCGCGGCATCGTCCGCGTACACATAGTTGAGATGCCAGTTAAACAGGAAGCGGGCGCAGCTCAGCATTTCCGCTTTGCCGTTGGGGTAAATGGCTTCGAGGCACTCGGCCTTGCCGCGATTGTGCATATGCGGCTGGAACGACAGCAGCCGCGCCGGCTTGATCAGAGGCATGTAGGCATCGGAGCGCACATTCGATTCATGCGGGCGGATGTCAATTTCATTCACGCCGACCGTGAGGGAAGTAATCACGTGCTGCGGCACATACCCCTTCGGATAGAACTTCAACCCCAGCGCGACATTGGTGGGAGTCTCGGCGCCGCTGGAATGAAGATGGAACTGAAAGTTGATCTTGGTTCCAGCCTTGATGAGGCGGCCGGAGCCGTCGCGGAAGACGTCGCCGCCTTTTCCGATTGCGTACTCATTGAGGAAGACGCCTTGCTCGCCGACTTCGAGCGCCACGTTGCCGTCCAGTTGTCCGCTGTGGCGCGTACCGGCTTCCGGCTCGACAATCGAGGTGCGGATGTGGTGAATGACGGTTCGGCCCTTGGTAGGAATGATTTGGACACCCTGGATGTAGCGGTCCTCCGTCAGGCCGGGATCGACCAGAATATCGGGCCACCAGTCAGGGCCCTTGGCCTTGACGACCACGTCCTTGGGCAGGCTGACGATGAGATCGGGTTTGCCGATTTGCCAGACCTGCTCGTCGCTAAACTGGCGCGGCGCCGGCAGGTCGGACGGGTTGCCTTGCGGAGCGCCGGCGTCCACCCACTTGACCACCGTGGCGATCTCCTGCTCGCTCAGCGAAACATCATTACTGAAATGCTGGACGCCGATGTTCTTGTCGATGAACCACGGCGGCATCTCGCGCGCGAGGACCTTTTGCCGGATCGACCGCGCCCAGGGTCGCGTCTCTTCGTAAGTGAGCAGCGACATCGGCGCTATCTGCCCGGCGCGATGACAGACCTGGCAATGCGCCTGGAAGATCCGGGCGACGTCCTTGGAAAACGTAACGGAATTCTGGGCGCCGGCGCCGGCGATCGAACCAAGGAACACCGCAGCAGCCGTGGAAAAGACGGAGAAGCGTCGCATGGAACTACCCCCTCGCGCGAAACGCGGTACCACTCTCTCATATTTAAGGGTTTAAGTCTACCCGGCTGGACTCAACCCCCGCTGGCCGATTGGAAGCGCGCGAGTGCCAATCACCACGTTCTTGCCGGGCCGTTTACGCAACGGCGCATCCCGCGCGAGCGCTACGGAATCTCACTTGCTGCCCCGGAAAGCATCAGGAGCGAACACGATGCCGGATCGAACCATAACCGAACGCGACCCCCGGGAACTGAGCAAAAAACCCCCTTTCGACGAGCCCGAGCAACCCGTCCCCGGATTGGAAACCGAGATGCGTACGAAGCCGGACCATGGCGAGGAGTCGTACAAAGGCCATGGACGGCTGCGCGATAAGACGGCATTGATTACCGGCGCTGACAGCGGGATCGGCCGGGCCGTTGCGATCGCCTACGCCCGCGAAGGCGCGGATGTCGCGGTCTCGTTCTTGCCGGAAGAGCAGCAGGACGCCGCCGAAACCATACGATGGGTCGAGAAAGCGGGCCGCCGGGCGCTTGCCTTGCCGGGCGACATTACCGACGAACGCTACTGCCGCAATCTGGTGGACCAGTTGATGGCCGCGTTCGGGCGGCTGGACCTCGTCGTCAATAACGCCGCGTTCCAGATGACACACGAAAAACTGGAAGAGTTCAGTTCCGAGGAGTGGGACCGCACATTCCGGACGAACATCTATTCCATGTTTTACATATCGAAAGCCGCGCTGCCGCGCATGAACCAGGGGGGAGCAATGATCAATACCGCCTCCGTGCAGGCTTATCAGCCCAAGGGCACACTCCTGGCTTATGCCGCCACCAAGGGTGCGATCGTCACGTTTACCAAAGCCCTCGCGCAACTGGCGGTCCAAAAGGGCGTGCGCGTCAACGCCGTGGCTCCCGGACCTGTGTGGACACCGCTGATTCCGTCCACCATGCCGAAGGAGCATGTTTCCCAATTCGGCAAGTCCAGTTTGATGGAACGGCCGGCCCAGCCCGCTGAACTCGCCCCCGCGTACGTATATCTGGCGACAAACGAGTCCTCGTACGTCACGGGTTCGGTCATGGACCTGACCGGAGGCAAGATGCTGCCGTAAGTAAGGAGGTGCGATGGAGTCGGGCCGGCGGCCGGATTCCCGGCCCGGCTCCACGCCATTGCTAAAACGTCAGCTTCGCCCCGATCTGAATCCGGCGCGGTCCCCGGAACGTAGTGATCTGGCCGAACAGGGAGCTGGTATTGTTCGTGCTCCCGAACCCGTCCGGATTCGGATGATTCAGGAGATTGAAAGACTCGCCCCGAAGTTGCAGATTCACTCGCTCACCGATCGCGAAGTTCTTCTTGAGGCTTACGTCCCAGTTTTCGAATCCCGGCCCACGTACAACGCCGCGACCCGCGTTCCCCGGGCGCACGACGCCTTGCGCCACGGGAGCGAAGCAGTTCGTGTTGAACCATTGCGCCACTGTGTGTGGCGCGCCGGCGTTCGGATTGCAGATCATGTCGGGCCGGGCACTCGCCACGCTATTGCCGAGAATGCCCAGGCCCGCCGGATCCACGCTCGAGGTCGTTACCGTAAACGGTGAACCCGAGTAGTAGCTGGTGATTCCGGAGACTTCCCAACCTTTGAGGATATAGGCGGCCGCACCGTGTCCGTTGCGGAAAATGGGAATCGTATACACATAGTTGAATGTGAGCACGTGCGTGCGGTCGAGCGTGGCCGGCCCGTATTCGCCTTCGTGCCAGTTATAGCTGTTCTGCGGAGCGTTGGACCGGTCCGAAGCATTGTCCGTCAGGTTCTTGGAGTAAGTGTAAGCGCCGCTGATCTGTCCCGCGTTGCGGAACTGCTTGGAGACGCTGGTCTGCAGTGAGTTGTAGTTCGAGTCGAATGCGGTTTCCAGCGCGTTGATGTAGTTCCAGCCCAAATAGGGACGTACCGCATTAATGTTCGGGTCATCGGCGGTGGTGAAAACCGTGTTGCCGTTGGGCGCGTGCAGCCCGGCTGCCAGGGCCGAACCGGGATAGGCTTCGTTAATATCCACGATCCCGAACAGGTGAGTACCCTTGGAACCGTAATAGCCGACGTCCAAAATCACCTCGTGCGGCAGTTGCCGCTGGATATCGAAGCTCCACTGCTGGACATACGGCGTGCGGAACGGAACCGGCGTCGCATGCAACCCCAAAGGAGCCGCCGAAACGTTGAGCGTTCCGCCGCTGACATTGGAAAACGATGTGTTGCTGTAGGTTACGCTCTGCACATAAGGCGGGTTGGCGAACGTATTCTGCTCGTAAACGCCGAACAGCGGGGAATCATAGTAGATGCCGTATCCGGCGCGGATGGAGGTGATGCCCGTGCCGAACGGATCCCAGGCGATTCCGACGCGAGGAGCGAAATCCTTGTAGCTGCTGTTGCTGATCGCGTCTCCGTACGGCGAGCCCTTCCCGCCCACGGTGATGCCGTTCGAAAGGATATTCGTCCCCGTGCCCGGGATGATGTTTCCATTCGCCGGGTTGATCTGCGGAGCGTTGGCCCGGTTGTAGCGGGTTGGGTCGAAGTTGGTGAGCAGGTTATTCGCATCCGTGGGTTGACCGAAGAATGACCAGCGAACGCCTGCGTATAACGTCAGGTGCGGAGTGAGCTTGAAGTCATCCTGCGCATACGCCTCGTGCTGCCAGGCCCACAGGTTCGGCGTAATGTCCATGGATGGCTGCGTGAAGGTGGCTACGTTGCCCAGCAGGAAGTTGGCCCAGGACTGATAGAAGCTGTTAGCGGTTCCACCCGGGTTGCCGAGGTTTGAAAATGTGAAGACGCCCTGGCCGCTGGCGGCATTTTCGGTCTTCTGATAACGGTTGGAGGTGAAGCCGAATTTCAGAGTGTGCCGGCCGCGAATCCACGTCAGGTTATCGAAAAACGCGTAGTTTCGATTATATTCCGTGTAAGGGCCATAGCCGACAATGTTGGAGGATGTTGGCGCGCCTGTAAAGGACAGCGTGGGCACCACACCCTGTGTGTTGGGGAACGCCAGCACCGGATTGATGTCCGGGTTGTTGGCTTTATTCGTTAGACCCTGCGGCGTCGAGAGAATCGCCCCGCGCGAGAAGTTGAACCCGTATTCGTTCAGCAATGTCGGCCGAATTGTATTCAACGCGTGAATGACGATAGTCCGCCCCGGCGCATTGGTGTTCGTTGTCGCGCCGTTGGGAATCAGCGAGCCCGTAAATAACCCACCCGGCTCCACCGTAGGAATATTGTCGTTTAAATAGCGGCCCCAGATCGAAAATCGGTCCGTGAATGAATGGTCGATCCGGACCAGTTCCTGTCGGCTGTTGTAAACGTTGCGCTCCGGATAAAAGCCGCCGGTGATGCTGTTCGATGGCAGTCCCAGCTTGCTGTATATGTCTTTGATGTACGCGGCCGAATTCGCGTTAAATTGTGCGGGGGCAATCTGGGTCGCCGTCTGCTGGCAGGACGTCGTATAGCTGACGCAGACCGGCACCGGGAAATTGCCCTGCAGCATGGCCGTGGTAGGCACGGTCGGCTGGAACGTGGTGTACGTGATGATGCGCCGGAATTCCTGCGAGAAGAAGAAAAACGTCTTGTTCTTGTCCTTGTTGTAGTGATTCGGAATGTAGACTGGACCGCCGAACGTGTAACCGAAATCGTTCCAACGCAGTGGCGGCACTTTAGCCACACCGTTGACCAGGTTTACTTTGTTCGTGTTGTTGATCCAATTGTTGGCCGCATAAGCGTCGTTGCGGTTGAATTCGTAGACGGTGCCGTGGAACTGGCTCGTTCCGCTCCGCGTCGCCACCGAGATCTGGCCGCCGCCCGCGCGCCCAGCGTCCGCGGTGTACAGGCTGCGTTCCACTTTGAATTCCTCAATCGCGTCGATGCTCGGGAAAGTTAGCAGCGTGAGATTGCTGCCGCGATCCACGTTATCCGCGCCGTCTACCGTCCAGTTGTTGGCGGAACTCCGGTTGCCATTCATCGAAAACGGCAGTGTCGCCGCCGTGCCGGCAGGCGCCGAAACCCCGATAAACTGCTCGTCGCGAGAGGTCGCCGTCACGCCCGGCATGAGAGCCACCAACTGCTCATAGTTGCGCGTGGCAAGCGAAAGTTCGCGTACCTGCGTTCCCGTGATCGTCGTCGAGCTGGCTGTCGTGCCCAGTTCCACCGGTGTCGTCGTCTCCCGGACCTCTACCGTCTCGGTCACCTGCCCGACCTCGAGTGCGATGTTGATCTTCAAATCGTCGTGCACGTTCAGAACGATGTCCGCGCGGTTCACCGTCCGGAACCCGCTGGCCTCCACCTTGACGTTGTAATGCCCAATCGGAATGAACGGGGCCGTATAGGTACCGGTCGTGTCTGTAGTGATCGTGCGGACCACCTGGTTCCGATCGGTGTTGGTCACCGTCACCTTCGCATTTGGAACCGGCGCGCCCGTCGGATCCAGAATGGTGCCGTCAATCGTTCCGGAAATATCCTGCGCAGCAAGAACGCCCGCCAGGCAGAACGCAAACAGAAATGTGAAACAGAACTTCCCCCAAAACTTTCGATTCGGTGTCATAAGACCCCTTTCCCTGAATATTCAACCGGATTGTAACGCGTCGCAGGCCCCAACGCGAGGGGAATCGAATGCTTTTTGGACCGCTCCGTTACCGTTGCGCGTCGTAAGGGCGTGTTTCAGAGCCGCGGCCGTAAGGGGCGCTCCAAGCTCCCGGCTTTAGGAGTGCAGCGGGTAACCGCGAATGAAATGGAACGTACGGTTCCAGCGGGTCTTGGTAAAGAAGTGCGTGATCACGTCAAAAATGTGATCGAGCCCGATATTGGGGTTGCTCAGGTCCTCCGTCGGCGCATCGAACGACCAATAGATCACTACCGGCGTCCCGATGATGTTCTCGCGCGGGATCAGCCCGATATAGCGGCTGTCATTCGAATTTTCGCGGTTGTCCCCCATGGCGAAGATGAACCCTTGCGGAATTACCAGTTCACCATTGACTACATCGTGCGCCAGCATATCGGAGGCGCGCGGATTCAGACCCAGCGGAGCCTCGTTCGACGGAAAATTGTCCCGATACGGATCGATGCGCGGATCAATGTGCAGCGCGTAAGGTTCGTCCACCGGTTTCCCGTTCAAGACTAATTTCTTGTCCATCAGGCGAATGTGATCGCCCGGTACGCCGATCGCTCGCTTGACCAGCGTCAGCGGTTCCACCGGAGAAGTGAATACGATAATGTCGCCGCGCCGCACATCCCGGTACGGCAACAGCTTGCTCGACAAGCCGCCGGGCGGCGCGTACACCAGACGATCGACCAGCAGGTGGTCCCCGATCAGCAGCGAATCCTGCATCGAGCCGCTGGGGATTACGTACGCCTGCAGGAGCGTGCTCCAGCCGAAGAGCAACAGGATCAGCGTGACCGCCCATTCGGCGACAAACCCGCGGCGCACATCGCGAAGGCTGGCAAGCTGCGTGCGAAAACCGGCGGCCGGTTTCGTCTCGGTGGACTGCATAGTCCCATTGTACTCGTGCGGTTACCCTGTTTGCCCCGGGCGGTATAATAAGAGTTTCCGACAATTCCCGTGCAAGATGCGATTCGGATTCG
>DATGII010000012.1:0-31148 GCA_035295805.1 Bryobacteraceae bacterium | reverse complement strand
CCAGGTTCGGCGTCCGGGTTCCGACCACTGGGACGACATCGGATGGGACCAGGCGCTCGACGAGATCGCCCGCGCGGTGAAGAAAACGCGCGACGACACGTTCGTGGAGCAGGATCCCCAGGGCCGGACCGTGAACCGCTGCGAAGGCATCGCCTGGACCGGCGGCTGCACCGATACCAACGAATTCAATTACCTCGTCGTGAAGAGCATGCGCAGCATGGGGGTCTGCTACCTGGAAACCCAGGCCCGTGTTTGACACGGTCCGACGGTCTCCAGTTTGGGGCCCACATTCGGACGCGGTGCGATGACCAATGGCTGGATCGACATCAAGAACACCGACATGATGTTGATCATGGGTGGCAATCCCGCCGAAAACCACCCCTGCGGCTTCAAGTGGCCCATTGAAGCCAAGCGCAATCGCAATGCCAAGATGATCGTCGTCGATCCGCGCTTCACCCGTACCGCGGCCACAGCCGACATGTTCGTGCAGTTGCGCACCGGTACCGACATCGCCTTCCTCGGCGGCTTCATTCGCTACGCCATCGAAAATAATCGCATCGCCAAAGACTACCTCACCGAGTACACCAACGCCGCCTTTGTCGTGCGCAAGGGATTCAAGCTGCCCGAAGATGGCCTCTACTCCGGCTTCGATGCCAGCGCGCACACCTACGACAAAGCCACCTGGAACTACGAGGAAGGCGGCGATCTCAAAGGCAAGTCCGACGGCCCGGGCGATGGCGCGCCCTCTACCAATCCTCCCGCGCTGCCCCCCAACGTCGCTTACGATCTGACCCTCGAACATCCGCGCACCGTCTTCCAACTGCTGCGCAAGCACTTCTCCCGCTACACACCCGAAATGGTCGAGCGCATCACCGGTGTTCCCAAAGACCAGTTTCTTAAGGCCGCCGATCTCTTCACCTCCATCCGCAAAGATGGCGACACCAAGAAGGTCGGCACCATCATCTATGCCGTCGGTTGGACCCAGCACAGCTCCGGTACCCAAACCATCCGCACCGCGGCCATGCTGCAACTGCTCCTGGGCAACGTCGGCCGCGCCGGCGGTGGAGTGAACGCTCTACGCGGCCATTCCAACATCCAGGGCGCTACCGACATGGCCGGCGTCTTCGACATCCTCCCCGGCTATTTGAAAGTTCCCACCCCAGCCGACACCGACTTCAAGTCCTACCTCACTCGCATCACTCCCAAAACCGCCAAGCCCGGACCCTGGGATTCCTTCAACTACTGGTCCAACACGCCCAAATTCGCCGTGTCTCTGATGAAAGCCCTCTACGGCGACCACGCCACCAAAGATAACGACTGGGCCTTCCACTACCTTCCCAAAGTCGATCGCCGCTACTCCTGGGCCGAGATCTGGGACGAGATGTATCGCGGTCACGTCAAAGGCCTGCTCGCTTTCGGCATGAACGGCGTCGCCATCGGACCGAATTCCTCCAAGAACATCAATGCCCTGAAGAAGGCCGATTGGCTTGTCGTCTGCGAAATCTATCCCGACGAAACCAGCGAGTTCTGGCGCTCCCCCGGAATCTCGACCGACGAGATGAAACAGATCCAGACTTCGGTCTATCGCCTTCCCGGCGCGGGTTTCGCCGAAAAGGACGGCACCTTCGTCAATTCCGCTCGCTGGCTGCAATGGAAAAATGCTGCGCTTCCGCCACCCGGACTCGCCCGGCTTGACCAGGAAATTCTCGCCCGTATCTTCCTCAAGGTCCGCGAGCTCTACCAAAAAGAGGGCGGCAAGTTCCCCGATCCCATTCTCCACGCCACGTGGAATTACACTGATCCCCACAATCCCTCGCTTTCCGAAATCGCGAAGGAAATCAACGGCCGTGCCCTCTCCGACGTCACCGATCCCAAGCTCAACCAGACTTTTAAAGCCGGCCAGCAGCTCCCCGGGTTCGCGTGGCTCCGCGATGATGGATCCACTTCCTGCGGCAACTGGATCTACTGCGGCTCATGGACCGAAGCCGGCGCCCAGATGCAGCGTCGCGGCACCGAAGACCCATCCGGTCTCGGTATCTACCCCAATTGGTCCTGGTCCTGGCCCGCCAACCGCCGCGTCCTTTACAACCGCGCCTCCTGCGATCCGTCCGGCAAGCCCTGGGATCCCGACCGTCCGCAAATCTGGTGGAACGAGGCGCAGCAGAAATGGGTCGGCAACGATGTCCCCGATTTCAAACCCGATTCCGCTCCGAAAGATCACATGGGCCCCTTCATCATGAACCCCGAAGGCATCGGCCGTCTCTTCGTACCGCTCGCCGGCATGGCCGATGGTCCGTTCCCCGAGCACTACGAGCCCACCGAGAGCCCCATCGACAATCCACTGCATCCGCAGCAATCGCACAACCCGCTCGCCAAGCGATTCAGTTCGGATCAAGACAAGTTCGGTACGCCCGCCGAAGGCTATAACATCGTCTGCACCACCTACCGGCTCACCGAGCACTATCACTACTGGACCAAGAACAATCCTATGAACGTCCAGTTGGTGCCTGAGCCGTTCGTCGAGATTCCCGCGGAACTCGCCAACGATCTCGGCCTCCGCGGCGGCGAACGCATCAAGGTCTCAAGCGCGCGCGGCCACTATCTCGCCAAAGCCATGGTCACCCGCCGCATCAAGCCCATGATCGTCGACGGCAAGAAGACGTACCAGATCGGCATCCCCATTCACTGGGGCTATCGCGGCATCGCCGAAGACGAAGGCCGTACCGGGCTCACCATGGCAAATCAACTTTCGCCCGCCGTGACCGATCCCAACGCCTACACGCCCGAGTTCAAGGGCTTCTTAGTCAAAATCGAGAGAGCATGAGATGAGCATCGGCCCGCTCCAGATCAAAGCTATCTCCGGCCACGCCGGCACCGTCCCCGGCCGCGACACCTCGCGCGATTACGACGTCTGCAAAGTGGTCGACGTCACCACCTGCATCGGCTGTAAAGCCTGCGAAGTCGCCTGCCTGGAATGGAACGGCTATCCGTTCCGTCAGACTGTTTTCGATAACACCTACCAGACCATGCCCGACCTGGCATGGAACTACTACAACCTCATCCGCTTTAACGAGCACACTGCGAGCGATGGCACCTTCAGCTGGCTGATGCGCAAAGATCAGTGCATGCATTGCGCCGACCCTGGTTGCCTCCGCGCCTGCCCTGCCGACGGCGCCATCGTGCAATACGCCAACGGCATTGTCGATTTTCAGCAGGAATATTGCATCGGCTGCCAGTATTGCGTCACCGGCTGCCCGTTCAATATTCCCAAGTTCAATTCCGAAACCAAAAAGGTCCACAAGTGCACGCTGTGCTCGGATCGCGTGGGCGTCGGCCTCGAGCCCGCCTGCATCAAGGCGTGCCCCACCGGCTGCCTCCACTTCGGTAGTAAAGACGACATGAAGGATCTCGCCGAGCGCCGCGCCCAGCAATTGCGTGAGCACACCTCGCACACCAACGCCGGCGTCTACGATCCTTCCGGCGTCGGCGGCACGCACGTCATCTACGTGCTCCACGACATCAACAATCCTGAAGCGTACGGCGGTCTGCCCTCCAACCCGCGCGTGCCTTGGACGGTCAGACTCTGGAAGGGGCCGCTCAAATGGCTCGGCAACCTCGCCATGGTCGGCGGCATCATCGGCGTCACGCTGCACTACTTGCGCTTCGGCCCCAAACAGGCCCCAAGCGATCAGGCGGAGGGTAGGCCATGAGCGTCGTTCATAAAGGCATCCTCCGCTACTCGCTCAACGAGCGCATCGTTCACTGGATCGCCGGCCTCGCCTACGTCTACCAGCTCCTCACCGGCTTGGCCTTCTATTCCCCCCACCTGTTCTGGATCGCCATCCTGCTCGGCGGCGGACCCACCTCCCGCTTCTGGCATCCCTGGGTCGGTCTTTTATTCACCGCCGTTCTGTTCTGGATGTTCGACATCTGGCGGCGCGACATGCGTATCACCGACGCCGATCGCGCCTGGGAAAAAGCCATGCCGCATTACATCCGCAATGAGGATGAAGACCTGCCGCCTATTGATCGCTTCAACATCGGCCAGAAGTATTTCTTCTGGGTTATGCTGTACGCCGGCATCCTCATGCTGCTCTCAGGGCTGCTGCTCTGGTTTCCCGAGAGCATTCCCTGGGGCGCCCGCTATCTTCGTTACGCCGCCATCCTGCTGCACGTCAGCGCCGCGCTCCTCAGCATCGGCGCTTTCATCATCCACGTCTATATGGGAACGGCCATGGTGCGCGGCGGCTTTACCTCCATTATTCGCGGCGAAGTCACCCCCGCTTGGGCGAAAATGCATCACCGCCTCTGGTATGACCGCATCACCGGCACAACGCCCACCCGCCGATGACCGCGTCCCTGTGGGACCAGCGCATCGCCCGCGCCGAAGAACTGGCTGACTCCCACCGCGCCGCCCGCGATATCCTTCGCTTCTACGCCAAAATCGCAGGGCTCCAGAAGATCGTGCACGCCGCACTCACGTCCGCCGCCTCTCCACGCCCTGACGCCTCCGTCCTGCTTCCGCACTTCCCCGCCCTGTTCAACCTGGTCCGGCGTGACGGCCCGCCGCCCCTTGCCCAATCCGCCGCACAGCTCGCCACGCGGCCAGACCAATGGCAGCCCCTGCTCGCCGATCAGGACGCCCCAGAGGCTCAGGCCTTCTTCGCCCGTGCCCTCCTACAGCCCTATTTCGAATTCCAGGCCTCGCAAAACACCATCGCGACCAACACCGTCCAGCCCGCCTGCCCTTTTTGCGGCGAGCGTCCCGTCGTCGCCGTGCTGCGGGGCGAAGGGGAGGGTGGCAAGCGGTCGCTCGTCTGTTCGCTCTGCGCCACCGAATGGGAATTCCGCCGTCTGCTCTGCCCCAACTGTGGCGAAGAGAAGGAACGCAGCCTGCCCGTTTACGTCGCAAGCGAGTTCCCACACGTACGCGTCGAAGCCTGCGACACATGCCGCACTTACATCAAGTCTGTCGATTTAACCAGGAATGGACTGGCTGTCCCTGTTGTGGATGAACTCGCCACCGTCGCCCTCAATCTCTGGGCCGCCGATCACGATTACGTCAAATTTCAACCGAACCTGCTCGGCATGTAGGGGCCGGGCATGCCCGGCCTTATTGGCCTTACAACTTCCCCGCCGCCGTCACCGTCGACGCCCGCAGCCGCCCCAACACGTTGAGAAATTCGTCCAGCACCGCCGCGCGCTGGTTCTGCGCCTCGGAGAGCGCGTGCAGCACTTCCCCCTGCTTGTCGAGCCGCTCGCACCACCCCTGCATTTTTGACGACAAGTCCGCCACCGTCGAGTGCAGCGGCGCCAGGCCGTCCACTTTCGTTTGCAGACTCGAGACCTGTTCGCGCTGCTCGCCGACCTGCGCCGCCAGATCTTCCACGCGCCCGGCGAACCAGTCCATCCGCTCGCGCGTGCCCTCCGTCAGCGACCGCACATCCGCTTCCTGCCGCGCTTGCGTTTCCCGGCTCGCGGCGATTGCCTGGCAAAGCTCTTCGTATCTCTCCTGCGTCGTCCCGTTCACCAGTTGCTGGCCGAACACCACTTCCGCTAACTGGTCGAACCGCTCCGTGAGATGGTCAAGCTGTTTGCCCGCGCTCGCTCGCCATTCCGTTCCCTGCTGGACGAGCTCCTGAATCGCGGCCAGAAACGTTTTGGCGCTGTCCGCCAGTTGCGCCAGCACTGCCGGCGCTGCCGCCTCCTGGTGGAAACGCCTTTCCGCCGCTGTTATTTCCGCCGCACGCTTCTCGATCGACGCGCGTTCTATGTCCTCAGCCGATAGTGCTGTGCTCGGTGTCATGGACTCCTCCATATCGCGAACCAACTCCTCGTCCATACATTCCTCCAACGATGCGTTGGGCATGATCCGATAGGTATCGCACGGTGATTTCCAGTAGCATTCCGTTACCCCGCACAGCTTCTCTCTTGGAAGCTCCGGCGGCGCTGCTACCGCGTCCGGCAAGGGCACCAGTGGAGTGTCCCAGCCAAAACATGGCGTGCACCGCTCTTTGTGTTGAAGAAAACGGACCGCATCAATGATCGCAAGGTTCGAAACCGCTTCCGCGCAGCCGAATGCTCTCGCCTTCTCTTCGACCGCAACGCGCAAACTTGTCTCCCCTGGCGCACTCACTAGACGCAGTTCTCCTGGAAACATGTAGTATACCCAACACTCCACCCAACCCCGCCGGCATCTCCATGAAGTTTTGATTAAATCTTTCGGTCAACGGCGGCTGCGTTTCCTAACACCTGGAACCTGGCACCTATCACCTGGTTTCTTCCTCGAACATCCCCGTCTGCCGGTTCTTGCGCACACGTTCCGCCGCGAAGTAGCGTCCATTCATTGCCACGTATACACCCGCCGGCAGTGTCTGGGCAAAAGCTAAAGCGCTGCCCAGGTTGAACAGGCCGTCGGAACTTCCAAACTTGTACGGCACCATCGCGCCCGTCAGCACAATCGTCTTGTCCTGGATCTTCGCCGCTAACGCCCGCGCCGTCTCCGCCATCGTGTCCGTCCCGTGCGTGATCACGATCCGGCTCTCCGGCGCGCTCTTGCATTGGTCAATGATGATCTCCCGGTCCGCATCGGTCATCTGCAAGCTGTCGATCATCATGAGCGTGCGAATTTCGAGCTTCAGATCCGCCCGCCCCAGCCGGATCATCTCCGGCAAATGCGAGTCTTTGAAATAGAGCTGCCCCGTCAGCTCATCGTACTCTTTGTCGAAAGTCCCGCCAGTGACGAAAATGCGGATGGACACGGAGCAGGTTCCAGGTTTCCGGTGTCAGGTTTCAGTGCGCAGAGATGCCGTTCGCTGACACCTGAAACCTGACACCTAGCACCTAAGATCCTCTCTCCCGATCTTGAACCCGTTCAGGTTCCCCAGCACCGTCAGTCCGATGTGCTTCTGGTCGAAGAAGGTCTGCGCAATCCGCTGCACGTCGTCGACGGTCACCTTCTCGATCGATTCCGCCAGCTCGTCGAGGGTGAAGAACCGGTGGAAGTACATCTCCTGCCGTGCCAGGTTCGACATGCGGCTCGATGTCGATTCCAGGCTCAGCATCAGCGATCCCTTCAGGTGATCCTTCGCTCGCCGCAGCTCCTCATCGGTGATCCGCTCCTGTTTGAGCTGCCGGAACTCCTTCAGGATCGATTCGATCACTTTCCCTACGCTCTCAATCGACGTGCCCGCGTAAATCGAAAGGCAGCCCGTATCGCGATACGGATTCAGTTCCGAGAACACTGCGTATGCCAGCCCTTGCCGCTCCCGAATATTCTGGAATAGCCGCGAACTCATCCCACCGCCCAGCAGTGTATTCAGCACGTAGCAGCCGAACCGGTCCTCGTGCGGCACCGGGTACGACGGTACCCCCATACACAGGTGCACCTGCTCCAGCGACTTCTTATTGCGCAGCGCAATCCGCGCATGCGTCACCGGCGCCTTCTCCGCCGGCAGCGAATCGTACGGCTTCATCCCCGCAAAATGCTCGCCCGCCAGTTCCGCCAGCGCCTTGTGCGTCAGGTTTCCCGCCGCCGTAATCACCAGGTTCGTCGGCGAATACGATTGGTGGTAATACCGCTCGATCATCGCCCGGTCGAACCGCTTCACCGTCTCGCGCGTTCCCAGTATCGGTTTCCCCAGCGGATGATCCTTCCAGAAGTTCGAAGAGAAGATTTCGTGCACCAGGTAATCCGGGCTGTCCTCGTCCATCTTCAACTCTTCCAGGATCACGCCCTTCTCTTTGTCCATATCCTCTTCGCGGAAAAGAGGATTCAGCACCAGGTCGCCCAGCACATCAAACGCGAGTGGTAAATGTTGGTCGAGGACCTTGGTGTTGAAGCACACCATCTCTTTCGAAGTGAATGCGTCCAGATTTCCGCCGATCGAATCCACCGACCGCGCAATATCTTCCGCCGACCGCTTCGACGTGCCCTTGAACACCATGTGTTCAATGAAATGCGAAAGCCCGTTCTGTTCCGGTGTTTCGCGCCGCGAGCCGATCCCGACCCAAATTCCGACCGAGACCGACCGCACGTGCGGCATCGTCTCACTGATGACACGCAGCCCGTTGGGCAGCGTAGTCGTTTCTATATCTCGAACTGGGGAAGCCGTATTTTCCATGGGAAGCAGGGAGGACCTGGTCTTATTTTAGCGTCTTTCCGCCCCTTTTGGTGGCCGGAACGCGTCATGTTAAACTGAACAGAAGTGCCGCAACCCCTTCTAGGCATGGAACTTAGCGAGATTCAGGCGGTTCTCGGACCGGATCAGCCCGCTTTCCGCGCCCGCCAGGTCTACGAAGGCCTCTATCACTCGCAAGCCACTGATTTAGTTCAGCTTACGGCCCTTCCGGCCCCCCTCCGCACGCGCCTCGCCGCGGATCATACCGTCGGTCAGCCTTCGACGGAGCAGCGCTTCGAGTCCTCCGACGGCACCCGCCGCTATCTCCTCCGTTTGGATGACGGCCGCACCGTCGAAACCGTCTGGATGCCCGAAGAGACCCGCGACACCCTCTGCATCTCCAGCCAGGTCGGCTGCCCCGTCGATTGCAAGTTCTGCATGACCGCCCTCATGGGCCTCGAGCGCAACCTCACCGCCGGCGAGATCGTCGGCCAGGTCCTCTACGTCGCCCGCGATAACGGCCTCCTCGGCCAGGGCGCCCGTCTCAACATCGTCATGATGGGTATGGGCGAGCCGCTGCTCAATCTCCCCGACGTCATCAAGGCCACCCGCATCCTGGTCGACCCGCGCGGCGTCGGCCTCTCCGAGAAGCGCATCACGCTCTCCACCGCCGGCATCGTCCCCAAAATCGCCGAACTCGCCGCCGAGCCCGTGCGCCCCAAGCTCGCCGTCTCGCTCAACGCGTCAACGGAGGAGATGCGGCAGGAGCTGATGCCCATCACGCGCAAGTACCACCTGAAGGACCTGCTCGAAGCCTGCCGCGCCTTCCCCCTCCGCCCCTGGGAGAAGCTGACTTTTGAGTACGTGCTCCTGGGTGGCGTCAACGACACCGACGCCGACGCCCGCCGCGTCGTCAAACTCCTTGCGCACCTCAACTGCAAAGTGAACCTGATCGCCCTCAACCCCGGCCCCGGCATCCCTTACGAAACGCCTTCACCTGACCGCGTCCATTCCTTCCAGGCGATCGTGAAGCGCTCCATGCCCTGCTTCATCCGCAAGCCCCGCGGCCGCGACATCTTCGCCGCGTGTGGGCAATTGAAGCGCGTGAGCAGTTAGAATGCGGGCAGAAGGCACGCCACTATGGTCGCTTCGATTCGCAAGCCAGTTCATACTCTGCTATCCCCTCGTCCTTCTCGCGACTGCGCCATTTTCATTTCTGCTTTCGAGATTCGGCTTGGGCGCAGAGCACGCCCCGCACGTTCGCTTCGCAGGATATCAGGAGTTGTTGTGTCTCTACGTAGGTGCTCTCGTCGGTTGGGCCGTTGGCCGAGTCGCGCCAGTCTTGCGCCCGGCAGGACTGTGGATTTGGCTGTTGCCCGTTAGCGTGATGCTGCCGGCGACGATCGGCGAAGTTCTCCGTCCGCAGCCGGTGCCGATTCTATCCGACAACCTGTTCGAGACAGGAGGTGAAAGTCTCGGAGTTTACTTGTTCGCTCTCCCCACGTGCGCAGCAATCGGCTATTCCATTGGCATGGCGTTGGCGCGGGGCGATCGGAAGCCATTTGCGACTTCCACGGTTGCGTGCATCGCCGTGTGCGCACTGTCGGTTTTCGTCATTGCCGCCGCGTTATTGAATCGATACGAGAACAGAGCGCTCGATCGCTGGAGCCGGGTTAGGACCGTACTCGGGGCGGGCTTGACGCTCACTACCGAAGCGCGCGAACTCTGTGCCAGCCCGTTCAGCTCAGGGGGAACCCGGATTGAGAGTGCGACATACCTGGAGACTCTGGAGCACCGGGTATGCAGTCCAGACGACCGTGCGACCACCTTCGCCGTCGAGCGGGTACGCGTGCTCACGGGCCCGCATGCGAACTTGGAAGGCTGGGTCGGATCCTACGGCCTGCTCGGGCCATGAACCCCAAGTGCCCGTCTAACCGCCTCCGGCTCACGCGAGATGATCGTCAGCAGCACGCGCGCCGGACCTTCTGGCTGACGCCGGCCCTGCTCCCAGTTGCGCACCGTGGCCGCATTGATGCCGAACTGGGCGCCGAACTGATCCTGCGACATCCCCAAGCGGGTTCGAACCGCTCTCACGTTGATGCGGCGAAGAACCTTCGGTCTACCTCGGCGTGCCAAATCTCGATTATACGCCAATGGCGCATATACGTCATTGGCGTACAAACCGCCATACTGTCGTCGTGGCGCAGCCTTGTTCTGAGCCGCGCGCGCAGCAAGCGGTTTCGCGGCCTCGCGAACGAAGGCGAGGCGTGCCTCGCCCCTACAGTCGCTGCGATGTAGGGGCCGGACATGTCCGGCCTGACGTTCACGGAACCACCCGCTATGCTGATGGCGCAGGCTGGAACCGGTCTACTCGTAGCGCAGCGCCACCATTGGGTCCACGCGCGTCGCGCGGCGGGCCGGGATGTAGCCGGCGGCGAGAGCGGCGAGGCTCAAGGTGAGGATCGCGAGAGCAAGCGTCACGGGATCGGCCGCCCCGAGGCCGAAGAGCTGCGATTGAACCAGGCGGCCGAGCGCGACGGCGGCGGGCAAACCGAGGGCGATACCGATCGCGGCCATCCAGGCGACTTCGCGCATCACCAGGCCGACGACCTTGCCGCGGTCCGCGCCCAGCGCCATGCGGATGCCGATCTCGCGCGTGCGCCGCGCCACCAGGAACGCCATCACGCCATAGAGACCGACGGCCGCAAGCAACGTGGCCAGGAATCCGAAGACCGACGACAGCGCCGCCACCAGCCGCTCCGCGAACAGATACTGGTCCTCCTGCGTCTCCATGGTCATCATGCGGAACACGGGCAGGTTGGCGTCCTCGCGCTTCACGGCATCGCGCAGCACGGCCGCCATCCGCTCCGGATCACTCGCCGTCCGCACGTACACGGTGAGATGTGAGATCGACTTCGTCTGCGCGACGGGCGCGTAGACAAAGCGCGGGGCCGGCCTTTTAGGATCCGCCCCCTTGTCGTCCTTCACGATGCCCACAATCTCGATGTCGGCAATGCCACGCCTCCCGCCGAAGCCGAAGTGCCTGCCGATCGGGTTCTGATGCGGGAAGAAGGCTCGCGCCCCGGCTTCGTTGATGAGCCCGACGAGCGGCGCGCCCTCAATGTCGCGCTTGGTGAACTCGCGCCCGGCGACGAGCGGCGTTCCGAGCGTGGCGAAATACCCCGGCCCGATGCGGTTGACCCACGGGTTCATGTCCATATCGGTCGCCGGGTGCAGACCTTCGACGGTAATCGTGCCCATGTCCTCGTCACCGCTGAGCGGCGCGAGCGTGGCCATGGAGACGCTGCGCACGCCGGGCAGCGCTTCGAGGTCGTTCTGCAGGCGCGCGAACAAGGCTTGCGTGCGGCCGTGGTCATAGCCGTTGAGCGAAGGGTCGAGCGAGAAGGTCATCAGGTTCCCGGTGCGGATGCCGAGATCCAGATGCTTCAGGTTGTAGAGGCTGCGCGTGAACAGCCCCGCGCCCACCAGCAGCAGGAGCGAAAATGCGATCTGCGTCACCACCAGCAGCTTGCGCAGACGCAAGGGTCCAGAGCCGCCGGCGATGCTGCCGGCCTGGTCCTTCAAGGTGACCGCTAAATCGGGCCGCGTGGCCCGCAGCGCGGGTGCAAGCCCGAACAGGAGTCCGGCGGAGATGGCCACGGCGAAGTTGAAGGCAAGAACGCGGGCATCGGGAGCCGTCGTCAGACTTTGCATGACGGCATCAATCGGCAGAATGCCGAGCAGCAGCGCACTCGCCCAGGAGGCCATCAGCAGCGCCGCCGCACCGCCGAAGCACGCGAGCAGCAGGCTCTCCACCAGAAGCTGGCGTACGATCTGCAACCGGGTCGCCCCGAGCGCCAGTCGTACGGCGATCTCCTTCTGGCGGCCGGCGGCGCGTGCGATGAGCAGGCCGGAGACATTGGCGCAGGCGATCAGCAGGACGAGCCCGACCATCACCATCAGCACCATCAAGGGCGCGGAGGTGTGCTCGCGCAGCACCGAGAGTCCTTTGCCGCCGGGCGCAACTTCGAGATGGCGGCGGACGAACTTGTCCAGGTCCTTCTGCGCCCAGCCGTGAATTCCGGCGGTTTCAGCGGCATTGACGGCGCGGAACAGCACGTTGGCGGCGGCATCGGCCTGCTGGAGCGACACGCCGGGCTTCAGGCGCGCGAAGACGTTCAGCCACCAGGCGCGGCGGTTGTCGAGCAGGTTGTCGCGGTCCATCATCTGCGGCTGCAGGCTCACTGGCACCATGACGTCGGAGGCCTGGCCCACCACGACACCTGAGAAATCCGGCGGACCGATGCCCACGACGGTCAGGGGACGGCTGTTGATGAGAACGGTCTGGTTGAGAATGGAGCGGTCGCCCGCGAACTGGCGCGTCCAATAGCCGTAGGTCAGGAACGCGACGGGATTGGCACGCTGATCGTCTTCCGGCGTGAGCGTACGGCCGATGAAGGCGGAAACGCCGAGGACGTCGAAGTAGTTGCCGGAGACGATCTCGCCTGAGGCGCGCTCGGTCTGGCCGTGATAGCTGACGCTGACCGGCGTGTTGAATCGCGCGAGCACGCCCGTGAAGACCCCGGCCCGATCGCGGAAGTCCTTGTACATCGGATAGGAGAACGCGTGGTCGGCGAGGACGGAGCCCTGGGTGAAGGCTTCCTGGTCGAGGACGACCAGTTGCTCGGGATGCTTCACGGGGAGGTACCGAAGCAGCACCTGGTCCATTAGCGTGAAGATGGCGGTATTGGCCCCGATGCCGAGCGCGAGCGAGACCACGGCGATAGCCGTGAACACCGGGCTCGTGCGCAGCGCCCGGAGAGCAAAGCGGAGGTCCTGCATGAGCGGCCGCATCCTAATGCAACGGGCAGCCCAAAACCACGGCCGTGTTTCCAGACACTTGAGCCCGCGCCTGGGCCGCCCTTGCGCGTCTGTGGGACAGGGCGTCCCGAATTCGAACGGGGTTACTTCTTGACGAGTTCGGCGTCGACCGTGATAGCGACCTTGTCGCCGACGAGCACGCCGCCGGTTTCGAGCGCGGCATTCCAGGTGAGGCCGAAATCCTTGCGGTCGATGGTAGTGGTGGCTTCGACGCCGACGCGGGTGTTGCCCCAGGGATCCTTGGTCTCGGGGGTCGGTCCGTCCACCACGAAGGTGACGGGCCGGGTGACGCCGCGGATGGTCACGTCACCGGTGAGCTCGATGCCATCCTCGGTGCGCGCGATCTTGGTCGACTTGAAGGTGATCGAGGGGTAATTCGCGGCGTCGAAGAAGTCGGGACTCTTGAGGTGCCCGTCGCGCTGCGCGTCGCGAGTGTTCAGGGAGTTGACATCGATCGCGACATCGACGCTCGAGCGCGTGATATCGGCGCTATCGAGCTTGACACTGCCGGTGATCTTGGTGAACTCGCCCTTGACGTTCGAGATCATCATGTGGCGCACCTTGAACTGGGCGTGCGTATGCGCGGGATCGATGTCCCACGTGCTGACGGCGGCTGCGGCGGCGGTTGCTTCGTTGCTCATCGTGTTCTCCTTGTACGTTTACTCACGTAACGATTCCAATAGCTCGATTAACTGACTCAGACGCCCGGGGTCCAGATTCCGGAACTGCCTCTTGCCAAGCGCGCGCAAGGGCGCGTCGAGGCGACCGAGGGACTTCAGACCCTTAGATGCTATCCGGACGGTAACGACGCGACGATCTTGCGCGTCGCGGGTACGCGTGACCAGACCGCGGAGCTCCATGCGATCGAGGAGACGCGTGAGGTCGGGGTCGCGGGTGATGAGGCGCTCGCCGATCTCGCGGCAGGCAAGGCCATCGGGCTCGGCTCCCTTGAGGATGCGCAGGACGTTGTACTGAGTGGGCGAAAGGTCAGCAGGCTTCAGGACTTCGTTGATGCCCTGCATGAGGAAGTCGGCGGTGCGCTGGATGTTGAGCAGGGCCTCGGATTCCTTATCGGGGAAGGGCTTCGTCTGCTTGATCTCGGATTGGAGCTTGCCCGCCATATTTCTGTTATAACGATAGTCGTTATAACAGATATTGTCAAGGGGCAAAAGGATCCATGATTCTTGACCGCTTCCTTTGGTCGCGACTCGGTTTGGAGCGGCTCAGTTGGGCGCGGGTGAGTTAAAAGATCATTCGTAGCGGAGGGCGATGACGGGATCGATGCGGGTGGCGCGATGCGCCGGGATGTAGGTAGCAAGGAGCGCGACGACCGCGAGAAGCGCCGCCACGAGCGCGTAAGTGACGGGGTCGGTCGCCTTCACACCGAAGAGCAGCTTTTCGAGCAGCCGCGTCAGAGCGAAGGCGGCGGCGAGACCGCAGGCAACGCCGATGGCCGCCAGGCGCATGCCCTGCCCGACGATCAAGCGGACCATATCGCCGGTGCCCGCGCCGAGCGAGAGGCGAATGCCGATTTCGTGCGTGCGCTGCTCAACGACATAAGACATGACGCCATAGATGCCGAGGGCGGCGAGCACGAGAGCGATGGAGGCAAAGACGGCGAGGAGAATCATCTGAAAACTCTGACGGGCGGTCGATTCGCCGATCACCTGCTCCATGGTGCGGATTTTGGCGAGGGGGAGATCGCTTTCGATGGATAGGAACTCCTGGCGCACGGCGTTATCGAGCGTGAGCGGCTGGGGCGTGGTGCGAACGAGCCATACGGTGGGGATAGCGGAATTCGCGAGGGCGCTGATGCCATCGGGCACCTGGGCAAAGGGAACGTAAATCACTTCGGACGCATCGTTATCCAAACCTTCTTCGTGAACATCGCCCACGACGCCCACGATCTGGCGAGGCGGGTCATCGAACTGGGGGCCGATCCCTTTACCGATCGTAATGCGGCGGCCGATGGGATCTTCGTTGGGCCAGTATTTTCTCACCATGGCGGCGTTGACGACGGCGACGCGAGGGGCGGTACCGGAATCCTGATAGGTGAAGACGCGGCCGCGGAGGACGGGAATTTTCAGGGCGCTGAAATAATGCGGCGCGGCATAACGGTACTGCGATTCCCCGTTATAGGGGCTGTCTTTTGGCGGCTGACGGCCATCGATATTGAACGGCAGATCGATACCGGTTTCGAGAGGAGCATTGAAGCTGGACGTGGCGGCTTCGACTCCGGGCAGGCTCTCAAGACGGTCGAGAGCGCGGCGTGTGAGCTCGGCCACGCGCGCGGTGGTGGCATAGCGTTCGCCGCTGAGTGACGTCTGGAACGTCAGCACGTGGCGGGGATCGAAGCCGGGATTGACAGAGCGCAGCGAAATGAAGGTACGGATGAGCAGCACGGCACCCACGAGCAGGACGAGCGAGAGCGCCATTTCGCCGACCACCAGGGCGCCGCGAGCGAAGTGGTGGCGGCCGGTGGCGGAGCGCGATCCGGATTCCTTGAGAGTGGAGCTGACATCGGTGCGGGAGACCTGGAGTGCGGGCACGAGGCCGAACAGAACGCCGGTGAGGACGGAAACGCCGAGGGTGAAGGCGAGCATGCGGAGGTCAAGCGTGGCGAGGAGGCCGCCATCGATCATTTCGGCGACGCGGGGTAGGTCGGCGGGAGTGATGGCGAGCAGGGCGCGGGCGCCCCAGAGGCCGATAGCGAGTCCGGCGACGCCTCCCGCGAGGGCGAGGAGCACGCTTTCGGTGAGGAGCTGGCGGACGATGCGCAGGCGGCCTGCGCCCAAAGCGGTGCGGACGGCGATTTCACGTGCGCGGCCGGTGGAGCGGGCGAGTAGCAGGTTGGCGACATTGGCGCAAGCGATCAGAAGCACGAGACCAACGGCGCCCATCAGAATGAGAAGCGCGGGGCGAGTGTCGCCGATGACGGCTTCCTGCTCGGGAACGACGGCGACGCCCTCTTCTTTATCCATCCACGTCGGGTACTGGCGGCGGAACTGCTCGCCGGCGACTTTGAGCTGCGCGCGGGCGGCATCGAGCGAGACGCCGGTTTTGAGGCGCGCTGACATGCGGAGATAGTTGCCCTGATTCTGACTGTTGGGATCGGCCTGCATAGGAATGAAGATGTCGGCGGGCGGATCGGAATGGAAATTTTCCGGAAGGATTCCGATGACGGTGAAGGGCTCGCCATTGAGAGTCATGGGCTGGCCGAGGATGGCGGGGTTGGCGGCCCAGCGCCGCTGCCAGAGTCCGTAAGAGATGACGGCGAGCTTGGGACCGCCGGGACGGTCCTCGGTTTCGGTGAAGGTGCGGCCGCGGAAGGGGGCGGTGCCGAAGACGGTGAAAAATTCAGAAGAGACGTGAATGCCTTTGACCTGCTCGGCGCGATCGGAGCCGCTGAGGTTGAGGCCGGGTCCGGTGAAATCGTAAATCGCCATGCCTTCGAAGGCGGACATGGCGCTGCGCCAGGCGAAATACTTGGGAAGGGAGGTGGCGTTGACCCCCTTGCCGCGGAAGTTGCGGCCGACACGGACGAGGCGGTCGGGGTCCTTAAAGGAGAGCGGCCGGAGTAGGACGCCGTTCACGACCGAGAAGATGGCGGTGTTGGCGCCGATGCCGAGGGCGAGGGCGGCGACGGCGATGGCGGTGAAGCCGGGGTTCTTGCGCATGACACGCAAGGAATGACGGAGATCCTGGGTGAAGGCGGACATGAATGAGAGCTCTCAGGGAATACGCCCGAGTCAGGGGCCCGGTTCCAGAAAATCGGCTGGGAAGCGCCAGGGCGGAGAAGTGTCCGGAAATGGGAATGGGTTTGAATTGGAATTTTTTTTAAAAATGTAAGTAGTTTTGATGGCAGCGAGATCCGACATCTGCCTGACATATAGCACGCGGCGTCAAGCGCGCTTGGTGAGCCAAGCGATGACTTCTTCGGCGTGTTTGTCGGGGGGAAAGACGGGGTAGAAGACCTTTTCGATTTTGCCGGCGGAAGTGATCATGGTGAGGCGCTTGAGGAGGCGGACGCCTTCGAAGTTAAAAGTGGGAAGGCGGAGAGCGTTGGTGAGGGCGAACCCGGCGTCGCTGAGGATTTCGAAGGGCAGGTGGAGGCGCTCGACGGCTTCCTGCTGATACTCGGTCGACTGGGTACTCAATCCGAATACGCGGACGTGGAGGGTCTGGAGAGCGTGGTAGTGATCGCGGAAGCCGCAGCTTTCGGGGGTACAACCGCGGGCGCCGGGTATCTGGTCCCATCCTTTGGGAACGGGCTGGCCGGGGGCGCCGGTGCGCGGGTAGCAATAGATGACGGTGCGGTCGCGGGCAAGCTCGGCGAGGTTGACTCGGTGTCCGGCAGTGGAGCCGAGCGTCACGGCGGGCATACGCATGCCTGTGAGGTGGTTGGCCTCGCCATCGTCTTTGGGAACGGGGAGGTCGGGCGGGAGCGACATGAAAGCGTCTTTGCTTTTGGCGGTTGGCGCTGAGGAATCGTTCTGGGCGGCCCAGAGCGGACCGGCGAAAGCGAGCAGGGTGCGGCGAGTCATAGAAAGGTCAACGCAATCGTAGCGGATTTCTTGGAAGTTAGAAAGGGACGTGGCTGATGTGACGGAATTAGGCCGGGCATGCCCGGCCCCTACGGTGAAAACCTCCTAGCGGCGAGGCTGCGGCGCGCGGGACTGCATCTGCTGTGCCTGGCTCTCGTGGCGCTGCTGCAGCTGCTGCGTCTGCTGCTGGTGGCGCTGCTCTATCTGCTGCTGCCGTTGCGGGTTCGGATGCGACTGGAACTGCTGGTGCTCCCGCTCCTGCTGCTGCTGGAGCTTCTGGCGTTCTTTATCCTGCTGGGCGTAGAGCTTTTGCTGCTGCTGCTGGAACTTCTGGTCGGCTCTCTGATTCCCCGACGGCGTAAAGCCGGGCCGCTGTGCGGATTGTATTTCACTGGCGTGAGCGGGAGAGCCGGGACGGCCGGCAGGAACGTTGCGCTCCGGTTGAGCTGCGGGGGCATTGCGGGCTGCGGGGGCTGGCGGGCCGTTGCGAACAGGGGCTGCGGCGGCGCGCGTTTGAGGCGGCACGTAATTCCTTGCGGCGGCCTTAGCCTGCACGACGCCGCGCCCGCTAAATTCCGCGGGGCGAGGAGTGGCGGCTACGGGCGGCTTGCCGTGGTTCACGTTTTCGTAGAGCTGCCGGTTGGTGCTGGCGGCCTGCACGTGCTGGACCTGAACGGAGCTTGGTGGAATGTGCCGCTCACGCATGGCGATCTCTTCTTCAGGCCTGGGGCGTGCTGTAATCCCACCGGAACCGCCGTTGTAGCTGACGTTGGTGACGGTGATGTTGTTGATGACCGTTTTGTTGTAGACGTTGGTGACGTGCTCAACATGATTGACGTAGCGGTTATAGAAGAAGGCGCCATGATCCCAATAGCCACCTTCGTAGCCGAAACCGACATAGCCGAAGCCGTAGTTGATGCCTCCATAGAAGCCAACGTGCGGTCCCCAAAAGCCTTCATGGAAGAGATAGAAACCGCCGTCGTCCCAGCCCCACCAGCCGGGAGTCCAGAGCAGGCCGGGCTCGGGAATTAAAACCCACGTGCCGGGCACCCAAAAGAAGCCGTCGTCCCCGTAGGCCCAATAACCGGGCGTCCAAAGATAGCCATCGCCGGGGCAGAGCGGTTGATCGTAGATGGGAAGCGGCGGCGGCGCGATGTTGATCTGGAGCAGGATACCCGCCGACGAAATGCCAGCGAGAGCCAGAACCATGGAAAGTAAAACCAGCGAGCGCTTGAGCAGGTGAGTGCGCATTTTTTTCCTCCTACAGCGTAGAGAGCAACGCTGAGGCCAAACGGTTACACAGTTAACGACAACGTAATCTTCTGACCGGCTCCGAGTGTTATCGGCGTGCGAAATCTTACGTTAGCGACGCCGCCGGCGGATTCGACGGTCGCAGGTGAACTGGATTTAATCTTCGCGGAGGCGCCGGCGAACGGTAAGCGCACCGAAGCCAGCTCGAGTGCGCCGCCTTCGACGGTAATTTCGGCGTCGAGTTTCTCCTTGCCGGACTGCTGCTGCGCATAGCTGCCCCAAGCTGTGCCGGAGGAAAACATGACGCGGAACTGTTCGGAGGAAAACCGCGGATGAAACGTGATTTCCTTTTCCGGCGCCGAGTAACGGAATCCGGAAATCGCGGTGAGCAGGCTCCAACTCGACATGGCGCGGGCGTAATGGTGGCCGCATTCGAGATCATTCCAGGGATTGCGACGGGCACCGTCGTAGCGAGCGCGGGCGCCTTCGACGATGGCGAGCCCTTCCTTCACCATGTCTTCATAAATCAGATGCGCGGCGACCTGGTATTCGATGCCGGTCCAAACTTCATCGGAGTAGACAAAGGGGAGAGCGGGACGCTTGCCCTTGGGCCAACTGCAGAGGAGGAGACCTTTCTCGTCAGCGAGCGCATAGATGCGCTGCGCATTGGCGAAGCCGGACAAATCCGCATTGAAGTTGTAGCGGTATATGGAAGAGAGGGTGGCGCGCAGGTGATCGTGGGGCAGCAGCTTGCCTAAGCCGACGACCTCGGCGAACCACTGGCCGAGCAACTGATCGGAAAGGCAGCCTTCGCCGTACTGGTAGCGCACGGCCTTGGACTGCGATTCATCAATGTGCTGGACGAAATACTCGCCGTTCCATAATTCTTTATCGAGAAGGGCGCCACCTTGAGCGGCGAGCTTGCGGTAGGTTTCGGCGGCATCGCGATCGCCCAGGTGATCGCCCATGCGGGCAGCGGCGGCGAGGGCGCCCAGGTAGAGAGTGCCCATCATGCTGTTGGGGCCGTAGAACTCGATGTCGTAGGTGTTGTGCTGCTCGCCTTCCATGACGCCATCGCGGTTGGCATCCCACTGGAGCCAGGCGTATTCGAGGGCGCGTTTGACGTTCGGCCAGAGCTTGCGAAGCCAGTCGTCGGAGCCGCCCAGGAGCCACTCGCGATAGACCTTCATGATGCAGCCCATCTGGCCGTCGGCGGCGGGCATCATGCGGCCGGACGATTGGTCGTGGAGGGGGACGGGGGTGCGGAAGCTCATACTGCCGTCGGGACGCAGGTTGAGGAGGAAATCGGTATCGCGCATGCTGCGCTCGAGCTCGGGATAGAGATGAGCGAGGGCCTGCTCGTAATTGTAGACATGGGTGCAGTTCATGGGGCAGCAGCCGCCATGGTCGTCACAGCCTTCAAAGGCAAGGGTGAGCTTGTTCTCCATGACGGTGACGGTGTTGGTGCGGAGGATGGAGGCCTGGCTGGAAACGGCATCAATGAGAGGCGCGGGAAGAGTGGAGGCGTAGAGGGTGTCGCGATATTTTTTGGAGCGCGCGCGGAGGGAATCGAGCTCGTGAAGCGCGTGGATGGCGGGTTGCCAGGCGGAAGGCCAGCGGGTGCCGTAGTCATTGCGGAGCGGCGCGGGATTGGACGTTTCGCGGCCTTCGCCGAAGTCCTCGCTGCGGCTCTGCCAATAGATTTCGGTATTGGGGAAATGCCAGGCCAGAACGAAGGTTACGTTTTTGGATGCGCCGGGCGCGATGGAAAAGTGTGTGGCAAGGGAGGCGTAGTCGGAGGCCGCGTCCTCGGAGGCCGCGCCGGGATTATTAGGAAAATGGCCGTTGGCGAGAAAGTCATCCCACCATTTCTGGAATTCGTCGAACCACTCGCCGTGCTCCCAAGCCAGGCGGTAGGAAGTATTGCCGGCGGCGGTGGCGACGGCCATGGAGCCGAAGCGCGCGGAATCAGCGGGATATTTGGTGGAGGAGAGGAACAATCCCGCAGTATTGCCTTCCGTGCGGAACTCGTTACGATTGCTGCCGAGGTAGGGAGCGTGGCGATCGTCGAGGCGGCTGACGCCATCGTAACCGACAGGATTGAGGATGGAGAATGCGAGGGCGGCGTTCACGGCCGAAGCGGCGCGGTTGGTGACGCGATAGGTAAGGATGGCGACGGGCAAGCTCGAGTCCGCGGTGGCGAGCGGAACCATGGGATTGAAGGCTTCGAGCGAGACGGCGACGGGAAGCTTGGAATCGATGAAATCGATATTGGCGAAGGGGTAGGAGCCGGTGAAAACCGCTTCGCGGAAGCGCGGCAGGCCGAGGCCGGTTTCGCGCGGGACGCCGCTCGAGCCGTTGTAGGGCGGCAGAGGAACGCGCTCGAGAACGCGGATGAGCGGTTTCGCGAGGCCGCCGCCGGAGAGGTGCAGGGAGGCGAAGGTAAAGGGCAGGATGCCGCCTTTATTGGGGCGATTGAAGGTTTCCCAATCGCGGAACTGGCCATAGCCGCCGAGCGAGACGGTGCCGGTGCCGATGCCGCCGAGTGGAAAGGCGATTTCGCGCAAAGACTCCCGGGTGAAGCGGCGGCCGGGCGCAGGGCGTGGAGAGCCCGTTTTAGGGGTGTTTTGCGCGCCGGCCAAGCCAGCGGCTGCGGAACCAGCAAGTAAACTGCGTCGAGTCATTTTCATACGACTTCCTGAAATCGATGTTCGGGAACAGGCGGCGACGGGCGAAAGGCTTCCGCGTGATCGACGCGGAATGTGCCGGGAAGATCGGAGGTGGCCTGGCGGACGAGGGCTTCCAACGTTTTTGGATCGCCGGTAGCGCGCAGGTTGAGGATCACGGTGCAACGGCCGGAGGGCGGAGCATCGAGCGTACCCGCGACGGCGGGCGGCTGGCCATTTTGGCAAATGCTGGCCTTGACATGGCCATTGGCAGATTGAACAAAGACCTTCAGGTGGGCGATGGGAATCGAGGATTCGCTAAGGAGAGTGGCGAGGCGTGTCATCAAGGGGCCGGCGACTGCGGCGGGAGTGAGCGGTTGAGCTGCCCGAAACTCGCCACGGCAGTTGAGCCATCCGAGAGAGGCTTCGGCCTCGGCGTATCGCGCGTAATCAATGTCAAGAAGTTTGGAGCCGCGGCCACCGGTCCAGGTGATGACTTCGTCGATCCATTCGGCCACTCCCTGGCCGGTTTGCGCACTGAGGGGGCGGGCGTCGATGCCGGGAATTCGCGGGAAACGGGTGTAGACGTCAGCCTTGGAGTAGCGAACGACGTCGGCTTCGGCAATCTGTTTTTGGAACAGATACGCGGCGAGCGGGTCGGCACCAGGCGCAAGAAGCTGTTCGGTGCGGGCGGGGTCGACGAGGACGGTGAGCGGTGCGATCTTGTAACGGTCCTTATGATAACGGCGGAGGGGCTGGAGGATAGTGGCAGCGAGATCGGTGCAGCTGCCGACGGGTTCGGCGAGGATAAAATCGGGAGCCTCACCCTGGCTGAAGCCGGCGGCAGCGCGCACGAATTCGGAGAAGCGGCAGCAGAAGCAGCCGCCGGCGATTTCGCGAGAAGGGAAACCGGCTGCTTCGGCGAGGCGCGTATCGACCAGTTCCCCGCCCTGATCATTCAGGATGATGCCGACGCGCCAGCCTGCGGCGCGCAAACGCGAGCCCGCGGCAAGAATGAGCGAGGTTTTGCCTGCGCCGAGAAATCCGCCCACCAGGATGAGATGAGGGGCGATCATCTTAAATACACGCCGTCGCGAACACGATAGTCTCGGAAGTCCGTCTGTTTCTTTTAACACTTTTTGCGGCGTAAGAGGACCCAGGACTGAGGAGAACCCGAATTTGGGGCGTTGGGCGACCGGAAGGCGCCGGGCGGAAATTGCGTCACATATACGCTGGCTATTCCTTAAACCCGATATACAACCGAGCTCAAATCTTTCTTCAAACCTAGTATTAACTTGAGTTAATCCCCCGCTACGGTTGCGCGAAAACGGCTGTATGATAAAGGACAAGCTTGGCGTCGCATGGCAACCCGCAAAAAAATTAAAGAGCGCTACGAGACCATCGATGTCCTCGGAAAGGGTGGCATGGGTCTTGTGTACAAGGCCTACGACACCGTGGTGCAGCGCGAAGTGGCGATTAAGACTTTGCGCGATTCGCCGAGCAAATTAGCGCTCGATTTATTCCGCAAAGAATGCGGCGTACTGGCTTCGATGAGCCATCCGAACATCGTCGAGATTTTCGACATCGGCGAGTTTACCGAAGACGGAGCGACGAAGCCGTATTTCGTGATGCCGCTGCTGCCGGGGGTGACGCTCGACGCGCTCATCAAGGCATCGAGCCAACGGCTGACGGTGGAGCGGTCCGTGGAGATCATCGTGCAGACGTGCCGCGGGCTGCATGCGGCGCACGAGCGCGGGCTGGTACATCGCGATCTGAAACCCAGCAACCTTTTCGTGATGCCGGACGACACGGTGAAGATCATCGACTTCGGCGTGGCGCACATGGCAGACACCACGGCCACCATGACCGTGGCGGGCGGAACGCTGCCCTACATGGCGCCCGAGCAAATCGAGATGAAGCCGGCGTCGCCGCTGTCGGACATTTTCTCGCTGGGCGTGGTGTTTTACGAGACCTTGACTCGACGGCGTCCGTTCGACTATCCGACCGAGCAGGAGACGGCGCAGGCGATTCTGCACAACGTACCGCCGGCGGCCTCGGAGCTGAATCCCGCGGTGAGCCAGATGGTCAGCCGGGTGATTCACAAGGCCATGGCGAAACAGCCTTGGAACCGGTTCTCCACGGCAAAAGAGTTCGCGGAAACGCTGCTCAAGGCGCATCGCAACGAGCCCATCGAAATTTTCGATGCCGCTCGTTTGCAGCCGCGCATCCAAAAAGCCACCAAGGCGTACGAGCAGGGCAACTATCAGTTTGCGGGCGAGCTATTGAACGAACTGGAGGCGGAAGGCCACGTCGAGACGGGGATGACGCTGCTGCGGCGGCAGCTCGACCAGGCGGTGCGGCAAAAGAACATTACGCAGCTATTGGAAAGCGCGCGCACGTGCATGCAGGAGGAAGAGTACCTGCTGGCGCTGCAGAAGATCCAGGAGGTGCTGCAGCTAGACCCGACGAATTCGGCCGCCGTGACTTTGCGGGCCACGATCGAGACGCGCCGCAGCGAAGCCAAGGTGGAGGAGTGGACCAAGCTGGCGCGGCAGCATCTGGAAAACAACGCGTTCAGCCACGCACGCGACGCGCTGAAAAGCCTGTTGCAATTGCGTCCCAAAGATACGACCGCGCTGCAACTGATGGCAGAAGTAGACCGGCGCGAAGAACAGTACGTCAAGGCGCGAAAAGAAAAGGAAGAGCTCTACAAACAGGCGATGGAAGCCTGGCAGAACGGCGAAATGAGCTCCGCGCTCACCAAGCTCGACCGTCTGGTGGATCTCGACCGGCGGGTGCCGGACACCTCAGCACCGGAGCGCGGCATTTCGTATCAGAACTTTTACAACCAAGTGCGCTCGGAGCACGACGTGCTGAAGAGCTCGTACCAGGAAGCGCGCAAGCACCTGGTGGACGGGAATTTCGCCGCGGCGCTCTCGGTGTGCCAGCAATACCTCAACAAATATCCGAGCCACGCGTTGTTTCAGGCATTGAAATTCGACGTAGAGGAGCGGCAGCGGCAGGATTTTTCATCGCAGGTTGCGGCCATTGACCGGGCGGTGGAAGCGGAGCCGGATCTGGAACGGCGGGTGAGCATTCTGAAGGGAGCGCTGGAGGCGCATCCGGGAGAGCCGCATTTCGAACGAGCCCTGCGCCTGGTGAGGGACAAGCGCGATCTGGTGAATTCGATCGTGAATAAGGCGCGGTCGTACGAAGAGCGCGGCCAGTTCAACGAGGCGCTAGGGCAGTGGGAAACGCTGCTAACGATTCACAAGCAGTATCCGGGGCTGGACTTCGAAATTGAGCGCGTCATCAAGCGACGCGAGCAGCAGTCACGTGCGGAGGCCAAGGCGCGCTGGGTGGAACAGATCGACCGGCAGATCGAATCCGGAGCATTCGAACGCGCGCTGGAGCTGTTGAAGAACGCGTCGGCCGAGTATCCGGACGATGAAGAACTGGCGTCTCTAGGCGAACTGGCGCGGCAGAACCAAGCGCGGGCGGCCGAAGCGCAACAGTTGTTCCAACAGGGGCAGGAGCTGAGCGGACAGAGGCAGTTCCCGGAAGCCATCGAGATTTTGCGTAAGGCGTACTCGATGGATGAAGGCAACCAGGTGGTGCGGACGTTCCTGTTGGAAACCATGCTCGACCAGGCGCGCGCGGTGATCGATACCGACTGGCGGGCGGCGGAAGGCTTGTGCCAACAGGCGCTCGAACTCGATCCATCCCACGCGCTGGCCAGGGGCGTGCGCGGCATGGTGCTGGATCACAAGCGGGAAGAAGAAGTCGGCAAAATAGTGGCGGAAGCACGGCGCATGCAGGCTGCCGGGAATGTGCAAGGCGCGCTGGAACAAATCGAGCAGACGCTGAGCACGTATCCGCGGGATTCGCGGCTGGTGCAATTGCACGCCACGTTGAGCAAGGCGCTGCCGGACTACCAGACACGCAGTCAACGCTCGAAAGCGGCAGCGGCAGCGCAGCAGGAAACGGTGGTGATCCCGCCGGCAACGGCGAAACAGGAATCTGCACCCGCCGAGGCGCCCGCTCCCGAGACCACGACCCCGGAAGGATGGGAAGCGTTCGAAAAGCGGCTGCGTGACCAACCGCCGGCTCCCGAGCCCCCGCCGGAAATTCCAACAACTTTCGAAACGCAACTTCCGGCAGCGACACCTGCGAGCCCGCCACCGCTGACGCCTGGGGCGCCGCCGGTTGAGCCCTCAATGGGCAGCGGCGGAGATCTTGGCGCAACCGTGATGTTCCAGGCGCCGACGTCGGACGCTTCGCTGCCTGTAGTCACACCGCCGGCACCGTCCACAACCAAGCCACTCCGCGTTCCACCGCCGGCGCCGCCAGAGCCGCCCAAAGCGGCCGCACCGAAGCCGCCGCTGAATCGTACTCTGATTGCCGTCGCCGCCGCTGCGGTGCTCTTGCTGGTGGTTGCATGGTTTGTGGCCCGCCAATTCCGCCCGACAGCGGTGGTGATCCGGACGCACCCGGACGGCGCCACCATCCGGGTGGACGGTGAAGTCAGAGGCACCGGGGAGGCCCACCTTAAGCTGCGTGCCGGTACGTATCAACTCACCGCGCAGAAGGAGGGATATCAGCCGGCGACCGCTCCCTTGGTAGTAACGCGCGGCCTTCCGGTTGAAGTGAATTTGACGCTGCAACCGCCGGCACCGTCGATCGCAGCGGCTCCGGTGGCGCAGGTTTTGCGGGTGACGAGCGATCTGCAATCGGGAAAAGTGAAATTCGACGGCGAAACCCCCGCCGAACTGCAAGACGGGCAGTTCGGTAACGACAACCTCGGGCTAGGCAAGCACAGCATCGAGATTACGTCAGGGAGCGTGAAGACGAACATTGCGTTCGAGGCAGCACAGGGCCGCATGCCGGTTTTGACGGAAACGCCCACAGCCAAAGAGGTCAAAGCTGTCGTCTTCACCAGTTTTCAGAGCCAGGCGCACATCCAAGCGACATATCCGGCCAAGGTCGCGGTGGACAACCAGGAATACGGGGACGCCGGAGGGAACGGCGTGGATGTTTCCAACCTGGCCCCCGGCAACCATGAGGTCCGGCTGACCGAGGGCAGCGCGCCGCCGCACATACTGAGCCTCACGAACGGCAATGCGCCGACGATCGATGTCCGGCTGGATTCAGACCGCAACGTGGGGTCCCTGTTGATCCTGGCTACGGGCGCCGACGACGTACAGGTGGATATAGACGGCAAGCCTGTGAAGCAGCGGAGAAAAGGGCGCGGGGGACAGATTCGCATCAGCAACCTCGCCGTGAAGCAGCATACGGTGCGGGTTTACAAAGAAGGCTACCAGGATGAAGCCGTGCAAACGGCGGACGTCAAGAAGGGCGAGGAAGCCAAGCTGGAATTTCACATGCGGCTCAAGCCCACGGTGGCCGGCCTGATGGTGAACGGCGCGGCGGCAGGGGCGCAGGTGAAGATCGACCAGAAGGCGGCCGGCAATGTGCAGCCCGACGGCAGCCTCACGGTTTCCGACATCCAGCCGGGCAATCATGTCATCGAGATCGCAGGTTATAAACCGATCTCACGGAATTTCAAAGCGGGTGAAACCGTGCCCGTCACGGGACAGGATCTGGTAGCGCAAATCACACGGGTGCCCGTTCGAATTGCCGTGAGCCCGGCCAACGCGACGGTGAACTACAAAGGTCCCGACGGCAAGACGCACGAAGTGCGCGGGCCGGCGGTGGAGTTGGACGAAGGACAGTACACGTTCGTCGCCACGGCTCCTTTGCACAATCCCGCCAGCGCGGTCGTTGTGGTGGGTCCGGGCAAGGCGAACGTCGTCAACTTGAACTTGCCCATGGCGAACGTCATCGCCAAGCCCAGTGTCGTGACGATGGAACAGTGGGCGTCACAGTACGGGTGGAAACTCGAGAACGGATGGTACGTGCACCGGGGGGGAAATCTGGTTCTGTACCCGGTACAGCCCAGCAATGGCACGTTCGTGTTCAGCGCGCGCCGCCAGGGCGGAGTGTTTGCCCACCGCATCGAATGGGTGGTTGGAGCCGCCGACAATGCGAGCGATTACATCCGGTTCGGCATCGACAAAAAGAGCTTTCACCGGGCCGCGGTCGTGAGCGGGAAGAAACAAAAGGAAGACAATATACCACTGAGCACGCAGGCGAAGGACATGGAGTTCACGCTGCGCATCGAAATCTCTCCCGCGGGCATTACCACCTACAAGCAGGACAATGGAAGCTGGGAGAAGATCGATTCCTATGAGGCCTCCGGCCTGAACCCTGCGAACGGCAAGTTCGGTTTTTATCTACCGGGCTCCGACGAAGTTTACATTTCCAACTTCACGTTCACCGCGAAATAGATCAATCTGCTGCCAACCGCGGCCGAAAGGATCGTCCCACCGTCCGCGGCGGTTAACCATTGCATTTGGATCCGACGGGTGGTAGAGTTTGAAGCACGTGGAATGATTTAGGTCCGCTTGCCGGGCCGAGCTAATTGCAACCACGTTAAAAAAAGTGCTAAAGGCAAGTCGGTCGTTGATGACCCTGTGGCCTTTGGCCCAGGGTTTTTTGTTTTCAGGGCCGATATTGCCGGATGCTGGAGGATTGCGATGAGCGTCTGGCCGACTGCAACGCCGGCGTCTTCGACTGCTCTCTGCGGCAGCGAAGGCGAACTGGTATCGATTTCCGTTCCCGTGGAACCGCGCGACCTGGAGCGACTGCTGGAAGCGCTGGCGACGCTGGAGTTTCCCATTAACCCGCAGATTTATCACGACGCCACCGTCGTCTATGTGGCTGGCGACGGCACCGAGCGCGCGGAACCAGCGACGCTGGTGGAGTTTCCGGCTTACGCGGACCAAGTGAGGAAGATGCGCTCGGTACTGGAAGCGAGCGGGTTCACGGGTGAAGCCGTGTCCGTGGCCTCCATGCTGGAGGATATGCATGGTGGCGAACGAGTGGAAGCGGCACCGGCGGGCGCGAATTATGATCGCCGCATCCTGCGCAAATCAGGTTCACTGACTCGTAAAGCGCGGCAATAAAACGCCCGCTGGTCCTTGGGTTTGCCCCGGTATGTGGCGCTATACTAAAGGGTTCAGAGGCTTGCATGAAAAAATACGGGAAATTTGCGGCCCTGGTCGTGGTTATCGTGGGGACGCTGATCTGGCTTGCTACCGCCGGGATCAAGGATAACCAGACCTATTACAAGACGATTTCCGAGCTCAATCAGATGGGCGACCAGGCGTACAGCAAACGTCTGCGCGTGGGCGGAGACATCAGCCCGGGATCGATCGTGCGCTCGGCCAGCAATGTGCAGTTCCTGCTGGTACAGGAGAAGATGAACCTGCGAGTGGTGTACGAAGGCTCTGACCCGCTGCCGGATACTTTTCGGGATGGCTCGCAGGCTCTGGCGGACGGCAAGATGGGACGCGACGGAGTGTTCCATGCGAAGCAGATCCAAGCCAAGTGCGCTTCGAAGTATGAAGCCAAGCCGGGCGGCGGGAAACCGGCGCCGGCTCCGGTATATCCGAACAAAGCCAGTCTTTAAGGACAAAGGATGGAAAATCTCGGCGCGTTAGCGATACTGCTGGCCTTCTGCCTGGCCATTTACGCGATTGCCGGCAGCGTAGTGGGAAAACTACGCGGCAACCCTTTCCTGATCGTGAGCGCGGAGCGGGCGGTTTACGCGGTGTGGCTGCTGGTGACGATTGCGGCCGGAGTGCTGGTGAATGCGCTGCTGACCGGCGATTTCCGTTTTCTCTATGCCGCGGAAGAAAGCAACCGCGCCATGCCGGCGATTTATAAGTTCACGGCGTGGTGGGGCGGACAGGCCGGGTCACTCTTGCTGTGGAGCTGGCTGCTGGCGACGTACGCCGCCGTAGTTCTGTTCACGAACCGCCGCAAGCACCGGGATTTCATGCCGTACGTGGTGGCGATTCTCTCGACGGTGCAGGTTTTTTTCCTGATTCTGAACGCGTTCGTGGCGAGCCCGTTCCAAATGCTGGCGGTGGATAAAGCCATTACCGCGGTGCCGGACGGCAACGGGCTTAATCCCCTGCTCCAATATCCGGCGATGGCGATCCACCCGCCGATGCTCTACCTCGGCTACGTGGGATTCGCGGTTCCATTTGCGTTCGCGATGGGGTCGTTGATTACGCGGCAGCCTGGCGACGGTTGGATTCACACGACCCGGCGCTGGACGATGGTGACGTGGCTATTCCAGAGCTGCGGCATCGTGCTGGGCGCGGCGTGGGCTTATCACGTGCTCGGATGGGGCGGCTACTGGGCCTGGGACCCGGTGGAAAATGCCTCGCTGCTGCCGTGGCTGGCCGGCACGGCGTTTCTGCATTCCGTGATGATGCAAGAGAAGAAGGGCATGATGAAGGTGTGGAACATGGTGCTGGTATCGGCCACCTTCTTTCTCTGCATCCTGGGAACGTTTTTGACGCGATCGGGCATCGTGAACTCGGTGCATGCTTTTTCGCAGGGATCGATCGGCAAATACTTCGTCGGATTTCTGGCGATCGGGATTGCGGGGACGATTTACCTGATCCTCGACCGGCTGGAATACCTGAAAAGCGAAGCGCAGCTGGAATCAGTGATCTCGCGCGAATCGAGTTTCATGTTCAACAACCTGGTGCTGCTGGCAAGCTGCTTCGCCGTACTCTGGGGTACGCTGTTTCCGGTAATTTCGGAAGCTGTGAGTAAAGAGAAGATCAGTCTGGATGCGGCGTGGTTCAACCGGCTGATGATTCCGATCGGGTTGTTCCTGCTGATTCTGACCGGCGTGGGGCCGCTGTTTGCGTGGCGGAGAACGTCGAGCGACAGCTTGCGGCGGAATTTCATGTGGCCCGGAGTAGCATCGCTTGTTCTGGTGGGCGCGCTGGCCGCGGCGGGTATTCGGAACTTCTATGCTCTGATTTCATTCGGTTTCTGTCTTTTCGTAGCGCTGACCATCATCGTTGAGTTTTACAAGGGCGCACGTCAGATTGCGGCGAAAAATGACATGAATTTCGCACATGCCGTGGTGGAGCTGACGCATCGCAACACGCGACGGTACGGCGGCTACCTGGTGCACATGGGCATCGTGCTCATGTTCATCGGGTTCACGGGCGCGGCGTTCAACCTGCACCGGTCCGATGAGCTGAAGGTGGGGGACACGATTACGATCGGCTCGTATCAACTTACGCTCAAGGGAACGCACGAGAGCGAGAACGACAATTACGTCGAGCAGGATGCTTCGATCGAGGCGCGCAAGAACGGTCATGTGCTGGGAATCCTGAACCCCGAAGAGCGGGTTTACAAAGCGAGCCGCCAGCCGACACACGAAGTCGCTTTGCGCGAACGGCTGAATGAAGATCTGTATCTCAACTTTGCGGGACTGAACGGCGACCGCGTGGTGCTGCAATCGTACGTATTTCCGCTGGTGAACTGGATCTGGATCGGCGCGTTGACGTTGATTTTCGGCACGCTGGTGGCCCTGGTTCCAAGCAAGGTGAAACGCGAGTACGCGCGTACGCAGGTGGTGGGCATCACAAGCGCGGTACCGGCGGAGACGGGGAGACCGCGGAAATAGGAATGCGAACGAAAGGCTGGAAGACCGGCTTCCTGCTGCTGGCACTGACGGCGTTGTGTCTCGCGCAGACGGAATCGCAGATCACGAGCGACGACGTGCGGCGCGTGGCTCGCCACATTTCCTGCCA
>DATGII010000011.1:0-2853 GCA_035295805.1 Bryobacteraceae bacterium | reverse complement strand
CCCCTCGTTCTGCGCGTAGTAGCCCAGCCGATAAGTCAGCTCCAAACCGGGCCGATCCACGCGCACTTTCAATTTGTGGTATTTCCCGTCCATTTGCGTCAGATAGAAACCGAGCGTATAGCTGCTGCGCGAATCCGCGATCCCCGAGGCCATCGCGGCGTCCAGATCGTTGCGATAGAAATAGGCCTGCCCCCCGGTTGCCTCGGCGACTTGCTGTAAAGTCCGAATCGCACCGGGGCCCCAATAGCGCAGCGGCCCCCCGAGCCCGTTGTCATCCACAGTATTCACAGCGATATTGGCATCGTTCAGATTCGCAAACGTTTTGTCCCAGCCGGCCTGATTCACATCGCGGACTTGGGCCGGCGGAAATCCCTGAGTGATCCAGAAGACGCTCTTGCGTCCAGGCACGTTCTTCAGTTGCTCCGCCAGGCCATTCAGCGCCGCCCTGACATCCTCCGCTGATATCCGCACCGCGAATTCCTTTTCCTCGATGGAAGTGAACCCGGCCTGCACAAGATCGGGTTCTCTGCTGAAGCTGACATCCTGCTTGCCGTTTGACGGCGTTTCGATCATTCCTTCGGATCCCTCCATGCGGGGAGGTGCGGCCGGCATCCCGCGCGGAGTAAACTGAGCGATCGCGGTGGCCAGCTTCGACCGGTCCGTCGTATAGCTCTGCAGCGTCACCATGCCCACGCCCTTTACCAGAACGTACAGCGCGATCTTCTCGTCCGCGGGCGCCTTGGTCAGAAGTCCCAGTACAGCCTGGCGCGCCAAGCCGAAATTGTCGAACCAGCCGTTGATTGCGTCCACTAAGAGGATGGTCGAATGTCCCTGCGGCGGCGTGAAAGCACCGGCATTGCTAAACACGTTGGGCGGAAGCGTGGACCCCGCCGCGAGTGCGGGTGGATTGTCTGGCTGTGCGCCGCGTGATGCGGACATCGTCTGGCCGCGGTTGATGCTGAAGATTGTGAATGGGCGCGCCTTGCCGTTATCGGTAACCTTAAAATCCGTTTTGTCCAGATTTTCCACGGGCCGTCCCTGCGAGTCCCGCACGGAGACGTCGATTTCCACGACGCGCGTGTCCGTTCGAAGTCGGAATGGCGCGTCATCCTGCAGGAGAGCCTGTCCCTGGCGCGGAGAAATCAGCAACACGGCGGCCAGCAGGACCGCCAGCCGCGTTCCCGTGTGGAACGCTAAGCCGAAATGTGAAGCGACGCGCATTCGGATCGAACCCTGCAAAGCAGGCGTACTACAAACCGGCAGCTACGCGATCGAATAAGTCCGGCCGCGATGCGCACCGATCAGGATCTGGACTAGGCGGTGCGCAATCAGCTCGTGCAGCGTCAGCAGTTCGCGATGCGCAGCCGTGACGGCCTGTGCATCTCGCGGATCGCCCGAATACTCGCCTCCGGCCTTGAGCGCGTCGGTTGCCTCTTTGATCACCGGGTCCGCAATCGCCTCGCCCGCCATCTCCCATAAAGTAATGAACCGGTCCACCACGGTAGGGAAGCTGACCTCGAATACGCCAAACTGGCTGGTAGTCCGCGGAGGTTTGTAATCCAGATTGAAGGGCCCCGCGTAGTTGTGGCTGCGTAGCAGGACCAGCACGTTCAGCCAATCCAGCGGATTCACCAACCCGATTCCGATATCCACATCGTGCTTGAGCCGGTATCCATCATTGATATCGAAGTGGAACAGCTTCCCCGCCACAAGTGCGCGCGCGATCGCCGCCCGGGGCGCTGCGCCCCACATCAGTTCGTGCAGATACTCCGGATTCAGGCCCACCATTTCGGGATGCGTCAGAAGGCCCGAAGCGATAAACGCCAGCATCGCGTCGCTCGTGGGCAGCAGGATCTCGGCCTGAGGCTCGAACGGCTTGGCCTCCAGGCAATGCTTGAGCGGCGAGCGGCCCCGCTTGGCTGCGCGTTCAATGTCGTGATCGCACGCGGCGTTCAGCGCCTCGGCATACCAACCGAGCGTTTCGGTTTCCTCCACCGCGCCTTGCACGTAGTAGCCGAGCGAGCCGGGCCAGTACACCGCGAAGCTAGCTCCCAGTTCGTGGCCGATATCTACCGTGTTCCGCACGCGGAATTTCGCGTACTCCCGAACATGCGGCGATTCGGCGGCCGGGCCCGCCGCCCATATCGCGTGATGAAAGGTTTCTGCCGTCACCATCGAACATCGGACGTTGTGTTTTTGTAGCGCCGTCTTGATGCGCTCGAGGATCTCGGTCTGCTTGGCTGTGCCCAACGCGTCCGTCGGAATGACGTCGGTGTCATGCGTGCACCAATATCCGATTCCCAGCTCGCCATAGTGCCGGATCACTTCCTCAAATCCAAGAGGCGGCCTGGTCGGCGCATGGAAAAGGGCGCTGCCATCGTATGCCGCGGCCCATTGCGGACCCGTTATGAAATACCGCCGGCGGACTTCCGGGCTGTAAGAGCCGCCGCAGGCCTTCATCAATCTCGAGACAAGAGACTGCTGTTGCTCAGTCGGGATCGGTTTCATTCAGTCTATCGTTGTACCATGAACTGGTTATGCGAGGCCTAGGTAACGGGCATCCAATCCGGCGAGTCTCCGCCTACAGTCCCTGGCGGCTCACGAAGGCGAAAACGGAATGACCGGCTATTGGCTTGGCGTCGATATCGGAACCGGCAGTTCCCGCGCCATCCTGCTCGACTCAAGCGGCGCCGAAGCGGCCGCCGTCTCGATTCCGCACGAAGAAATGCGGATGGAGCAGCCGCTTTGGGCCGAGCAGCGCCCCGAAAACTGGGCCGATGCGTCCTTTGAGGCGATCCAAGGCGCGCTGGCGGCCGCGAACATCACCGGCAATCAGGTCCGCGGTGTCGGACT
>DATGII010000010.1:0-2871 GCA_035295805.1 Bryobacteraceae bacterium | reverse complement strand
TTCCTCGCGCCTCACGCGCCTGCACGGCGCGTTTGTCACCGAAACCGAGATCAACCGCGTCGTCGATTTCTGGAAAGAGCAGGCGCCGCCCGAATACGATCAATCGTTCCTGATCGCGCCTCCGGGCGAAGAAGAGGCCGGCGCCGAAGCCGAACCCGGCAGCGAAGAGCAGGACCCGATGTACGAAGAAGCCGTGCGCCTGGTCTTGCAGATGGGCAAAGCGTCGACATCGACGCTGCAGCGCCACCTGCGCTTAGGCTACGGCCGCGCCGCGCGTATCCTGGATATGATGCAGCGCGACGGCATCATCGGCCCCCCCGACGGCAGCAAGCCTCGGGAAGTCCTCAAGCGCCCCGACTGGCTGCACGAAGTAGAAAACCAGGTGCGGTAATCAGGCGGGGCTCGGTACGTAGCGAGGCGGTCTATCATAGATGAGATGTACTACCTGAGACTTCGATTAAGACGGGCATATCTCGCCCTATCCGCCATCCTGCTCTTCACGAGTGCCGCCCATCCCCAGGTGTCGCTCAACTCGGTGCGAGTCGGTGCAAGGGACTCAGTCGCGGTCGCGAAGTTTTATGAAGCAGCATTCGGCATGCATGAGGTCAATCGCATCGAGGCGCCGGCGGGACCCGAGATCTTCGTGAACTTCGGCCCGACCGCCGACGCTGCCAAGGCCAATAAAAGCGAGCCGGTCGTTATCATGCATCGGGACTCCGACGACCTGAAGGACCCCGTCGCGCACGTCATCTTCAACGTGAAAGATATGTCAGCAACCGTCGCCGCCATTAAAGCTGCCGGCGGATCGATGGCCGGCGAGCCGCGCCCGTTCCGTAACACCGGAATGGTCATCGGCATCGCGATCGACCCGGCCGGCAATCGCATCGAGCTGATTCAAAGGCCGTGAGCTGATCCCTCCGAGAACTTGTGCCTACAGCGCCCCGCGACCCCGTAGCAGAGTTGATTCCCTCTTCGGTGGATCGGACTCCTGTACGGAGCGCACCGCGAGAGTGTATCCCGGATTTCCCTTGGGCGTATCGTATACGCCGAAATCGCAGCTGAACACCGTCCAGGCCCTGGTCGTGTCGGCGTCATCGGGGTTGGCAGTCCAGTAGAACTGATACGCAACGAAGTTCGTGAAAATCGCCGGCTGGTAAACGGTGGCATCGCGATTGAGGTAGGTGTGGCTGAAAAAATCCGCGTGGTTGTTTTCCATGCGGTCCGAGAGACTCTGCATCTCCGTGCGCGTGGGCACGCGCCAGCTGCCGGCTGGGGAGCCATCGGTCAATCCGCACTGGCCGCTCGAGAGCGTTTGGACCGACGCGATCGCTGCCTCCCAACTGTCACGAATGCAATCGGCTTGCTTCAGCCAGACCAGACCGGTGACGGTGTCGGCAACGGTGCCATCGCCTTTATCCACCCAGCGGGGATAGGTCGGGGGTATGCCGCGCTGAAAGCTGCCGTCATCGCCGGGAAGATACGTGACGTACTGCCCGGTCGATTGCAGATGAATGGCGCCGCCTCCGCTGCCTTTCACGGCCCACACGGCATTGGACCCGATCGCCTTGTTGTTTGTGACCCCATCATTGATCCAGCGTCCGTCGCCGAAACGAATCGCCCAGGCATTCGGAGAACCGCCTTGCCCGCCGAAGTAGCTCGTCGAAGACCAGTAGATTGCGTTGGAGACGTTCGTGAACGGGTGACCCGCGCTGAGAGCCGGATGGCTCGCGGAAACGTCCACCAGGCTTTCCAGTTCATTGATGTTGGGCAGCCGCCAGTCGCCGGCCGCGGACCCGTCCGTCAGCCCGCAGGCGCCGCTGGCCAGCGCGTTCACCCGCGCCAGAGCACCCGCCCAGTTGGTGGGGCCGAAGCAGCCGGCGTCCTTGAGCCACACCAGGCCGGTCACGTTGTCTGCGACGGTCCCGTCACGATTGTCGCTGAAGCGGTCGTTCCAAACGGCTCCGCGAATCCGCGGATCATAGGTCCCGGCCGCGGGAAGGCTCACATAAGGATTGCTGCCGTCGTATGCATAGAAATTCACGCCGGACAATGGCGGGCCGGGGCGGCCCCGGTCAGCCATATTCGGCAGCGCGACATAGTGAATCACGGTCAGGTAGATCGCGATATCGGTAAAGCCGTTGCCCATGAAATCGCCGGTATGATCGGCTCGGGTTACCGTCGCGCCGGCTCCCACCGAGGGATAGAATCCGTAGCCCGGCTTCAGCGCCCAGATGTGATAGTCCGCGCTCGCCGTTCCCGTGGTATTGATCCAGGCCGGCAGTTGCAGCAAATAGTTGCCGTTTTCATCGGTCGTGACGACCTGAGTGACGGAACTGGTATTGGTGTTATACGCCGTCACCGTGACTCCGGCGAGCGGCGCTCCTTGGAACGTCGCAGTGCCCGAAACCAGGTTCAGAGGAAACTGATTTGTGCTCGCCGCGCCGGAAACCGCGAGCAGTAACATTGATAGCGGCAGCAGCGGGCGCCAGCGGTCTCGATCAATAAGCAAATCGTCCTCCGGGACAAACGTAGGCGTAGCTCCGAGGTGCGGAGCCTGCCTGATCTGCTTATCGGCCGGCGCGGGCCGGGTTTCGAGCCGATCTTCGGCGGCCTATGATCCGGCGCCGTAGGTAACGTTTACTTGTGTCTGTCCCGAGTTTCGGCCAACGACCACATTCAGAGTGCGGTTGCGGTTGTCATCGGTCGCGGTGATCACGCCGCCATCCGGTGTCGTCGCGTTGACCTGGACCTTCATCCCCAGATCCTTGACATGGTCCTGGTAAAAAGATAGGACCTCGGTGGCGGAATCCGCCGTTCGGAAAGAAAAGGTCCCGCCCGCGCCGTCAGATCCGTTGCCCGTAATCGCGAACG
>DATGII010000009.1:0-5893 GCA_035295805.1 Bryobacteraceae bacterium | reverse complement strand
ATTGGGATGGCGTGCGCAAGGCGGACACGTTCGGGCCGAAGTGCATGCAGAACGTTCCGGGCGCGGGCGCTGCCGCGGCTCAGCCGGTGAGCGAGGATTGTCTTTACTTGAACGTGTGGACGCCCGCGAAATCCGCCGGGGACAAGCTTCCCGTGATGGTTTGGATTTATGGCGGCGGGTACTACACGGGTTCCGGATCGAATCCGGAGTACGACGGTGAGGCTCTGGCCAAGAAGGGCACGGCGATCATCGTCACGATGAATTATCGCCTCGGGTTGTTTGGCTTCTTCGCGTATCCGGAGCTGACCAAGGAGTCCGACCGGCGCGGAGCGGCGAACTTCGGATTGCTCGATTGCGTGGCCACGCTGCAATGGGTGCAGAAGAATATCGCCCAGTTTGGCGGCGACCCGAAGCGCGTTACGATTTTCGGCGAGTCGGCCGGCGCGGGCGCGATCGCGAATCTCATGGCGGTTCCGCAGGCGAAGGGCCTGTTTCAGCGCGCGATTGGCGAGAGCAGCTCGTGGACGACGGCGAACATCAGTAAGCTGCCGACGCTGGCGGATGCGGAGCAGACCGGCGTGAAGATCGCGGACGCGATGGGCGTGAAGTCGCTGGCGGAATTGCGAGCCAAACCGGCGGCGGATGTGCTGAAGGCAGGACGGGGCGGCGGTCCGGTGGTGGATGGCTGGGTTCTGCCGGAAGATACGGGATTGGTTTTTGCGCAGGGCAAGCAGATCGATGTTCCGGTCTTGGTCGGGTCGAACCGGGATGAGTCTTTCGGGGCGGCGCCGAAGAGCGCGGAGCAGTACGTCCAGGATGCGCAGAAGCGTTATGGCGATCTGGCGGCGACTTTCCTGAAGTTGTATCCGGGCACCTCGGACGATCAGGCCAAGGATTCGGCTTTCTTTGCCGGCCGGGATGAGATGGCTTGGGTGATGCGGAATTGGGCCCGGATGGAATCGAAGACCGGAAAATCGAAGAGCTACGTTTATTTCTTCACGCATCAGCCTTATGTCGCTCCGGGCGCGAAGGGCGGGGGCGGATTTGCTCCCAACGCGCACGGCGCGGCGACGCATACGTCGGAGATGCAGTATGTGTGGGATAATCCGCGCAACACGCCTTGGACGGATGTGGATAAACAGGTTTCGGACACTATGTCGGCTTATTGGCTGAATTTTGCGGCAAATGGGAATCCGAATGGCAAGGGTCTTCCCAATTGGCCGGCGTTTGATGAGAAGAATAAGAATCCGATGGTGTTCGGAGATAAGGCGGAGGTCGGTGCGGGCGCTTTGGATGACGCGAAGGTCGCGTTTTTCCAGGCGGCGTACGATCAACTTTACAAGTGAGAATCCTGGCAGCGTACGAACCTCAGTTGCGGTCGGTATTTCGGATCATGGCCGCGTTTACCTTTTGGCTTCACGGGTTGCAGAAGTTTTTTGGGTTGTTTGGCGGGATTGGCGGGAAGGCGGTTCCCGTGTCGTCGATGCTCGGGGCGGCGGGCGCGATTGAGACGTTCGGGGGCGCGCTGATTATCCTGGGCTTGTTTACGCGCCCGGTGGCGTTTCTTTTGTCGGGGGAGATGGCGGTCGGGTATTTTCGGACGCATGCTCCTCGGGGGTTCTGGCCGGTGAGTAATGGCGGAGAGTTGGCGGTTTTTTATTGCTTCTTCTTTTTGTGGCTTTGTTCGGCGGGGGCGGGTCCTTGGAGCTTGGACGGGTTGATGAAGAAGGAATAGTGGGGCGGCCAATTTTGGCCGCCGCCGCGTTTCTACGCGGCGCGAGCCGGCTAAAAATCCGGCTGCAGCCAAAATTGGCTGCCCCACCAGCACACATGAACTTCAGATTTATCTTTTGGCTCGCCGTGGTCGGGCAAGCGTTCGGTCAGACGAAGCCGGGCGATTGGCCGATGTTCAATCGCGACCTTGCGGGCACTCGATATTCTCCTCTCAATCAGGTCACGCCGGCAAATGTGGGCAAGCTGGCTCAGGTTTGGTCTTATCGTTTGCAGCCGGCGACGTTCCGCTTCGCAACGGCGAGCGGGATGTCGGAGCTCACTCCTCTGGTTGTAAACGGCGTGATGTATATTTCGGCGCAGAGCAGGGTGATGGCTCTGGAGCCGGAGACCGGCAAGGAAATTTGGACGTACGAAACCCAAGGGGCCTCGCCGCGCGGTGTGGCGTTTTGGCCGGGTGACCGGCAGAATCCGGCGCGCGTTGTGTTCACCACGGGGGCGAGCCTGATCGCTTTGAATGCGGGCACCGGCAAGCTCGATCCGGGCTTCGGCAAAGAGGGCGTCGTGGACATGGTGGTGCCCTACAACGGCGTTCCGACGATTTTCAAGAACGTGGTGATGGTGGGGGCCAGCACGGGCGAACGGGAGACGGGGCCGCCCGGAAACACTCGCGCGTACGATGCGCGAACGGGCGCGAAGCTCTGGGATTTTCAGACGGTGCCTGGGCCGGGCCAGGTGGGACATGAGACGTGGCTGGACGACGGATGGAAGAACCGGTCGGGCACAAATACTTGGGCTTGGTACATGACGGCCGACGAAGAGCGCGGCATCGTCTATATGACGTTTGGCGCGCCGACGGCAAATTACTATGGCGGCGACCGGCCGGGCGCGAATCTTTTTGGAAATTCGGTGGTCGCGGTGGATGCGGCAACGGGGAAATACAAGTGGCATTTCCAGGTAGTGCATCACGATTTGTGGGATTTTGATTTACCTCCCGCACCGGGATTAGTGGATATTGTCAAGGACGGGAAGAAGATTCCGGCTCTGGTGCAGATCGGGAAGTCGGGATATATGTTCATTCTCGACCGCGTCACGGGTAAGCCGGTGTTCGGCGTGGAGGAACGGGCGGTGCCGAAGGGCGACGTTCCGGGCGAGTGGTATTCGCCAACCCAGCCGTTTCCATTGAAACCTCCGGCTCTGGCTCGCGTGAGTTTCAAGAAAGAAGAAATGGTGACGGCGGAAGATACGACGCCGGAGCATGCTCAGGCCTGTCAGGAGCTGTGGGACAAGAGCGGCGGGTTTTATAACGCCGGTCCCTTTAGTCCATTCCTGTTTCACGAGACTGGCGCGCCTCCCAAGAGCTCGATTCAGTTTCCGGGCGGGACGGGCGGCGCGAGCTGGGGTGGTGTCGCGGTAGATCCCAAGCCTGGGCTGGTTTTCGTTCAGACGCACGATAACGCTTTAACCGGTTGGGTAGAGAAGAAGCAGGACGGACGGCGGTATGAGAACGCGAATCTGCCTTACGATCGCGGGAACATTAATGGTGGCGGGGCGGGTCAGTTCAGCGCTCCTCTGAAGGACGCGAACGGGCGCACGGTCGCGAATTTGCCCTGTCAGAAACCGCCATGGAGCCGTCTGACGGCGGTAAATGCGAATACCGGCGAGATCGCGTGGCAGACGACTTTGGGGACGACCGATGCTTTGCCGGAGGGCAAGCGCAACACGGGCGGGGCTGGAAGCGCGGGGCCGATCGTGACGGCGTCTGGGCTCGTGTTTATTGGCGCCGCGACGGATAACCGGTTTCGGGCGTTCGATTCGAAGACGGGGAAAGAACTGTGGGCTACCAAGCTGGAGCGCACGGCCAACGCCGTTCCGATTACGTACCTGGGGAAGAATGGGAAGCAGTACGTCGCGGTGACGGCCACGGATACTTTGGTGGTGTTCGGGCTTCCTTAGGGCGAAGGCTTAAGGCGAAAGCCTGAACAACTAAATGAGCCGGGCCGGGTTTAGCAGGGTGTGAACCGAGTCGCACTTTTGGTCTTCTCTCTGGGTGTGCCGTGTCTGGCCGCTCACATTTCGATTGCCGGAAAAGACGTGGCCATGTGGAAGCCGGGCGGACCGGCTCCAGCGCAGGGCTATCCCGTGGTGTTGTTTTCGCACGGATTCGGCGGATGCAACACGCAGTCGACGTTTCTGATGGAGGCTCTGGCGGGGGCTGGCTATTTCGTTCTCGCTCCGAACCATGCGGACGCGCGGTGCGGGTCGGCCCGGAAGGACGGCGCGGGATGGCACCCGGAGGAGCCGTTTCAAAAGGCAGAGGAATGGTCGGACGCTACCTATCGCGACCGCCGTGTGGATCTCGAAAATGTTTTGGATACGGTTTTGCATGAGAAGAGTTTCGAGGGTGTTCCGGTCGATGCAAGCCGGATTGGTTTGGCGGGGCATTCGTTGGGCGGATATACAGTGTTGGGCCTGGCGGGGGCTTGGCCCTCGTGGAAGGACGGCCGGATCAAGGCTGTTCTGGCATTGTCTCCATATTGCAGCCCTTATGTTTTGAAGGGCGATCTGCGGCATCTGAATGCTCCGGTAATGTATCAGGGCGGGACTTTGGATTTAGGAGTCACGCCGACGGTGCGGCGGCTGAATGGGGCTTATGATGTGTCGGCGGGGCCGAAGTTCTATGTGGAATTCGACGGCGCGGGACATTTGGCCTGGACGAATCTGAATAAGAGATTCCAGGATTTGATCGATCGATATAGCCTCGCGTTTTTTGACCGGTATCTCAAGGGCAGTTCGGATCCGTTGCTGCCGCTGACGCAGAAACCGTTCCCGGCGGGCGTTAGTTATTTGCGTAGGGCCGGTTGACAACCGGCCGCCGATTTGCTGTCAGCCCTACGGGTTCTAGTTTTCGGTTGGGATCTTCTCCAGGTGATCTACCACGATCGTGTCGAAGGGGGCCTTTTTCGGCTGGAGCTTGAGTCCCAGGTGCTGGACGGCTTGAAAAATCGGCGCGGTGGAGCTGGTGTCTGCTCCGCCGTTTGCCAGAGCGGCTCCGGGATCGGGGCAGCCGGCCATGGGGCCGCGACCTCCGCCTGGGGGTCCTCCTCCTGGACCGCCGGGCCCTCCACCGGGACCTCCCGGCCCGCCGGGGCCCGGCGGCGGCAGACCGTTGTTGCGAATTTGATTCTGCATCATCGCGAACATCACTTCCATGGGGAGATCGAGCGTAACTTTGTAGTCGCCCTTCAGACCGGTTTGGTCAACGACCGGCCGGTCCAGAAACGGGCTGAGCGTGTCCGCGAAGGCGGACATCGTCAGCTTGTTTAGTTCCATGTGCATGGCGCAGTTTTGTCCGGGCGAGATGCGCGCGCCCGTTGCACCCATGGGCCCTCCGAAGGGCGGCCCTCCGGGAAAGGGGCCTTGCGGTTCTGGCTTCGCGTCGTCCTCGGCCGCCGCCGCGTCCAGTTTCGGCCCTCCTTTTCCTACCACGAGCTCGTAGACGGGCTGGTCGCGCTTCTCGCGATGAATCGTCAGTTTGAACCGTTCCGCGAGCAGAGCCTGAATCATTTCGGGGGCTTGATCCTGCGACGAGCCTTCGGGGAGCTTGGCTACAATGTTCCACCTGGATTCGCGCATCCAAGAGGGGCCGGTGACTTGGAAGGATTTGACGCGATAGGCGTAGGGAATGAGGTCGGCTAGCGTGGCGAAGCCCCAGTCCAGGCTGAGGCCGTTGATTTTCAGCCCCGGGTTGAATTTGCCCGAGCGCATCGTGTCGGGGGTGGGGAAACTCGCCGGGCGGATGGCGGCGACTTCGAAAGACGGGGCTTGGGCTTGTCCCAGTGCAGCGCACAGGATGAGTCCTGCGGTTAGCTTCATTTTTGTTCCTCAGTGAGTAGGTACGAGCAGCGGGTGAGGAGGTTTCGGGTAGGGCCCGAGTCTTTACGTTTCTTTACATTGGGAAACCTGTCATTGTTATTGTGTGGGCCGTCTTCGGTGGAAGTTGCTTCAGCCGTCCGCTCTGTTTGTAGTCGCGTCCTCTTGCGCCCTTGGTGCGATCCGGCCGTCGTTCGATGTGGATGATTGCACCTGGAACGCGACGGACATCGTGGTTCTGGCGCCGGGAATTCAGGCTGGAACGTTTGGCGTGCTCGACACTATCAAG
>DATGII010000008.1:0-4805 GCA_035295805.1 Bryobacteraceae bacterium | reverse complement strand
CATCGTGCTCACTTACGGCTATTGGCACACGCATTTTCGCGATGATCGGGGCGTAATCGGCCGGACCGTCCGTTTGAACAAGCATCCGTTCACGATCATCGGTGTCGCTCCCCGCGAGTTCCACGGCACGTTATTAATTTTCTCGCCCGATATCTTCGTGCCGATTGTGAATCACGATCAGGTGGAAGGCGTGAGCGCGGTAGGGGCCAATGTTCTTAACGCGCGCGCCAGCCGCTGGATCTTCATGACGGTGGGCCATCTGAAAACCGGGATCACGACAGATCAGGCGGTGGCCGATCTGAATTCGATCGGCTCCTGGTTGGAAAAGACGTATCCCAAAGAAGCGGGCGGAATGACTTATACCTTGGGGCGGCCCAGTCTCGCCGGCGATTTTCTCGGCCGTCCGGCGCGCGCTTTCGTGGCGGGTTTGATGCTGCTCGCCGGTCTGATCCTGCTGGCGGCCTGCGCCAATCTTGGCAGCCTGTTCGCCGCCCGCGCCGCCGATCGCTCTCGCGAAGTGGCTCTGCGCCTGGCCCTGGGCGCCAGCCGCAGCCGCATCCTGCGGCAGTTATTTACCGAAGCGATTTTGATTTCCGTGTGCGGCGGCGCCGCCGGGCTCTGGGCCAGCGTCCTTCTGCTGCGCCGCCTCAGTGTCTGGCAGCCGTTTCCTCAGTTTCCAATCCATGTGCCAGTCGATCCGGATGCCAATGTGTACATCGTCTCCCTGATCCTGGCGCTGGTGAGCGGTCTTCTGTTTGGCTTGGTTCCGGTGCGGCAGGTGCTGCATGCCGATCCGTACCAGATCGTCAAAGCCGGCTCGGCCGGGACGCTGGGCCGCCGCTTTACCTTCCGCGACTTGTTACTCACCGGGCAAATTGCGATCTGCGGCGTGCTGGTGGCTTCTTCGATGGTCGCCGCGCGCGGCCTGGTGCGGTCGCTGACGGGCAATTTCGGGTTTGACCCGCGCCACGCCATGCTGGTGAACACCGATCTGAACATGGCCGGGTACGGCACCGACAACGCTCCCGTCATGCAGCGCCGCATGATCGACGCGGTGCAGGCGATTCCCGGGGTCGACTCGGTCGGTTTAATCGATCAGCCTCCGCTCGCCATGGGCGGCACCACCACCTTGGTCTTTACCGATCAGACCGCGGATCCGAAACCATCCAATGCCGCGGCTCAAACCTACATGTACAATGTGTCGCCGGAATATTTCCGCGCTGCCGGTACCACCTTGCTGGCCGGCCGGCCTTTTTCCTGGCATGACGACCAGAACGCGCCGCGGGTAGCCGTGGTGAGCCGCCAGTTTGCTCTCAAAGTGTTCGGCTCCCTGAACCGGGCGATCGGCGGATATTTCAAGCGGCGGAGCGGGATGCGTTTCCAGGTGGTGGGTGTGGTCGAAGACGGAAAATATTTGAGCCTCACCGAAGACCCGCGGCCGGGCATGTTCTTCCCCGTCCTGCAGGCGCCGGCCAGCGCCACCGCGCTGGTGGTGCGTTCGCGCCGCGATCCGCAACAGTTGGCCGCGGACGTGCGGAGCACCCTGCGCGCTCTCGACCCCGGCCTGCCCTCTTTCATCCAGACCTGGAATCAAGGCCTTGACGGCGCACTGTTCCCTTCGCGCGTGGCGGCGGTGGCGCTGGGCGTGCTCGGCCTCATGGGCGCAATGCTGTCGGTAACGGGCATCTTCGGCATGGCCGCCTACGCCGTCAGCAAACGCCTGCGCGACCTGGGCATTCGAATGGCTCTCGGCGCCCAGCGCCAGGAAGTCTTAAGCGCCGCGCTCGGACGCGCCTTCAAATTGCTGGCGTTTGGCTCGGCAGCCGGCCTGCTGCTCGGCGTTCTCGCCACGCGCGTGTTGGCGTTCATTGTCTACCAAGCCACGCCGCGCGACCCGCTTGTCCTTGGCGGCGTAGTTCTGGTGATGCTGCTGCTCGGGTTGCTCGCGACCTGGATCCCCGCGCACCGCGCCCTATCCGTCGACCCGTCCGCCCTACTCCGAGAACAGTAAAGTAGGGCGGTTCGGCTACTTTTTCGCCGCCTGCTTCATCTTGAGCTGATATTCCGGATACATCGTGGCCGCCCCGCCGAGAGCCGCATCGAGCGGAATATGGTATTTGGCGGCGAACTCGCCGACGAACGGATTCGCGCCCGGCAGGTAGTTCGGCACCAGGCCGGGCGGCCGGTTTGCAATCTCGACGACCGATTCGCACGGATACAGCCAGTTCAATCCGTCCGGCACCACCAGCCGGAAGACCTGGGTGCGAATAAAGGGCTCGGTCAGATAAACCGGATCGGTGACGATACTCACGTGCGTCAGGTAATCTCCGTGCCGGATGAAGTGCTCGGCCAGCGTCGCCCGATCGCTCTCGGGCAGCCCGTTGCGCCGCAGTTCGCCCTGCTTGAGATGGCTCGTATACACGGTCAGCGCGCCGCCTTCCCACTTTCCGGTGGAAAACCCCATCCAGGTGTGGGCTGCGTTGGGAGAAGGATGCGGGCGTCCATCCATCCAGATGGTCCGGTTTTGTTCGTAAGTGCTGATGTACTGCCGGATCGCCACGACCGTTTGCGACTGCGGGTCTTTCTCGTCCCAGATGCGCAGGTTCAACGGGCCGCCATAAATGTAAGGCGCCACGTGGACCTGGCACTGATGCTCGGGCAGCGTCAGGCGCGAAGGATCCCACGCCAGTCCCCACTCCCGCGCACCGTCGGTAATCGGCACGCCGTAATATTCGGCGATGGCGGGGTTGCCGAGGCTCTCTTCGTGCGGGATCGGCGTCCAGTTGCCGGTCAGGTCAATGGCCGCCGAAGCGCCCGCCGAGCCGGCAAACTGCGCAAATGCCGGCGCCGCCAGCAGTACCGATGCCAGTTGCAGTCCTCGAATCACTGGCTCGCCGCGACCGCCTTGACCGGTTTGCCTTCCACGCCGCCCAGCTTGCGAATGAGGGTCACAGTGCTATCATGTGGAACCGGCAGCTGCGCGGTGATGTTTTTGCCCATCGCATAATCGAGCGGCGTGAAGCCCTGTTTGGTCTTCGCGTCCAGCCGCGCGCCGTGGTCCGCCAGGTATTGCACCAGCGTATCGCCGCCGCGCTCGGCTGCGCCGTGCAGGGCCGTTTCGCCGCGGTTGTTCTCGCGATTGAGATCGAGCCCGAGCCCCACCGCTACTTTTAGGGCTTCGAGCGCTTCGCTCTCGGTTCCCTTGGTGTTCTTATCCCGGTATCCGACTCCGGCGGCGAACTGCAGCGCCGTGTTGCCGTCTCTGGTGGTGAGGTTCGGATCCGCTCCTTTGGCCAGCAGGGCGCGCATTACGGCGGCATCGCCCGCCCGAGCCGCCCGCATCAGCGGCGTGGCGCCCGCCCCCAGCGTGGTATCGCCCGCATCCATCCCGCTGCGGCCGGGAATATTCTTCACCAGCTGCGCGTTTGTGTTCGCGCCGTGATCGAGCAGCGCCTGGATCAACTCGAGGCTCGGCAGCGGATCATCTTCTTTATGCGCCGGCATCGCGGAGTAATCCTGATTGCGCATGTCGATGGCCGCGTACAGAGCCGCGCGCCCCCGGACATCGGCAAGATTCGGATCCGCCCCGCGATCGAGCAAAAATTTCGCGTACGTATAACGCTTGTTGAGGAGGGCCACCACCAGCGCGCTCGTATTGTCGGCATCAACCTGGTTGATATCGACGCCCGCATCCAGCATGACTCTGCCGGTTGCGATGTCGCCTTCCCGCGCCGCAAAGTGGAACGCGGTCAGCCCACCGCGGGCGAGCGGGGTAATGGACGAGGCGGCGCTCAATTTCGGAATGTTGGTTTCGCGCGACTGCGATTGCATCTTCCAATCGGCGCCGTGTTCGAGCAGCAGCTTCGCCACATCCGCGTGCCGCTCGGCCGCCGCCCACATCAGCGCCGTCTGCCCGCGATAGTTTTCCTTCGCGTTGACGTCGGCTCCATGCTCCAACAACACCTTCACCGCTGCGACGCTGCCTGTCCGGGCGGCCGTCATCAGCACGGTTTCCCCGTCGGCCGTCGTCAGCGTCTTCGGATCCGCCCCGGCCTGCAGCAGCATTTCGATAATCGCGGCATTGCCAGCGCCGGCCGCTTCCGACAACGGAGACACTCCGTACCGGTTGGCAAGCTTCGGATTCGCGCCGGCCGCCAGCAGCAACTTCACCGAATCGGCATCGTTCCAATGCGCGGCCCACTGCAAAGCCGTAGTCCCATCCGGTTGGGCCGCGTTCACGCCGGCCTGACGCGCCGCGAGCGACCGCACAGCCGCCCAGTCGCGCCGCTGAGCCGCATCGGCCACCTCGCTCGACGCGCCGAACGCCGACGCAACCAGCCCGAGTCCCGCCAGCACCCCGATTATTTTCATGCGCTACACCTCCATCAGCGGCCCGGTGCTGTCGCCGACGCTTTCCTGTTCCACGCCCGCTTTGTGCAAAATCGTCAGGAGCAGGTTCGACATCGGTGTTTCCCCGGGATACTTGAGGTGCCGTCCGCCCTTCATCCGGCCGGCCGCCCCTCCCGCCATCACGATCGGCAGAGGCGAGTGGTTATGCACGTTGCTGTTGCTCATCCCGCTGCCATACAGCATCAGCGTGTGGTCGAGCAGGGTGCCGTCTCCATCCTTGATCGACCGGAGCCGATCGAGCATGTACGCGAACAGGCCTACGTGATAGGTGTTGATCTTCGTCAATTGCTCCAGCCGCGCCGGATTGTTCTGATGATGCGAGGCCGGGTGAAACGCCTCGGTAATTCCCAGCATGGGGAACGTCCGGTAGCTCACCTCGCGCGCCATCATGAAGG
>DATGII010000007.1:0-5452 GCA_035295805.1 Bryobacteraceae bacterium | reverse complement strand
CGCGTTCAGGGCGGCGATACGCTGTTCCCGCAAAACAGCGACTGCATCACCTGCGAACGCGGGCTCTCTTCATTCGATGTGCGCCACCGGTCCGTCAGCTCGGTCCTTTATGAGCTGCCGATCGGAAAAGGGAAAGCCCTGAACGTGAACAATCCGTTTGTCGGCGGCTTCGTCGGCGGCTGGCAGCTCGGCGGCATTCTCACCATGCAAAGCGGAATCCCGGGCACGCTCGGCATCGGCGGAGTCGATAACGCCTCGACATCCGACGGTGGATACGATCGGCCCAACTCCACCGGCCTTAGTCCCTATCTGAGCAACCCTGTGCCTTCACGCTGGCTCAATCCGGCTGCCTTTACCGAGGCCAATCCAGGATTTTTTGGCAACGTCGGGCGCGGCACGATCGAAGGCCCCGGCATCGTGAACCTGGACGCGGAAATTCACAAGACCTTCCGCTTGCCCTATAAAGAGGGTCATTTGCTGACGTTCCGTTTGGAAACGTTCAATACTCTGAACCATCCGAACTGGGGTCTGCCGAATCTGAATATTCTTTCGGGCGCGGCTTTTCCAGGTCAGCCGAGCACGGCCGCTCATCAGAATTTCGGCGTGGTCAACAGTATCACTGGATCTATGCGTCAAATCCAGTTAGGTTTGAAGTACACTTTCTAACCTGTTCCAAGACGGCGCGGAACCAACTGGGGCCTCTCATGAGCCCGATGGTTTCGCGCCGCGCTCTGTAAGCAGACTGACCTGGGTTGGCAGTGAGGATTGGAATGAAGATTCGTGTGATCGCTCCGGCGATCTGTTTGCTTTTCGCGCTGGCGGCATCCAGCCAGGTGAAAACCGAGGTGCCCGACCCGGTGGCAGGGGCCAAGCCGGTGACTGTGGAACGGATCAAGGTGCACGGCGCGGCACTCGAAGGCAACCTCGAGGGCGACGCTACGGACCGCGATGTGATCGTCTTTTTGCCGCCCAGCTACGCGACGCAAACGTCCCGCCGCTTTCCGGTCATCTACGCACTGCACGGTTATTCGATCGGCGCCGACCAGTGGACGAAGGAAATCCACGTCCCCCAAACAATCGAAGGCGCTTTTGCGCAGGGCGCGCAGGAAATGATCGTGGTGCTGCCCGATTCGAAGACGGTCCATAACGGCTCCATGTACTCGAGTTCGGTGACCACGGGAGATTTTGAGCGTTTCATCGCCCACGACGTAGTCAGCTACATCGACGCCCACTACCGCACCATCCCGAGGCGCAGCAGCCGAGGCCTGGTGGGGCATTCGATGGGCGGTTATGGAGCCAGCCGCATCGGAATGAAGTACCCGGATGTCTACGGCAGCCTCTACATCATGAGCCCGTGCTGCCTGGTCGCGCGCGGGGCGGGCCCGATGAACGCCGAAACCGAGAAGGCTTTGGCCGCGGTGAAGACGCCCGCCGACTCGGCTTCTTTGCCCTTTGGACTTCGCGCTCAGCTTGCCTCGGCCGCGGCCTGGTCGCCCAATCCGAAGAATCCACCGCTCTACCTCGATTTGCCTTCGAAAAACGGAACCGTGGATCAGGATGTCATTGCAAAGTGGGCCGCCAACTCTCCGCTGGCGTTTGTCGATCAGTACATCGGCAACCTGCGCCAGTACAAAGCGATCGCCATGGACGTAGGCGACCAGGACGGTCTGCGCGCCGGCGCCGCAAAGCTGCACGAGATCCTGGACAGCTACGGAATTGCCAATTCGTTCGAGGTTTATTCCGGTACGCATACCAGCGCCGTCGCGGTGCGCGTTCAGAATTTCGTCATGCCCTTCTTCAGCAAGAATCTCTGCTCCGGCGCGAGTTGCAAGTGAAGCGCCCGCGAGGGAACCGGGTTTGCGCCGATATCGCTCTGACCGTTCAATGAAATGACCGCCCGAATACTCCTGGCACTCCTTTCCGTCGCGTCCGTTCGCGCAGCCGACATTCGGATCGATCTCAGTCAGGCCGGCACCAAAGTCAGCCCGAACCTTTTCGGAATCTTCCTTGAGGAGATTAACCACGCCGGTGACGGCGGAATCCTGGCGGAAAGGATTCGGAACGGCTCGTTCGCCGAGGCGCCGACGCTGGACGGGTGGTCCGCAGTGCGGAACGGGTCGGCCAAGGTCAACGTGTTCTTCGACACTGCTAAACCTCTCAGCGCGGCCAAGCCCCGCAGCCTGCGAGTGGAAGCCGACGCGGCCGGAAACGAAAAGGCGGGCGTCTCCAACGAAGGCTACTGGGGGATCGCCGTTGCCGCGGGCGCGACTTACGACTTCTCCACGTGGGCGCGCGCGGCTGCGCCGTTCACCGGACCGCTCACCGTAGCGATTCAAGGATCGAGCGGCACGGTCTACGCGCAGCGCGAGATCTCGGGTCTGACGCCGGACTGGAAGCGCGTCACTGCTTCGTTGACTTCGAACGCCTCCGATCCGGCGGCGCGCCTCACCATCACGACCACGCACCGCGGAACCTTCTGGCTGAATCTCGTCTCGCTCCGCCCCGCCGGCGGCGAAATGTTTCGAGCCGACCTGGTCGAGAAGCTCAAGGACCTCAAGCCCGCTTTTCTGCGCTTTCCAGGCGGCACATACGTGCAGGGAAACGAGCGCGAATCGGCGTTTCGCTGGAAAAATACGATCGGGAACCTCGAAGACCGCGCCGGACACCGCGACTCGCCTTGGGTGTACTGGTCGAGCGACAATCTCGGCTTCCACGAGTATTTACTGCTCTCGGAGAAATTGGGAGCCATTCCCATGTACGTCGCCTACGCCGGCATGACCTGGACTCCGTCTCCCCGCACGCCCTTCGGCGTTCTCGAGCAGCATCGGCTGCCGGTCAGCGACATTCCCTTGGACGAGATGGGGCCCATCGTTGACGACGCGCTCGACGCTATCGAATATGCCAACGGCCCGGTCACCAGCAAGTGGGGCGCGCTTCGTGCCAAGGCGGGACATCCCGCGCCGTTCGGCCTGAAGTACATCGAGATCGGCAACGAGGACGGCCGCAATCCGCTTTATACAGAGCGCTACATGCTTTTTTACAAGGCCATCAAGACGCGCTACCCGGATGTTCAGGTGATCGCCAACACGCGCCAGGGCACCGCCGGCAACCTTCCGATGGACTTGCTCGACGAACACGCTTACACGCGGCCGCTCGAAGCGATCCAAATCGCGAAACGTTACGACAGCCTCGAACACGATGGCCCGAAAGTTTTTCTGGGCGAGTACGCGGTCCAACACACTGCCGGCTTCGGCAACATGCGGGCGGCGCTCGGAGACGCGATTCTACTTTCTTCGGTCGAGCGCAATTCGGACCGCACCGCGATGGCGTCCTACGCGCCGCTGCTTGCCAATCTGCACGCCGTGAACTGGAAGCCGGATCTGATCTACTATGACTCGGCGACCTCATTCGGGACGCCTTCCTTTTTCGTCCAGAAGATGTTCGCCGACTCCCGCCTCGACACCGCCCTTCCCGTTACCGTCACCGCCGATCCACTCAAGCCGGCCATGAGCGGCGACGTGTCCGCTCTTGGTTACGAGTCCACCGCGGAGTTTCAAGACTCGAAAGTAACCGGGGGCGCCGACGACTACACGTATACGCTGCGCGCCCGCAAAACCAGCGGTGAGGGTGGCTTCGCTGTCCGTTTCGCCATTCACGACGCCGGTGGATCGTACCTGACCTGGATGTTGGGGGTGAAGCGCCGCGGGCAGTTGCTCATTTGGGGCGGCGGCGGGCTGATCGATCAGCCTATGTACAGCCTCGAATCTTCCTTTGGGGGACCGATCGGCAATAATACACAAACGCCCGGAACCATCGAGCAGGATCGCTGGTACGACATCAAAATTCACGTGCAGGGCCGTCGAGTGGTTTGTTCCCTGGATGGCAAGCAGATCCACGATGCGACGGTTCCGGAAAGCTTCGGGTCTTCGCTCTACGCCGAGGGCGGCCGCAAGGCCGACGGTAGCATTGTTCTTCGGATCGTCAACGCGTCCCCATCCAGCCAGGACGTGAACATCGATCTGGGCGGCGCCGGCACGAACCGCTACCGCGTGACGGCAGTAGAACTGAGTTCAAAAGACCTGGATGCGGAGAACTCCCTGGCCGACCCGAAACGAATCGTCCCGGTGCAGCATGAGGAGGCGGCGGCAGGTGCTCAGTTCCGGCGACAAGTGGCGGGAAACTCTTTCACGGTGCTGACTCTATCGCGTGAGGTACGATGACAGGTTCTATGAAAAGCGTGGCGTGGTTTCGATGGTGGACGATTTTTTATGGCGGCCTTGCCCTGTTGATCGCAATCGCTCTCGGAGCCCAGCCGCCGGGGGCCCAGCAGCCGGCTGGCGGGGCGCCCGGTCGAGGCGGTCCGGGTCGAGGCGGACGCTTTAAGATCTATCCCGCCGATGCGATCGCTCGCGGCTTCACTGCCTACAATTCCACCTGCGGCTATTGCCACGGCGAAAGAGGCAAGGGCGGCAAGGCCGGTCCGGACCTGATCGCCTCCGTCGTTACGCTGCACGACGAGGACGGCGTCGAGATCCTAAAACATGTTCGGGGCGAGGAGCACTCGAAAAACGCGAAGGTCAGCGCGTCCGACAACGAAATCGCCGACATTGCGGCTTACTTACATTCGCGCGTGATTTACGCCTCCGGTCGAGGTGATGTGCGTGTCTCCGAGGTGCTAGTGGGAGATGCTTCCGCCGGAGAGCGTTACTTCAACGGCGCCGGCGGCTGCAACAAGTGTCACTCTCCCTCGGGCGACTTGAAGGGCGTGGGCGCGAAGTACGATGTGCCAACCCTGCAGGAACGGCTGGTCCTGCCGCGCAGCGGCCGCGGGGCCACCGGCCCGAACGCTGCCTACGCGACGGTTACGCTCCCTTCCGGACAGAAGGTCCAAGGCGCGCCCCTGCGGGTCACCGATTTCGATGTAACGCTCCGTCTCGCGGATGGATCCACAAAGACGTGGACACGGGAGCATGGCGTTCCCAAGATGGAAATCACCGAGCCGCTGCAGGCCCATATCGACATCATGACGAAGCTGTCCGACACCGATATGCACAATCTGACAGCGTATCTTGCGACTTTCAAATGAGAATGCAAACGAAACTGAAGATCCGGTTGCTGATCGGCGCTGCTGCAGGTTGCGGACTCCTGGCGTTTGGCCAAGCGCTCCCTCCGGAGGCCATCACGCATCCGAAGCCGGATAGCTGGCCGACGTTCCACGGCGACTATTCAGGGCGCCACTACAGCCCCCTCAAAGAAATTAACGCGGAAAATGTCCACAACCTGACGCTCGCCTGGGTGAACCGGATCAGCATGACTCCCGGCGCAAACATCGGCGGTCCGGGCCTGGCGCCGCCTTCAATAGCGACGGCGAATACGCGCTGCGCCCCGCTCCTGGTGGATGGCGTGCTGTACATCACCGAACCCAACACGGTTCTCGCGATCGACGCGCGCA
>DATGII010000006.1:0-5640 GCA_035295805.1 Bryobacteraceae bacterium | reverse complement strand
AAGCGCGTCGAATGGGGGCCACGACCGTTGCCATTACCGCCAATCCCGACTCGGAACTCGCGCGCGCTGTGGATCTCGCGATCGCGCCCTTAACCGGTCCGGAAGTGATCGCCGGCTCGACGCGCCTGAAGGCCGGGACGGCTCAGAAGCTTGTGCTGAATATGTTGACCACGGCGGCCTTTATCCGCATGGGCTATGTGTTCGGAAATCTCATGGTGAACGTGCAGGCCACCAATGAAAAGCTGCTCGATCGGGCGCGCCGCATCGTCAGCCAGGCGGCCGGCGTCGGCTTGCAAACTGCGGCGGACTTGTTGGCCGCCTCCGGGAATTCGGTTCCGGTGGCGATTGTCATGGCCAAGGCCGGTCTGACCCGCCAGGAGGCGGAGCGGCGCCTGGCCGCCGCCGGCGGCCGCGTCGCTCACGCTTTGAAGGGCTGAGAAAAGGTCCGTTCGGTGGCAAAACGGACCGTGCGCCAACATCCATCCGGCGCGCGTGCGATACCGCGCATATAATAAAAGCGGTGGCGAAGACCAAGGATCTGGAATTGCGCCTCGAGCGCACCGAACAGCAACTGCGGCTGTTTCAAAAGATCAGCCGGTTCATGGTTCGCGAGATGAGCCTGCAGCAGGTTCTGCAAGGCGTGGTGTCGTTGGTTGTCGAATTCACAAAGTGCGATTCCTGCCTGGTTTATCTGTTGGATGGCGAGGAATTAGTGTTGTGCGCCTCGAATACGCCCCACCCCTCCACCATCGGCAAACTCCGGCTCCGCTTGAATGAAGGTCTCACCGGTTGGGTCGCGCGCGAACGCCGGCTCCTGGCGATCTCGCGTGAAGCCTATGAAGACCCGCGCTTTCGGGCCTTTGGCGAGCTGCCGGAAGATACGTACGAAGCATTTCTTTCGGCCCCCGTCATCGCGCGCAACCGCGTGGTCGGTGTGATTAATGTTCAGCACCGGCTGCCTCATCAACACACTGGCAGCGAGATGGAAGTGCTGACCACGGTTGGCGAGCAAGTCGGCTGTGTGCTCGTGTTGGCCCGGATGGCCCCGTCGGCCCTCGAAGCGGCCAATCACGTCGAGATGGTGCTGGCCTCCGGCCCGCTCATGCTGAAACGGTAAGCCGCGCCCGCGTTTTATTCACAGGCAATTCAGGGCTCCTGTGCTCTAAGTTACTCAATTCAGTCCCCTACAAATTTGAGGAAAAGCCTTGTTTTGCTGAGAAATCTCGTTGACCCGAATCTCGAGCGGGAGCATAGTGAGGAAGGTTCCAAGAGGTTTGAGGAACAGCAAGCCTCCGGAAACGTAGCGAACCAGGAACATTGATCCGGTTTCGAAACTAGCGATAGAAAAGAAATCGGGGAGCGAGCGGAGATCGGGCGGATTCGGAAGGCGGACTGACCGGCGATTGTTCCGGTAGAACACTCTGATCCGGAGGGACGTAACAGTCCTCAAGGGAAGTGGAGACCGGGGGAGACCGCAGGTCAAGCGTGGCGGGGAACCGGCAACGGGTCCAAGCGGAGAAGCGGCTGCAAAGCGGGGCAAACCGTTAGCGGCGGTGGAGCGGAAGACCGAGCGGGCCGGGAAAGCGCGGCGCAGGAAACGAAGCAGCAGGCCGGGACCATTGACCCCGGAATGGAGTCCGTGAAAGCGGAAGCCGTTGCGGGCGAGCGAAAGGCCGTTGTGAGTTTCCGGTCCCACGGAAGAGAGAAGCGAAAGGCTGCGGCGTGCCTCGAGGCATTGATCCAGCCGGCGGAAAAACCGCCGGTCGGGGAGTTGGGAGGCGAAGCGTCCGGCGCTCTTCACTGCGAAGCTCAATGCCGTGCATGCCGGCGGTGAGCGAGGCTGTAATCGAATCACTTGGAACCTTTTTTCTTTTAAACACGCAAGAGGCGCCATGGAACCGGGTCCTCGCCGCAGCCGAATCCGAACACCGGAATCCCTGACTTTCGAAATTTTCCCATCCCATGCTAATCCTGCCACTTACCGCGAAAATCCGGATGTCTGCGTCCCGGTTTCTCGCCTGCTCGCGCGATACTAAGAACGAGAGAATTTCGATGCGCGGACACAACCCCCAACCTGGAACGATTCCCCGGGGGCAGATCCAGGCGAACCGGCGCGCTTCGCTTGGTACCAATCGGCAATGGTGTGCTAACTTCTTTCACAGCAACGAACCAGTTCAATTTTACGAAGCGTACGTTTCGCAAACCGCGGCGTACCCACCCCGTTGAATTGTGATAGGTTAAGGAATTCACAACCGCTGGAGGACAAATGGAGGCCCTGGGCCTTATCGAAACGAAGGGGTTGGTGGGCGCCATCGAAGCTGCTGACGCCATGGTCAAGACGGCCAACGTCGTATTGACCGGCAAGGAATATGTGGGCGCCGGGCTCGTGTTGGTCACGTGCCGCGGCGATGTCGGCGCGGTCAAAGCCGCCACCGACGCCGGCGCGGCCGCGGCGCGCCGCGTCGGCGAACTCGTCAGCGTTCATGTGATTCCCCGTCCGCACGAAGAAGTCGAACGCGCCCTTCCCACAGGCGGCCTCAAGAAGTAGGGGCCGATGCTGCAGGATCAAGACCTCCTGTCCATCCAGGAGGTCCGCTCCAAAGTCGATCAAGCGTACGCCGCCTGGCAGAAGTATCTGTCCTACACCCAGGAGCAGATCGACGCCGTCGTAGAGCGGGCCGCCGCGGCCGCCCGCGCGCACTCGCAGCGTCTCGCCGAACTTGCCGTCCAGGAGACCGGCTACGGCAATGCTCGCGATAAGAACATCAAAAATCTGCTCGCTTGCGACATCCTGCCGCGCCGCATGCGCGGCATGAAAACTGTCGGCGTTCTACGTGAGCTTCCGGAAGAAAAAATCGTCGAAATCGGTGTTCCCGTGGGTGTCGTCGCGGCGATCTTGCCCACCACCAATCCAACCTCGACCGCCATCTACAAGACGCTCATTTCGTTGAAGGCCGGCAACGCCGTCGTCGTGAGTCCGCATCCCCGCGCGCACCAGTGCTCGTGCGAGACGGTGTCCGTGCTGGCCCAGGCCGCCGCCGAAGCCGGCGCTCCCGAAGGCCTCGTCCAGTGTGTCGATACCGCCACCATGGAAGGCACGCAGGCTCTGATGCGGCACGAACGCACCGGCGTCATTCTGGCCACCGGCGGTTCCGGTATCGTCAAAGCTGCGTATTCGAGCGGTAAGCCGGCCTTCGGCGTGGGGCCGGGTAACGTCCCGGTGCTCATCGATACGTCCGCCGATGTGGAAGACGCGGTGGCCAAGGTGGTCGCCGGCAAGTCCTTCGATTACGGCACCGTGTGTTCTAGCGAGCAGGCGATCGTGGCCGAAGAGTCGCTGCGCGATCGCATCGTGGCCGCGCTGCGGGGGCAGAAGGCGTACTTTGCGAACGACGCGCAGCGCGATGCCCTCGGTAAGCTGCTGATCATGGCAAACTGGACCGTAAATCCGAAGTGCGTCGGCCAGCCCCCCGGCAAAATCGCCAAAATGGCGGGGTTCGACGTACCCGCAGATACTTCTATTCTTTGCGTCGAAATCGAGGGTATTGGGAAACAGCACCCGCTCTCGGCCGAAAAGTTATCCCCCGTGCTTTCCCTCTACTTCGTCAAGGACTTTTCCGCCGCAGCCGACGCCTGCTACGGCTTGCTGAAGTTCGGCGGCCTCGGCCACACCACCGTAATTTACGCCAAGGATGAGGCGCGCATCCGGCAGTTCGGTCTGCGCATGCCGGCCATGCGCGTGCTGGTAAATACGTCCGCCCCGCAAGGCTCGACTGGCATCACCACCAACGTGTTTCCCGCGATGACGCTCGGATGCGGGGCGGTGGCCGGAAACGCGACCTCGGACAATATAGGGCCGATGAATCTGATCAATATCAAACGTCTCGCATACGCCGTGCGGGAAGCGCGGGACGCCTTTGAAACACGCCTGAATGGCCCCGCCCCGATGGATGAAGCTATTGACCGCCGCATGGTTTCCGCTGCCGTGGAACGGTATCTGGCGGCGCGCGGCATTGCCGCCGGCGCCGCTGCGCCGGGTGTGTCGAACATCGCTGCCGAGGTGGTCGATCGTTTTCTCTCAGAACGGGCAGTTCGCAAACTCCGGGACGGGTCGGTACCGCCGGCTCCCCCAGTTTCCGATCCCTCCCCGCCGCCACCGGCGCCGGCGGTACAAATCACCGATTTCGTCTGCGAGGCCGACGTCCGCTCCGCGATCCGGGAGAACCGCAAGATTTACATCGGCGCCAGGACAATCGTGACGCCTTCCGCCCGCGAGTTGGCCGCGCCCTCTGATATTCTGGTGGTGGCACAGGGCTGAGGATAATCCGTGGACTTAAATCTTGACACGCTGAAGCGCGAGATCCTCGAATATCTGGAAACGGCCGGCTTCGCCGTTTTCCGCAGCAGCCCGGGAGGCCTGGAAGGGCTCCCCATGGTGCTTTGGGATGTCGAACGCTTCCCCGATTATCAGGCGTTTCTCGATGTGGCGCGCAAGGCCGGGGTGGACCTGGTGCTGTTTGCCGCCCCTGAATTCGAGAGCAGCGACCTCGACGAACTGGCCGATCAGCTCGAAGATTGTGAGCTGACGCGCGAAGAGCGGCGCGAATACGAGTCGCGAATCCGCGAATTGCGGGTCTATGAAGGCGTGACCTGCTCGCTCGAGTTGGCTTTCGACCATCACTCGCGGCTGTACGTCTACGAAGTGCAGCCCGACTGGTACGACGATTTTCTCAACCTGGAGGAAGAGATCAATTCGCGCTTTGCCGATGAATCCGATCTCGAACAGGGCGGCGACTCGTTGGGCGGCTACTTCTCCAAGAATTGATGGCCACTCGCGCCCGCTGGACGCTGCCCACCGCCGACGAACGGCAAATCGAGCAATTGGCGGCGGCCCTGGCCCTCGGCAAGCCGGCCGCTCGCGTGCTGGCCGGCCGCGGACTGGCTGATCCAGAGGCGGCCCGGCGCTTTCTCTCTCCCTCTTTCGACGAGCTTTGCGATCCTCTGCTGATGCGCGATATGGCGGTGGCGCTCGAACGCCTGCAGCGCGCCATTCGCGACCGCGAGCGTATCCTCATCTACGGTGATTATGATGTCGATGGCACCAGTTCGGTCGTCCTCCTCACGAAGGCGATTGAAATGGCCGGCGGCACGGCCAATTATCACATCCCGCACCGGTTGAAAGATGGATACGGCATGCGCGCCGAAGTGGTCGAAGACGCCGCCGCCACCGGGGTGCGGCTCATCGTCAGCGTCGATACTGGAATCCGCGCCGCGGAGGTAGTGGCGCGGGCCAACGAGCTCGGCATCGAGGTGATCGTAACCGATCACCATTTGCCGGAAGCCGAACTGCCGCCCGCCTTGGCCGTATTGAATCCGAACCGTCCCGGCTGCCCGTATCCGGAAAAGAACCTGTGCGGAGCCGGCGTTGCCTTCAAGCTGGTTCAGGCCCTGATCGGCACCCTGGGCTGGCCCGCGGAGAAAGTCCGCCGTGTGAGCGAATCGTTTCTCAAGCTGGTTGCCATTGCGACGGTCGCGGACGTGGTTCCGCTCACCGGAGAGAACCGCGTCATCGTGAAGCACGGTCTGGATGGTTTGGGCGTGGTTCGCAACCCCGGGCTGCGCGCCCTCCTGGATGTCTCC
>DATGII010000005.1:0-20119 GCA_035295805.1 Bryobacteraceae bacterium | reverse complement strand
TACGTCACAGGCGGCTTCCGCGCCGATGTTCCCGGCTACCTGTCGGTGCTTCCGTTCCTGGTTCCGCAGGTAGACGCGGATGGCAACGACATCGGCGGCATCCGCACGCCCGAGCAAGCGGTGCCGCTCGGAACCTATGGTGACTGGGCGTTCCGCAGCGAAGCCTGGGGCGCCCCGGATACGCTGATCGCGATGGCGGGTTCATTCATCCCGTTCGCGAAGACCCGCGCCGACCGGGAAAGGACCGGTGATCCGCGATTATCGCTGGCGGAACGCTACTCGAGCCGCGCCGATTACTTGCGCCGCGTCGAGGAGGCGGCCAACCGCCTCGTACAGCAGCGCTATTTATTGCAGGAGCACGTGAAAGACATCGTCGAAGCGGCCGGGCAGCATTGGGATTGGATGATGTCGTCTGAGAGTGCGAGCCGCTGAGCCCGACTACGACGTCGCCCGCGTGTCGCCCGCGTTGACACGGGGGCGGTTTCTCTATAACCTGAAGCCGATTGGCGCTCATCGAAGGAGGGGTCGTACATGGCTAAGAAGAGTTCTGTAGGCCGGCGCGGGTTTTTGAAGGGCGCGGCGGCGGGCGCCGCGGCGCTGGCGGCCAAGCCGCAACTGGGCCAGGCTCAGGAAGAGCAGGGAAGTGCTCGCAACGGTACAGCGCGCCCGAATCAGACCACGCTGGCGCTCGATACCGGGGCGCGGCCTGTCGCGTCCGACCGGATCGTCGAAAATCCGGGCTCCGACTTTATGGTCGACGTGCTCAAGAGCCTGAATATCGAGTACTGCGCCGCCAATCCCGGCTCCACCTTCGACGGCCTGCACGAATCCCTCATCAATTACGGCTCCAATCCGAACTCGATGCCGGAGTGGCTCACCTGCTGTCACGAGGAATCGGCGGTGGCTATGTGCCACGGATATGCCAAGACCGAGCTGAAGCCGATGATGGCGGTGCTTCACGGCACGGTTGGGCTGCAGCACGCGTCGATGGCGATCTACAACGCGTATGCCGACCGCGTACCTATATATATGATCGTCGGCAACCACGCCGATGCCGCCGAGCGCTCGTCCGGGGTCAACTCCTATCACAGCGCTAATGACATGCCGCTGATTGTGCGCGATTTCGTGAAATGGGACGACGAGCCGATTTCGCTCGGGGCCTTTGCCGAATCGGCCATTCGCGCGTACAAGATTGCGATGACGCCGCCGATGGGACCGGTGCTGCTGGTGGCCACGCACGAAAACCAGACCCAGCCCAATAAAGAAAAGAACCTGCGCATCCCCCGCCTGACGCCGACCGCGCCGCCGCAAGGCGATGACGAAGCAGTCCGGCAGGCCGCCCGCTGGCTGGTGGACGCCGAGCGGCCGCTGATTGTGACGCAGCGTGTGGTGCGGACCGAGAAGGCGATCCCGCTGCTGATCGAATTGGCCGAGACGCTGCAGGCGCCGGTCGACAGCCAGGAGCGCATGAACTTCCCCAACCGGCATCCGCTCGCGGGGACCGGTGGGGCCGGATATCAGCCCGATGTCATCCTGTTTCTGGAAGTAGCGGATCCGAGCAATGCGGCGCGGGCGGCTCGCGCGCGCGGCGCCAAGACGATCAACGTTTCCTCGGTCGACCTGTTCATGAAGAGCAACATCCAGGACTTCGGCCACTACGCCGATGTCGATCTGGATATGGGGGCCGATGGCGAAGCCACTCTGCCGGCTCTTACCGAAGCCTGCAAGAAGCTGATTACAGCTGACCGGAAACGGACTCTTCAGGACCGCGGCGCCAAGCTGGCCGCTGCCCACAAGCAGGTGCGCAACCAGGCGATTGATTCGGCTCAGTATGGCTGGGACGCGAGCCCGATCAGCCTTAACCGTCTGTGCGCCGAGTTGTGGCCGCTGATCAAAAACGACGACTGGGCGCTGGTCTCCTGGCAGGGATTCATCAGCGGCTGGCCTGGTCGCTTGTGGAATTTCGACAAGCACTACCAGTACATCGGCGGGCAGGGCGCGGGCGGGATTGGCTACAACGCCCCGGCCTCGGTGGGCGCGGCGCTCGCCAACAAGAAGCACGGCCGGCTCTGTATCAACATTCAAACCGACGGCGATATGAACTACGCCCCTGGCGTCCTGTGGACGGCGGCGCATCACAAGATCCCGCTGCTGACCATCATGCATAACAACCGCGGTTATCACGCCGAGGTGATGATTCTGCAGAACCGCGCCAGCCAGCGCAATCGCGGGCAGGACCGCACCACGATCGGCACCAAGCTCTGGGAGCCGAACATCAATTACGCCAGGATGGCCGAAGCCTACGGTCTATACGGCGAAGGTCCGGTCACCGAACCCACGCAATTGGTGGCCGCCTTGAAGCGCGGCCTCGAGCGCGTCAGGAAGGGTGAACCGGCGCTCATCGACGTGGTCACCCAGCCGCGGTAACAGGCGCTACCGGCCCAGCAAGCGGCCCAGCCAGCTCTTGTGCAACTCGAAGCCTTCCATCATCCAGATGTCGAAAGGCCATTTGGCGATGGACGTGAGAAAGCGCTTGCCGTCCGGATGGATGCTGAAACCGGCGAGGCTATCGGTGGAGGCGGGCAGGTCGATGGGCGCGAGGAATCTGTCCGCTCCGGTTTTGACATCCACCGAATAGAGCTGCCACTGCGCACCGTCGCCGGTGGTGTTGCGGAAGATGCCGTAGAGCTGGCTGCCGTCTTTGGAGAACCCGTAAACCTGGAGCTTGCGTTCCGTCAGTTTGCGGGCGGTCCGGCCGTCGGGTGCGATTAACGAAAGCCCGTCAACAGTCGGGAACACGATCCAGTCCCCGGTGGGAGACCATTGCGGGGCCGGGTATCTTAACCAGCGCGGAATTTCAGCCGGGCCGATCTCGGCGAGGACTACAGGGATAGAAGCCGAAGCGGGCCGGATCTTCGCGAGTTGGACGTTCGGGCCACTCCGGCGCAAATATAAAACCTGTTGGCCGTCAGGAGACCAAACGGGTGCTGCGATGCCTATGCCTACATCCAGAGTCGCGGGAGGGCCGCCGGAAGCGTTTGAAAGCATCAATTTTTGAACAGGATTCGAGGAGGACGTGAAGACGAATCGGGAGCCGTCGGGCGCCCAGCGTGGCGACGAAACGGTTGCGGCCTCAGGCACAACCAGGCGGCGGGAAAACCCGTCGGCAGCCGACAGATCCTCGATGGCCAAACTCCCCGACCGGTTCGTGCTAACGAGGTAATGGGTTCCGGAGGGCGCCCAGTCCGGCCACCACGAAACCACGCCGCTTCCTCCCATTGCCGTACGAACCGTTGCCGTGGGAAGCGAAATCTCCAGTACATTCCATTCCGGTTTGCCACTTACATAGGCAATGCGTTTCCCGTCGCGTGACACGGAAAAATCGAGAATCGGTTCGGGGAAGGTATAGAGCATCCGGCGCGATCCGGTCACAGTGTCGGATCGATATAAGGTACCCGTCCCATTCGACGGCGAGACTTCGCTTATCAGTGAGTGACGGCTATCGGCAAACCAAGCTGACGACGCCACGTTCGGCAGCCCATTACCGGGCTCCCTGCGAGCCGCGCCGGAAGGGTACGCCAGAAACCAGCGCTCTGGGCCCACGACAAACAACTTCGTGCCGTCCGGAGAGAATCGTGCTACGAAAACCGCCGAATTCGGAAAAGGCGGCTCGCCGAATTTTCGGGGTTGGCCGCCGCCAAGAGCAGTGATCCAGAGTTTGCCGTCCCGAACGAAAGCCAGTGTTTTTCCGTTAGGATGAATCGTAGCGGACTGTACGCCGCCGAGTATCAGTTCGGGCATGCCACCGGACGAAGGCACGGCCCACAACCCGTTTGCGGATAGATAGTAGACGGTCGATCCGCTAGGCGCCCAAAAGGGGCTGGCACAACGCGCCGACGAGTGCGTAAGCTGCGCCGCTTCGGGTGAATCGATCGCTTTGATGAACACCTGATCGATTCCGTGCACGTTAGTCGTGAACGCGATGCTCTTGCCGTCGGGTGACCAGTCCGGGGATCGCTCGGTGGCATCCTGGCGCGACAGTGGCGTGAACTTGTACGCGGAGAGATCCGGCCCAGCCGGTGGAATCAGCAGCGCTACCAACGCACCCCCGACGGCAACCCCCGCGACAGCCAACGCCAGCATGGGAAGGATCCGCCGCCGCTTCGGAACCACGGCGGTGGCCGGGGTCTGAACGGAGCCGCTGGCCTGCGACAGCCGCTCGCGGATCTGGCGCAACTCGCGGAACAGGTCGCGCGTGGAATCGTAGCGATCGGCCGGATCCTTGGAGAGCAGACGCTCGATGATCCATCGCAATGGGGCGGGAACACCCGCCGGCAGCGGCTCGGCATCTTCGCGGATGATGGCGGTCATGGTCTCGGCCGCACTCGCGCGCTGGAAGGGGCGCCTGCCGGCGGCGAGCTCATACAGCACCAAGCCGAAGGAAAATTGATCGGATTGAGCCGTCAGATTGATCTCGCCCCGCGCTTGCTCGGGGCTCATGTAATTGATGGTGCCGACCGTGGTGCCCGGGTCCGTGAGTGACAGAGTGCGGGTCGCCTCGGCTTGGGATGGCGCCGCCTGTTTGGCCAGGCCGAAATCGAGGATCTTCACGCGGCCGTCGCGTGTGACCAGGATGTTATCGGGTTTCAAGTCGCGATGGATCAAGCCCGCGGTATGCGCGGCGGCCAGGCCGTCGGCGATCTGGATCGCCAGGTCCAGCAGTTTGCGCGGGCTTTCGGTGGGGGCGATTGGCGAGCCCTCCACCAGTTCCATCACCAAATATTCCGGCCCCACATCGTAAAGCTGGCAGATGTTGGGATGGTTCAGCGCGGCGGCCGCGCGCGCTTCGCGTTCGAACCGCTCGGAGAATTTTTCCTGCGCGACTTTGATGGCCACCACGCGATCGAGACGGGTGTCCACGGCCTTGTAGACTTCACCCATACCGCCGGCGCCAATGGCTGCCAGGATCTGGTAGGGGCCGAGTCGGTCGCCCGCAGAGAGCGGCATAGAAGATCCTAACAAGCTTAGCGCGATCGACCCTCCGGTGCAGAATGGACGGTAGCCCGCTAATTCAGGAAGAACCGCACGCCCACGAACGCTCCGGCGAACGTCCCGCGCAGGTAGTAATCCGATTTCGGCGAGGTGCGGAAATGGAAAGCTTTCGCGCCCACGCGCAGTTCCAGCCGGCCGACCCGGTAAGCGGCCGAGGCATCCGTATCCCAGATGGTCCAGCGATGGGGAATTGCGAAACCGCTGGCATTGGCTTCCAGGCGGAACTTCGGGGTCACGTAGTAGTCCACACCCAATCCCAGCGTCGGAGCGTAAAGAGTCTTGTTGCCGCTAGCGGTGTTCGGGCCGTTTTCAGTGGATTTGAGCGGCGCATCGAAGCCCGTGGTCATGTGAGTGTATTGGAATTGCCAGAGCGTCTTGACGCGAATCTTTCGGCTGCCGATGGGATAGGGCCAGCTGAGGAATTCGTACGAGACCTTCACATTCTGGAGCCGGTAGTTCGTCGAGAGCAGATCGCCCTTTGAATAGTTTCCTCCCCACAGGATCAGATCCGTGGGAATTGTAACTTCGCCGGCGGCGCGGGCGCGGAAATAGGAAACGCGAATCTGGTTGCGTTTAATGGCGGGGATCGTCAAATCCGCGCCTTCAATAATATTAGGGTGGCCTTGGAAAGTGAGCCGCGAGGGAGTCGAAGCGGGGATTTGGACGGTTTGGCCCAGCGGATTCGTGCCGAGAGTCGGGCCGGCATCGATGATCGGCTGCCCGCGGCCTTCCCAGCCCCAGATGCCAATCGAGATTTTGCCTTCATCCGGCATCGAGAGGTCGGGCGGACGCGGCGGCAAGGGGGGCGGTTGTTCGGTTCTCGGTCCGAGCGGAGGCGGGGGAGCTTGCGGCTGCTGGGCCGGCGGGTTTTGCGCGCGGGCGGCCGCGCCTCCCAGCAGGAGCACACATACAGACAGTAAGCCACCGAAACAATGCTTCACGGACGCCTCGTTCAACTCGAAATTTGCCGGCGGCTCGCTGGCAGACCCCTGCCTCCCGCCACCCGGAGCGGACACGCTGCTGCTGAAATGTACGCTGCCTCTTTATTGTGCCTCAAGAGGCGCGGACGCGGTGAAGGGCATCAAAATTTCATCGAAATGATTGAATCCGCGGGGAATACCGCGGTCGCGACTCGGTAGGGCGGCTGTGCCAGGTGGCACAGCAAAATCTTTGTGAAGAAAGCAGTTCGCTGAGACGTCTAATGTTCGGTGGAGAACAGATGGAAAAGGTCTAAAATATCCGAAAATCTCCTGCCACTTTCGGGTTATACTGTGGATTCAGAGGGATACCATGAAAAAGTATGGAAAATTCGCCGCCCTGATTGTCGTAGTGATCGGAACCCTCGTCTGGCTGGCCACCGCCGGCATGAATGAAACCAAGACCTACTACAAGACCATCAGCGAACTCGGGCAGATGGGCGATCAAGCCTATGGAAAACGTCTGCGCGTGGGCGGTGATGTGGAAAACGGCTCGATCCACCGCGTCGGCCCGGAGGTGCAGTTCGTGCTGATTCAGGACAAGCAGCGCCTCAAGGTCGCTTACACCGGCACCGAACCGCTGCCCGATACTTTCAAGGATGGCGCGCAGGCTCTCGCGGATGGCAAACTGGACAAAGACGGTGTGTTCCGGACCGCGAAGATCCAAGCCAAGTGCGCTTCCAAGTACGAGATCAAGCCCGGTCAGCTGCCGACTAATGCCAGTAGCGGTAAAGGCAGCGTCTAGTCGTTTAAAAAAAAGCAGAGGGGTGATATGGAAAATCTGGGTTCGCTGGCCATTCTGCTGGCTTTTTGCGTAGCCCTCTACGCCGCCCTGGCCTCGGTGGTCGGGCGCTTGAAAAACAAACCTTTCCTGATAGTTAGCGGGCAGCGCTCGGTGTACGCGATCTGGGCGCTGATCACCTTGGCGGCGGGCATCCTGGTGCACGCCATCATGACCAGCGACTTCCGCTACGCCTACGTGGCCGAGCACAGCAACCGCGCCATGCCGATCCTTTATAAGTTCGCGGCCTGGTGGGGCGGGCAGGAAGGCTCGCTGCTGTTCTGGAGCTGGCTGCTCTCGATTTACGTGGCCGTGGTGACCTTCACCAACCGCAAGAAGCACCGCGACATGATGCCGTACGTGACGGCCGTGCTGCTGGCGGTGCAATCCTTCTTTCTGCTGCTGAACAACTTCATCGCGAACCCGTTCCGCATGCTGGCGGCGGACGGGCGCGTGATCGCCGCGGACGTCCTGCGCGATGGCAACGGGCTGAGCCCGCTGCTGCAGTATCCCGCCATGGCGATTCATCCCCCGATGCTGTACCTGGGCTATGTAGGGTTCACGGTGCCGTTTGCGTTTGCGATCGGGTCGCTGATCACGCGGCAGCCGGGCGAGGGCTGGATCTACACGACGCGGCGCTGGACGCTGGTGACGTGGCTGTTCCAAAGCACCGGCATCATGCTGGGCGCGGCGTGGGCGTATCACGTGTTGGGATGGGGCGGCTACTGGGGCTGGGATCCGGTGGAAAACGCTTCGTTGCTTCCGTGGCTGAGCGGCACGGCTTTTCTGCACTCCGTGATGATGCAGGAGAAGAAGGGCATGATGAAGGTCTGGAACATGGTTCTGGTCTCTTCCACCTTCTTCCTGGCGATTCTAGGCACGTTTTTGACGCGCTCGGGCGTGGTGCAATCGGTGCACGCGTTCGCGCGCTCGGAAATCGGCAAGTATTTCGTCAGCTTCCTGGCCGTCGGCATTGCGGCGACGATTTATCTGATCCTCGACCGGCTCGATTACCTGAAGAGCGAATCGCAGCTGGAGAGCGTGGCGTCTCGTGAATCGAGCTTCCTCTTTAATAACCTGATCCTGCTCGCGAGCTGCTTCGCGGTGTTGTGGGGCACGCTGTTCCCGGTGATCTCCGAATACGCAACCGGCGACAAGATTTCGCTCGATGCCGATTGGTACAACCGGCTCATGGTGCCGATCGGGCTGTTCCTGTTGTTCCTAACCGGTGTCGGGCCGCTGTTCTCGTGGCGGCGCACTTCGGTGGACAGCCTGCGGCGGAACTTCCAGTGGCCGGGCCTCGTGTCGCTGCTGCTGATCGTCGGGTTGATCGCCGCGGGCATGCGGAGTTTTTACGCCCTGATCTCATTTGGCTTCTGCCTGTTCGTGGCGCTTACGGTGTTGATGGAATTTTACAAGGGCGGGAGGTCAATCGCGGCGAAGAACAATATGAACCTGCTGCGCGCCATGGTCGAACTGACGCATCGCAACACGCGGCGCTACGGCGGGTACCTGGTGCACATGGGCATCGTCCTGATGTTCATCGGCTTCACCGGGCATGCGTTCAACCAGAGCGAAGTCAAGGAACTGAATAACGGCGACCACGTCCGGGTGGGAAACTACGATCTGAAGATGGTCAACTTGCAGCAGGGTGAGAATGAGAACTACGCTTGGCATCGCGCCACTCTGCAGGTGACCAAGAACGGATCGCAACTGGGATTTCTCGAGCCCGAGCGGCGCTTCTACGTTGCCAGCAAGGAGAGCACATCGCAGATCGGCATCCGGCAGAGGCCCAACGAAGATCTCTATCTGAATTTCGCCGGCATGTCGGACGACAACAAGAGGGCGGTGATTCAGGCGTACGTGTTCCCGCTCGTCTCGTGGATCTGGATGGGCGGCCTGGTGCTGATCGGGGGCACGCTGATCTGCCTGGTGCCGAGCAAAGTGAAGATGCAATACGCCCGCACCGAAGTGGTCGGGATTACCAAAGCACATGCACCGGTTGAGAAATAGTCTTCTAGTTTTGATCGTGGCGGTGGCGGCGTCGCTTGGGGGCGACGCGCAGACCGCCGCCGAAAAACCGAGCACTGATGTACGCCGCGTGGGACAGCGGCTGCAGTGCCAGTGCGGCTGCAAGGACTCGGTAGCCACTTGCAGCATGCTGGAGTGCAGTTTCTCCAAGCCCGCCAAAGAAAAGATCGCCAAGATGCAGGCGGTCAGCATGACGGACGACCAGATCATCCAGTCGTTCATCCGCGATAACGGTCCCGGAATTTACCTGGCCCCGCCGAGCGCCTTCGGCTGGATCATTCCCTATGCGGCGATCGGAGTCGGCCTGCTGGTCATCTGGGCATTCTTGAAGAAGTACCGGAAGGCGCAGCCGCTGGCCGAAGTCGCGCCGATGGAACTGGACGATCCGGCGCTCGAGAAGTACAAAGACCAGATTGAAAAGGATCTGGCGAAGTTGGAATGACCATCGCAATTACCTGCGCCGTCGCAATCGCGGTCATCGTTTTCGTTTTGGGAATTCGGGCGAAGGATCTGCCGCAGCCCGAGCCGGAATCGCCCTTTCAGCACCTGGACGACCGCAAGGCCGCCATTTACGAAAATCTCCGCGATTTGCAGTTTGAATACCGGGTGGGCAAGCTCTCGGACGAGGATTACCAGAACACCAAGCGCGACCTGCAGAAAGAATTGGCGGGCGTGCTGGCGGAAGTGGACCGGCTCAAGCTGCAGCTGGGCATGAACGGGGCCGTTGCGCCGCCCGCGCCCGCGCCGAAACCGGCGAAGCCGGCCGGGCTGGTATGCCCTTCCTGCGGCGCGAAGTTCGATCGCGAGCTGAAGTTTTGCGGCGAGTGCGGCAAGCCGATGAAGGTGGCGCAGGCATGAAGTGGATTTTTGCATTGGCGCTGGCGAGCGCTCCGGCTTGGGGCGCGATCAGCGGAATGGTGCTCAACGGGACGACCGGCCAGCCGCAGGCCAATGTCCCGGTGATTCTGATGCGGATGGGCGCGGCCGGGCCTGAGGATGCCGGGCAGGGCAAAACCGACGCGCAAGGCAAGTTCACCCTCAACGCAGAGACTTCGGCGCAGGGGCCGACCCTGGTGCGCGCGATCCTGGATGGCGTCACGTACACAAAAGTAGTTCCGCCGGGCACGCCGAGTGAAGGTCTGACGCTCGAGGTCTACAACGCTTCCAAGGAGAAGGGGCCCGCGAAGGTTTCCAAGCACATGATCTTCTTCGATCCGATGCCGGACGCGATGAAGATCAGCGAAGCGTACCTGTTTACCAATGATGGCAAGCTGACGTGGAACGATCCGGCCGAAGGCACGCTGCACTTTTATCTGCCGCCGAGCGCTGCAGGGAAGGTGCGGATCGACGCGACCGCCCCCGGCAGCATGCCGCTGCAGGAAGCGCCGATCAAGACCAACAAGCCCGACATTTACAAAGTGAATTTCGCGGTGCGGCCGGGTGAGACGCGGTTCGACCTGAGCTATTCGGCGGCGTATAAAGAGGGCGAAACGTTTTCCGGCAAGGTTGCCACCAGCGATGACAGCACGTACCTGATCGTGCCTAAAGGCGTGACGCTGACCGGCGACAACCTCAACGACATGGGCGTGGAGCCGCGCACCGAGGCCCACATCTACGGGCTGAAGGATAGCTCGTACAAGATTTCGTTAAGCGGCACCGCACAGCCTTCGGCGGCTGAAGCCGGCGGCGATTCCGGATCGGGCAGTCAGGATGGGGCGCCGCAAATCCAGGAGATGATGCCGCGGCTGTACACCAAAGTGGGGCCGATTTTGGGGCTGGCATTCGGCATCCTTGCTCTCGGATTTGTCCTCCTTTATCGAACTCCGTCCGCCAAGGAGTCCCATGACAGCGGTCACCGTTGACGGCGTCTGGAAGTTTTATGGCGACTATCCGGCCTTGCGCGACGTGCGGCTGGAGGTTGACTCCGGCGCCTGCCTGGCGCTGATCGGGCGGAACGGAGCAGGCAAGACCACGCTGCTGCGCACCATCGCCGGCTTTTCCAAACCCGGCAAGGGCGCCATCCGGATTTTCGGCAAGGAGCCGCGCGAGACCGAAACGCGCCAGCACATCGGTGTGATCGGGCACGGCATCGCGGTGTATGACGAGCTTTCCGCGTTCGAGAACCTGATGCTCTACGCGCGGCTCTATGGCTTGGCCGATCCCAAGCGGGCGGCGTTGGATTGGCTGGAACAGACGGGCCTCGAGCGCGTGCGCGACGGCTTGGTGCGCGAATTTTCCCGGGGCATGCGGCAGCGGCTGGCGGTGGCGCGCGCGTTTCTGCACGAGCCCTCGGTTTTGCTGCTGGACGAACCGTTCACGGCGCTCGATGATCGCGCCATCGCGGTGCTGCAACGGCTCCTGCGCGAAGCCCTGGCAAATGGCAAGACCGTGATCATGTCGACGCACCAACTGCGTGAGGCGCTGGAGCTTTCGTCGCACGTGGCCATGCTCAACCGCGGCCAGGTGGCGTTTCATGGCGCGTGCACGGCCGAGATGGTGGCCGACCCCGGCTGGGTGTACGCGCGGTACGGAGAAGGCTGATGACAGCCGCCAACGACGTTTCTGCCGGCGTCCGCAAGGGCGCGACAGCCGGACGCAGGCGCTCTTCGTTCACGCGCCTGGTCTTCGTAATCATGGCCAAGGATCTCCGTGCCGAACTGCGCACCAAGGAAGCGGTCAATGCATCGCTGGCGTTCGCCGTCGTGATCCTGGTGCTGTTCAATTTCGCGTTCGATTTGGACGATCCTTCGACGCGCATGATCGTGGGCGGCCTGCTTTGGCTGGTCTTCGCGTTCGCCGGCACGCTGGTGTTGAACCGCAGCTTTGCGCGCGAATTACCGAACGATTGCCTGGATGCGCTGGTGGCGGCGCCGGTATCGGGCGCGTGTTTATTTCTAGGCAAAGCGCTGGCCAGCTATGTGCTGGTGATGGCCGTGGAGCTGGTGTCGCTCCCCGTATTCGGGATTCTCTATAATGTGTGGTTTCCGTTCGGGCAGATGGTCGTTGTGTTGGCGCTCGGCACGTGGGCGCTGACCGTGATCGGAACCGTGTTCAGCGCGCTGACTGTCAATATCCGGCTGCGGGAAGTGATGCTGCCGATGTTGACTTATCCGATGCTGGTTCCGGCGCTGATGGGAGCCATGGTGCTTACCGCGCAACTCGCGGCGGGCACGTCGATCTGGGGTGATTCGGTGACTTGGCTGAAGGTTTTGACCGGGTTCGACGTCTTATACACGGCGGCGGCATTGACACTGGTCGAAACCGTTCTTGTGGGGTGAGGTGACGCATGCGAGACAAAATTCTTTACGGAATGGGCGTGGTGGCGATTCTGCTGCTGGCGCGCGACGTCTACAAAATCGCCAGTTTTCCGCCGGAAGCGGCGCAAGGCGCGATTTTCAAAATCATCTTCTTTCACGTGCCGGCTGCCTGGACCGCGATGGTCGCCGCGGGCACGGCCCTGGTATCGAGCATCCTGTTCCTCATGAAGAAAGATTTCAAATACGACGCCATCGCGGTGGCCGCCACGGAAGTCGGCTTGGCCTTTCTGGCCATTAACCTGGTGACCGGCTCGATCTGGGGCCACGTGATCTGGGGCATCTGGTGGACCTGGGATGTGCGTCTGACCTCGGCGCTGGTCTGCTGGCTGCTTTACGCGGGTTATCTCATGCTGCGCCACGCCATTGAAGAGCCGACGCAGCGCGCCACCTTCGCCGCGGTCTTTTCGATCTTCGCGTTCCTCGATGTGCCCATCGTTTACTTCTCGATCCGCCTGTTCCGGACGCAGCATCCCGGCCCGGTATTCCTTTCCTCGAACGGCAGCTTCCCTCCCGACTGGACGATGGTGTTGCTGTGGAACTGGATCGCGCTGCTGATGCTCGGCATCGTCATCATGCTGGTGCGGTTGGGCCATGAAGAGACGCAGCGCGAAATCGATTACGTCCGCCGCATGGCGCACGCCCTCTGATTGGACAGAATATGCATCTTATCTCGCGATTGCCGCTACTGTTCGCCCAAGTCTCGCCGGAAGACATTGTGCGGGAATACCAACGGCTGCAGCGCAATTTCCAGTTTCTGAGCTATGGCTTTGCCGCGGCGTGGATCATCCTGACGGTCTACGTGCTGATGATGGTCGGCCGCGAGCGGCGGCTGCGGCGCGAAATCTCCAGTCTGAAAGCCATGCTGGAAGAGCGGCAGAAAAAATAGCCGCCCCACTGCCCCACTATGCGGGCCTGCGCCCGGGAGCGAACGGCGGATAGGTCCGCGGGTGCAGAATCTCGCGATCCAGAAAGAAATCCGTGAGTACCGCGCAGGCTTCGGCAAATTCCGGATGCTGGTCAAATTCGTGCGGAACACCCGAGAATGTGTGCAGCTCGGAGGGAACCTTGGCATCGCGCAAGGCCTGCAACAAGCGCTGACTGTTCTCCGGAGGGATGGTCACATCCGACAAGCCGTGGAAAATCACCGTGGGCGGGTAGCCCGACCGGATATGTGCCAAGGGGCTGGCCTCCTGGATCGCGGATTCGGTGCTTCCCGCCGGCATCAATGCCCCGGCGATGTTCTTCACGTCGGTCTGCGGGTAGAAGGCGACGCACGCGGCTAGCTCCGCGTCGGCCTGGCCGGCGGTGAAGAGGGCAATGTGGCCTCCGGCCGAATGGCCCACCACCGCGATCCGCTTCGGATCGATGTTTAACGAAGCGGCGTGCTCCCGCACCCAGCGGATATGGGCCTTGGCGTCTTCGATTTGCGCAGGCCACTTGGCCACGCCGCTGAGGCGATATTGGGCCGCGATGGACAAATAACCGCGGGCCGTGATCGGCATCACTTGGGCGGCCAGCGTCTCCTTGCTTCCGCGCGCAAAGCCTCCACCGTGAAAGTGAACCAGCGCCATGCGTTTTTCGGTTCCCGCGGGCGGCCGGTAAATGTCGCAATGCAGATCAGTGTCTCCGCCTTTGCCGGTCACGACGTCCTTTTCCACTTTGATATCGGAAGCAGCGGAGACCTGCGGCGCAAACCCCAGCGCAGCCGCGCCGCCCAGGCCGAGAAACGTCCGGCGAACGATTCGCAACTTGTTCAACATGGGCGGATTATACAACGATCGATGCGGTTCGGGCACGCCGGCGACACGATCGCCCGCGTTACTTTTCTTCCGCGCGCGCCGAGGAAAGCATTCCGGTCATGGCGTAATTGCCTTCGTGGCAAGCGTATTCGTAGATGGCGCCGTCGCTGCGGACGCTGGGGATCTGCGCGGTCCAGGGCTTGGTGAATGCTGCCGGATCATCGACAGTGAACTCATAGAGCAATGTGTCGGCGTCGATGCGGGTGAAGCGCTCGACCAGACGCATGTTTTCGCTAGATCCCTGAAAAGCCGTCTTATCCGTGAAATTGGTGGTTTCGATGACCAGCGTGTCGCCTTCCCAATGGCCGCGCGAATCGCCCAGCCACTGCCGGATGTTCCCAGGCACGTGCGGACGGCCGTCCAGCGGGATAATCCGCGCGTCGTGAATCATCTCGTTTAAGATGACCACGGTGTCGGGCGTCTGCATGATCTGGTAGTTGTTGTTATAAAAGCTCGGCAGCATTGGCGGTCCGGCAGTCGCCCAGTTGAGGCAGCGTTCCGCGAGACTGCGGTCTTCGGGACCGTCGGCCGGGTGCTGGCGGCGGTGTTCGGCACGCGCGGCCATCCGCCGCTGAGCCTCCTCGGTGCGGGGCGGGATGCGGCCCTCGGGCGGATCGATGATCAGCGACGTGCGATGGGTTTTAATCGCCTTGGTGCCGCGGTCGTACCAGAAATCGTTATATGCAAGCGCGACGTCTCCCTCGGTTCCTCTCGCGCGGCGGTCCGTATTATTCCGCTGCACCACTTCCTTGGCGAACTCGGAGGCTTCTTCCTCGCTGAGCACGGCTTTGCCGGCGAATTGGGGGGGCCGCTCCAACGGAGTGACAGTGGCGTTCGACCAGATGCCTTGCAGGTCGGGATGGCCGTCCGGGGCGCGCGGTGGTGTCCACTTCTTCGGGGCCTGCGTCCATCCGGATACGCAAAGTAAGACTGCGAGAGCGGCGATGCGCATGCTTCTAGATTGACACACTACCAGCCGGCGGGCATCGAGACTGCAGGAGCTACTTCTTTTCCTCGGCGCGTGCCGACGAGAGGATCCCGAACATGCCGTAATTGCCCTCGTGGCAGGCATATTCGTAGATCGCGCCGTCGCTGCGCGTGCTCGGAATCTGCGCGGTCCAGGGCTTCGTGAACGCTTCGGGATCGTTGACCGTGAATTCGTAGAGCAGCGTGTCGGCATCCACCCGCGTGAAGCGTTCCGTGAGGCGCATGTGTTCGCTGGCGCCCAGGAATGCCGTCTTGTCGGTGAAATTGGTGGTTTCGATTACCAGCGTGTCGCCTTCCCAATGGCCGCGCGAATCGCCCAGCCACTGCCGGATGCCCGCCGAAACGTGCGGGCGGCCGTCCATGGGAATGATGCGCGCATCGTGAATCATCTCATTGAAGATCACGACTGTATCCGGCGTCTGCACGATCTGGTAGTTGTTGTTGTACCCGCTCGGGATCATCGGGGGGCCGGCGGTCCGCCAGTTCAGGCAGCGTTCCGCCAGGCTGCGGTCTTCCGGGCCCTCGGCGAGGCGCTGCCGCCGCGCATCGCGCTCGGCTACCCGCCTCTGCGCGTCTGGCGTCAGAGCAGGAATGTGCCCATCCGGCGGATCCACAATCAGCGACGTGCGATGCGTCTTGATCGTTTTGGTGCCCCGGTCATACCAGAATTCGTTGTACGCGCGCGCCACGTCCGCCTCCGTCCCCTTGGCGTTGCGGACGTCGACATTATTGCTTTGCACCGTCTTCGCCGCAAATTCCTCGGCTTCCCGGTCGCTGAGCACGGCCTTGCCGGCCAGTTCGGAAGGGCGCTCGAGCGGTGTGACGGTGGCGTTCGACCAGATGCCTTGCAGGTCGGGATGGCCGTCCGGCGTACGGGGCGGCGTCCATTTCTTTGCCGGCTGCGCCCCACCCGCTGCGCACAAAACGGCTGCGATCACCAGAATGCGCCTCTTCATGAATGTCAAACTACCTGTCGCGAATTCCGAAGTCAAGCTGGCGCTCAAGCTGCCGGCGTAAATAAAGGCGCGCCTCCACCTCGATCCGGATGTGCCGTTCTTTACGTTGCGGTGACCGGAGCAGCCGATAACCCTGCGGGGATTCAGCCCGATGCCGGGCGGTTAGCGGCTAAGCTGGCATATTATAAATTGAGGCCCGATGGTACCCGTGTTCTCTCTTCGCGATCGCTGATGACAGCTTCTACAATCCTCATGCCCGTGGTCTTTCGTTAAATCATGGCGGCGAAGTTTGAAGTCATCCTGATGGATGACAGTGCTTCCGATGCACAGGGAATCGACGTGTCGCTGCAGCGCGCCGGTTACAATGTGAAGCTCGAGCGGCTGGAAACACTGGCGGCCTTCGAATCTTACCTGCAGCGTTCGTTGCCCGACGTGGTGCTCTCCGATTTGCGCTTGGACGGAACGAATGCCTTCGAAGTCCTGAGCATCCTGAAGAGATCCGGCGCCGACGTGCCGTTCATCGTGGTGTCGGCGACCGCCGCCGACGAGCGCTCGATCGACCTGTTCCGTTTGGGCGCGCATGGCTTCGTCCGAAAGCATCAGCTGGATCAGCTGGCCCCGACGATTGAGCGAGAGCTCGCGGCGGCCCGCATTCGGCAGTCGCAGCGGGCGGCCGAAGCTTCGCTGGAACGCGCCGAAGCCCGCTTTCGCGCCCTGGTGGAGCACAGCGGAGAAGCGATTGTCCTGCTCGACCGGCGGGGCATTATCACCTATTTGAGCGAAAGCTCCGTCGCGGTCTTCGGCTTCCCGCCCGGAGAACTCGCCGGAAAAGTCGCTTTCGAGCTGATCCACCCCGAAGACCTGGCCATGGTGCGCGAGGCGTTCGCGGAACTGCTTGCCGAGTTTCGGCGGACCCGTGCCGCGACGGTGCGCGCCCGGCACGGCGACGGCTCCTGGCACTGGATGCAACTCACCGGCACCAATCTGTTCGATGATCCGAGCGTGGGCGCACTCGTCGTAAATTTCCGCGATGTCACTGCGGAGCGGCGCGCGCAGGAGATGCTGCAGAAAAGTGAGCGTCTGTTCAAGGCCCTGGTGGAGTACAGCTCCGAAGGGCTTCTGCTGCTGGATTGTGCCGGCAAAATCATCCTGAGCGGGCCGCCCGTGCTGGGGCACGGCAGGGATGAGTGGCAGGGCCGGGACCCTTTCGAATTGATTCACCAGGAGGACCGGGAGAACGTGCGGCGGACGCTTGCCGCGATTCTTCCCCAAGCCGGTTCGTTTACCGGACTCGAATTTCGCGCACGGCATGCCGATGGCTCCTGGCGCTGGGTCGAATCGAACGCCCGCAATCTGCTGAGCGATCCCGATGTTTCCGGAGTCGTCGTCAATTACCGCGATATCACCGCGCACAAGCAATTCGAAGAGCACTTACGGGAACGCGCGGAGCTGCTCGACCTGGCCCATGACGCGATTCTCTCGCTGCGGCTCGACGGCACCATCGAATTCTGGAACCGGGGCGCCGAGGAATTGTACGGCTGGACCCGCGAAGAGGCCCTGGGCCGGATCTCGCACCGCCTGCTGCAGACGAAATTTTCGGAGCCGCTGGAAGAAGTGCAGCGCAAGCTGCTGACTAGCGGCGGCTGGCAAGGCGAACTGGAACACGTCAGCAAAGCCGGAACGCGCCTGATCGTCGCCAGCCGATGGGCGGTGCGCCGCGATACGGCCGGCCAACCGAATGGCTTTCTCGAGATTATCCGCGACATTACCGAGCGCAGGCGCATGGAGGATCAGATGCGCCACACCCAGAAGCTCGAAAGCATCGGCGTGCTCGCCGGGGGTGTGGCGCACGATTTCAACAACCTGCTGACCGGTGTCATGGGCAACGCCAGCCTCATGCTCGAATCGATGGCGCCCAAGGACCCGAACCGCGACTTGCTGGTCAACGTGCTCGAAGGCGCTGAAAAGGCGGCCAACCTCACGCGCCAGCTTCTCGCTTACGCCGGCAAAGGCCGGTATCTGGTCGAACCCGTTAATCTGTCGGCTCTGATCGAAGAGCTGGCAGGCCTTCTGCGGACCACCCTGCCCAAGCACGTGCAGCTTCGCTTGGACCTGGATCGCGGTCTTCCGCTGATCCAGGCTGATAGTGCGCAAATGCAGCAGGTGCTCATGAATCTAGTGATCAATGGAGCCGAGGCGATTCCGGAGGCGACCGACGGAACCGTACTGGTCACGACCAAGAGCCAGAGCATCGATGACAACTACATCCGGCAGATCCTGGCGAGCGAACAAATTCGCCCGGGCGAATACATAGCGGTGGAGGTGCACGATAGCGGCGTCGGAATGACGCCGGAAGTGCAGGCCCGCATCTTCGACCCGTTCTTCACCACGAAATTCACGGGCCGGGGTCTTGGTTTATCGGCGGTATTAGGCATTATCCGCGGCCATCGCGGCGCCATCAAGATCTATAGCACGCCGGGCAAAGGCACGACGTTCAAACTGCTCTTTCCCGTGTTTGAGGGAGCCGCGCGGGCTGAGGCGCAGGGCCGCGAGGCGGAGTTGCCCGCTTCCTCGGGCGTCATTCTGGTGGTCGACGACGAAGAGATCGTGCTGCGCACCGCGGCTTCGGTGTTGCGCAAGGCCGGCTACGAGGTTTTGACGGCGGTCAATGGGCGGGAGGCCGTCGACGTATTTCGCGAACACGCCCACGTGGTTCGTGCCATCCTTCTCGATATGACAATGCCGGTTTTGAGCGGGGAGGCGACGCTGCGGGAGTTGCGGGCGGTTGCTCCGGCGATTCCGGTGATTCTGTCGAGCGGCTACAACGAAGTCGAAGCGATTCAGCGTTTCGCGGGCAAGGGACTGGCCGGGTTTCTGCAGAAGCCCTATTCCGCCCGGGCCTTGCTGGAAATGCTGCGAAAAATCCTGGCCGCCTAGCGGCGTCATCCATAAAGATATTCCCGCGCGGAGCCGAATGATGGTCTGAGGGCTGCGGTGCGATTTGTTGCAGTGATCGCCGGGATGCTGTGCTGCGCAGCGCTGGCGCCGGCGGATCCTTCTATCAGGCTGAAATCCCGCACGATCGATGTGTCCACGCCGCGGGTTGCGGCGCTCGGGCATCATTTTCTACTCCAGTTCGCCGGCGCTCCGGGGCCGGAATTGCGCGCCGAACTGGCGCGACGCGGAATGCGCGTGCTCGGTCCGGTTCCGGATTCGGCCTTGATGGTCTCATCCGCCGGGCCTCCCGATCTCTCCGGCCTGGATATCACCTGGGCCGGCCCGCTCGCCGCGGGTGATAAGATCAGCCCCGAGCTGGCTCGCTCCCGCCAGACGGTTTACCTGGTCATCTTTCATTCCGACGTTCCCGCCGCCGCGGCGCGGGAGATCGTGGGCCGCCACGGTTTTTCTGTTCTTCCCCACCAGGATCTGCTCCCCAATCATCTGCTCGTACTCGCGTCGCCGCGCCGCCTGCGGAGTCTTGCCGGGTTGGATGAAGTCGCCTACATCCTCCCTGCTTCGCCCGATTTGCTGGGCGGCCAGCGGGTGATCGGCTGCGCCGGACCGCTGACCGAGGCGGGCCTGGTCGGACCCTACGTGGAGGTGAGCCCCGGTTGGGCCAGAAGCGGGGACGGCCGGGTGGACCTGCATTACGCGTTTCAGTCACTCACGCCCAAGATTGAGCAAAATGCGGAGCGCAATGAAGTCGCTCGCGCGTTGAGTGAGTGGGAGCGTTATACGAATCTGGATTTCTCCGCGACCGATGACGTGGTGGCGGACCGCACGATCACGATTCTGTTTGCTCGCGGCCTCCATGGCGATTCGTACCCTTTCGACGGAAGGGGTAGGATGCTCGCTCACACCTTTTATCCGCAGCCGCCCAACCGCGAGCCCATTGCCGGCGACATGCATCTGGATGCAGATGAGAACTGGGCGATTGGCGGCGGCATCGACCTTTTCTCCGTGGCGTTGCACGAAGCCGGACATGCGCTCGGTCTGGGTCATACGGACCGCCCCGGCTCGGTGATGTATCCGTATTACCGGCTACTGACGGGCTTGTCGGATGACGACATTGCCGGAATTCGCGAACTCTACGGCAGCAATGGAGCTCCGCCCGCCGAGCCGCGAACGCCGGCCGTCCCTGCTCCTCCGCCGCCGCAACCCACGCAGCCTCCGGCGCCGCCGGCCCCGGAGCGTCCGAAGGCCGACGCCACGCCTCCTT
>DATGII010000004.1:0-6293 GCA_035295805.1 Bryobacteraceae bacterium | reverse complement strand
GCCAACGCCGGGTTGGCGTTGCCCGTGAAGATCTTCATCCGTTCGAATCTCATTTGGCGTACCGGTCTGGGAGCGGCCATACAGTGCTATCCACGAATTCCTGAAGCTGTCTCCGCCACAGCGCGCGATAACGGCGGCGGCTCACCATAGTGACACAGTGAACCTTTTCGCCGCTGAGATCTCTTCGGAACCAAACCGCGGCGCGATCGCGCGCCGGGCGGTCCTCAAAAATCCCGAATACGGTGGATCCGCTCCCGGACATCAGCGCCGGCCGAGCCCCAAGCTGTAGCAGCTTCCTCTTGATCGATTTTAGTTGAGGATGTTGCCTGAAAACAACTGTTTCGAAATCATTTGTATAGGCGTCGGAGGCCTGCCAGGCGATCAGTTCGAAATCGCGCGGTGGGCGGAAGCCTTGGCCGGCCGGCATCCGCGCCAAAGCCTGGTAGGCATCCGGGGTGGAGCAATGGATTCCGGGCGTGACCAGCAGGGCCGGACGGCCGGGCAGATCGGCCAGCGGGTATAGCTCGGTGCCGCGTCCGAATCCTGCAGCCGTACCGCCCAGCAGGAAGAACGGGACGTCGCTGCCGAGCTCTTCGGCGAGCTCCAGCAGTTTTCCCGGCGATAGCGGCTTGCCGATCATCGGAGGGAGGGCTAAGAGCACTGCGGCCGCATTTGACGAGCCTCCTCCCAAGCCGGCGCCGAGCGGGATCGATTTTCGCAAAACGAACCCAATCCGTCCGCTTGATCGGGTGGCTCGCAGGACGCTATGTGCTGCTTTTACAACAATATTGTCGGAAATATTCAAGTTAGAATTGAGATTGATTTGGGTGCGGCCAGGGGCGTATTCGATGTCCAAAGAGTCGGCCAGCGAGACGGTCTGGAAGATGGTACGCAGTTCGTGGAAGCCGTCCGGGCGTTTGTGGAGGACACGCAGGTCGAGATTGATCTTCGCCAGTGAGCGGACCCGGACGCGGCGGGACATTAGTAATGCAGGAGCGAGTAGGCTTGGTAGCCGTTCAGCTTGTCGCGTCCCTTAAGGAAATCGAGCTCCAGGATAAAGCCGAGGCCGACGACTTTGCCGCCCAGGGTTTCCACCAGTCGCGCGACAGCGGCCGCGGTGCCGCCGGTTGCCAGGACGTCGTCAATGATGAGGACCCGCTGGCCCGACGAGATCGCGTCCTTGTGAATCTCGAGCACGTCGGTGCCGTATTCGAGCGCGTACTCGACGCGCTCGCGCTCGGCCGGAAGCTTTTTCTCCTTGCGAACAGGGATAAAGCCATAGCCCAGGGCATAGGCGACCGCGGGTGCGATGATGAAGCCGCGCGCTTCGATGCCGAGCACCACGTCGATCGCGGTCGACCGGTAGTGCTGGGCGAAAGAATCGATGACGCCTTTGAAGCCTTGGGCGTCCTTGAGCAGCGTGGTGATGTCGTAAAAATTGATGCCGGGCTTGGGAAAATCGGGGATTTCGCGGATCAGCGCTCGGAGATGTTCCATTCGGGGAAGAGCCATTGTAACAGGAGGGGACGGCGTCGCCGAAATGGACGATACTGGGCTCATGTCTACTTCCTCGGCAGGGTTGGGGTCGTCGAAGATTGTCGCCCTGGTGGCGACGACCAATGTGGACCGGGCTCGGGCTTTTTTTCGCGACACGCTGGGCCTGACGCTGGTGAGCGAAGATCCGTTCGCGCTGGTGTTTGATGCGGCCGGCAACATGTTGCGCGTGACGCCGGTGCGTGAAACCGTCAAGGCGCCGTACACCGTGTTGGGCTGGGAGGTCTCAGACATCGAGGCCAAAGTGGCGGAACTCGCCAAGGCCGGCGTCAAGTTTGAACACTACTCATTCCTGCAAGATCAGGATGCGAACGGAATCTGGACCGCACCGGGGGACGCGGCGCGCGTGGCCTGGTTCAAGGATCCGGACGAGAACCTGCTGAGCCTCAGCCAGCACTAGCGGCCGAACCCGTGCCGGTTGCGAACGCACAGTACACGCTCCCGCCCGATCAGCTCGCGCTCGCGATCCGGTATTCGCACGCGCTCTACTGGCTGCATTTTCTCGGAGCGTTCCTGGCCATCGCGGTTCTGATTGCGATCCTGGCAACGGGCCTCGCGGGAAAACTGCGCGATTGGGCGGAGCGCGTGTCGCGGCGGCGCTTAATCCAGACCGCGCTATTCGTGCCGGCGCTGCTTTTGGTGAACGATGTCCTGAACCTGCCGATCGGCATTACGGCGCAAACGGTCGAGGTCAAGTTCAACCAGTCGATCGAAAGCTGGCCGGCGTGGCTCTGGGATTGGGCTAAGGCCGAACTGATCACGGCCGTGGTCGCGACGGTGCTGGCGACGATTCTTTATGTCATCATCCGGCGCAGCCCGCGCCGCTGGTGGCTGTATTTCTGGCTCGCGGGACTGCCGCTGCTGGCGGGCGCCATGGTGGTGGAACCGTACCTCATCGAGCCGCTGTTCTACAAATTTGAACCGCTGGCGGTGAAGCATCCGGCACTGGTCCAGGACATGGAAAAGCTCGTGGCGCGCGCCGGTCTCGAGATCCCGCCGGAGCGGATGTTCGAGATGCAGGCCAGCGACAAGGTGAACTCGCTCAATGCCTACGTCAGCGGATTCGGAGCATCGAAGCGCATCGTGGTGTGGGACACGACCATCGCGAAGCTGACGCGGCCCGAGATTCTGTCGGTTTTCGGCCACGAGTTGGGACATTATGTGCTCGGTCACATCCGGGACGGCATGATCGCCGGCGCGCTCTTCACGCTGCTGCTCCTCTATGCCGGCTTTCATGCGATTCATGGGATGCTGCGCCGCTGGGGCACAGGGTGGGGTGTTCGCGAAGCGGGCGATCTTGCGTCCGCACCGGCGCTGCTTCTGCTTTTTACGATCTTTAGTTTTCTGAGCGAGCCGATCGTCAACGGCTACAGCCGGCGGCAGGAACATCAGGCCGACATGTACGGCATCGAAATTCTACACGATATGGTTCCGGACGATCGGGCCGTCACCATCCATGGGTTTCAAGTGATGGGAGAGATTTCGCTCGACGAGCCGGATCCCAACCCGTTCATCGTCTTCTGGGCCTTCACGCATCCAACGACGTCGGACCGCATCCGGTTCACGGCGACCTACGATCCCTGGTCGCACGGAACGGCGCGGTATGTGAAATAGCGGCTTAGGCGAGCGCGGCTTTCACTCGCTCCGGGGTAAGTGGAGCAGTGCGGATCCTTACGCCGATCGCGTCGAAGACCGCGTTGTTGATGGCCGCCGCCACGCCGCGCGAGGATGGCTCGCCGGCGCCTGAGGAAGCAACGTCGGGGCGGTTGATCAAGACGATCTCGACCGCGGGAACGTCGGAAGCGCGGACTACGGGGTAGGAGGTCCAGTCGGCGCTGGTGACGCGAGTCTTATCGAACCTGACCTCTTCCTTGAGGGCGCGGCCGGTGGCCTGCACCAGGTTCGCCGATATGGTGGAGCGCAGCGCGCTCGGATTCACGATCAGGCCGCAGTCGTGCGCGCACACCAGACGCTTCACGCGCACTTTGCCGGTCGCGCGATCGACATCGACTTCGGCCACCGTTGCGACGTAAGTGCCATTCCGAAGCGCCAGCGCGACGCCGCGTCCGGAGGCGAACTTCGGGCTGGTTCCGACGCGGCGCTCCCACTTGGCGTGCTCGCCGGCGGCGGTGAGCACGGCTTTCGCGCGTGCGTCGTCCAGGCTCCGCAGGCGATATTCCAGCGGATCGACGCCTGCGGCATGCGCCGCTTCATCCACGAACGATTCGGCGGCGAAGGTCGCCGAAGGACCGTTGGGGTCGCGCAGATGCGTCGTGCGCAGCGGAGAACCGGCCGCGAGAAAAGGCGGAATGATGTGCGAAACCGAGCGCAGATTGGGAATGCGGTAGGGAGGCGTCACCGCGCCCCATTGCACAAATTCATCCACGCCGTTGGTGTTGGGGATGCCCGTGAGTTGTCCCGCGAGCAGGTTGCCGGCGGAATTGGCCTGGAAGTAAAGCTCGCCGCCGGAGAACGTGCGCGTGCCGAAGTCGAGCGCGTGGATCAATCCGTCCGAACCCAGTCCCGCAGTCATATCGAAAACCGTTGCTGGGCCTTTGGGGCCCCACGTCGTCATGTCCTGACGCATCCACTGCACGCGGACCGGCTTGCCGATCTCCCGCGAAAGCAGGACGGCATCGGCGGCGGTGTCTTCGTGCCCGGCGCGGCCGTAGGACCCCGCATCCTGGACCCAGATCACGCGCACGCGGTCGAGCGGGACCTGAAGAAACTCGGCGATACCGCGCTGTAGCGGGTGCGGCTTCTGCGTCCCGCACCACACGGTGGAGACGCCTTCCTTGCGGACATCTGCGATGGCGCAGCCTGGGCCCATGGTGGCGTGCGACTGGAACGGCCACTGGTACGCCGCCTGGAGCTTCTTCGGCGAATTCGCGAGCGCGGCGTCGACGTCGCCGACGGGCTGGCCTTTCGCGGTCGCCTTGACCGGCGCGGATCGCATGTAGGAGTAAAGGTCGTCGGGAAGCTCGACCGAGGCCTGGCTCCAGGTGACCTTGATATTTCGAGCGGCACGGATCGCGGCCCATTCGTTTTCCGCCACCACGCCGACGAATGCGCCTTGCACCACGGTTTTCACGAAGCCGGGTATCTTGCTGCAAGCCGAATCGTCCACGTTGACCACCGTGGCGCCGATGGCTGCGGGGCGGATCACGCGGCCGTGCAGCATGCCGTCCACCCGGACGTCGGTGACATAGGTCGCGGTGCCGAGAATCTTCGGCGGCAGGTCGATGCGCGGAATCGCTTTGCCGACGATGCTATAGGTCGACGGATCCTTGGGCTTGCCGGAGCCGGTGACCGTCAAGTCCGAGCCGGCTCCCTGCACGGTAAGAGTCTCGTTGAAGTCGTGGCCATTTACCAGGCTGGCGTAGGTCACATTGCGCGTGCCGTCGGTGACCGTGCCGTTCGATACGCGAAGCTGCTCGATGGGGACGTTCCACTGCGCCGAAGCCATCTGAAGAAGCTTGTGGCGCGCCGTGGCCGCGGCGTTACGAAGCGGTTTGGTTCCGCTCGCGATGGTGGTGCTGCCGCCGACTCCGCCCTGATCGGGAGTCATGGAGGTATCGCCCATCACCAGATTGACTCGCTCGAAGGGAACGTCGAGCTCTTCGGCCAGGACCTGAATCAATGCGGTCTGGACGCCCATGCCGATTTCGACCTTGCCGGTGAACACGCTGATGACGCCATCGGCTCCGATGTGCAACCAGGAGTCGAGCTCGGTGGCAGGAACCGCCGCCGCGGCCTGGGGCAGGAGCGCGGAATCGGTCAGAGCGAATCCAACCAGGAGTCCGCCGCTGACGTTGCGAATGAAGTCACGCCGGGAGGAGGGAGCGGAGTTCGGCGTCATGGCTAAGCGCTCCTCTTAGCGGCTGGCGATGCGGCCGCCACTTTGCGCACGGCGTTGAAGATCCCGACGTGGCTGCCGCAGCGGCAGACCAGGCTTTCAAAGGCCGCTTCCATCTGCGCGTCGGTGGGATGCGGATTTTTGTCGAGCAGGGCTTTCGCGGTAAGTACCCAGCCGTTCAGGCAGTATCCGCACTGGAAGGCTTGCTCTTCGATGAGGGCCGTTTGGATCGGATGCGGATGTTCCCCCGTGCCGATGCCTTCGAGCGTGACGATGTCCTTACCGTGCGCGGCCGCGACCGGATAGACGCAGGAGCGCACCGGCTGATTGTTGACGAGAACAGTACAGGCGCCGCACTGCCCGAGGCCGCAACCAAAGCGCGGGTTATGCTGTTCGAGGTCGTTGCGCAGAACGTAGAGCAGGGGACACTCCGGATCGGCGTCAACGGTATGAGTCTTACCGTTCACCTTCAGAGAAAGTTTCGGCATACCTTCTAGTTTGCCACTCGCGTGACGACCTCGCAGAGCGACGTCGCGCGGGGTCAGGGCGTACCCGGCCGAGAGCTGAGCGCGAGCGGGGCTATTGTTGCGCGCGGCCGCCCTGGTAAGTCTTGCTGAAATTATTACGCGTGTTGAGAACGGTGAATGTGCCGTCGGAGTGCGCGGTGACCTTGATCCAATAAGCCGGAGTGTGCCCGGTGTTCAGTCCGCGACCCCGTCCGCCGCCACCCGGTGCACCAGGAGCGCCGGCTGGTCCACCCGGAGTTCCGGCAAAGCCGCCCGGTCCTCCTGGTCCACCCGGTCCGGCGGCGGCGCCCGGAGCGCCCTGTGGGCCTGGGCCCCGCCCAGCGCCTGGAACAGGATTTGCGGGTGGGGGATGGAGA
>DATGII010000003.1:0-3143 GCA_035295805.1 Bryobacteraceae bacterium | reverse complement strand
GGGCCTCTTCGACCAGGTGCGCATCGGCGGCCGAGTTTATTCCGACGGAGGACTGCTCTCGGCTCTTCCGCTCTGGGCCGCCGCCGAGCTCGGCGCGCAAAGGGCCCTGGCGATCGATGTTCTGCCCGCCGCTCCGGGCCTGGTGGCCAAGACGTTCGTGCGGGCAATGAAGGTAATGTCCCCGTTTCGGCCGCACGTACCTCCGTCTCTGGACGTATTTCGCATCGCGCCGCCGGCCCTGCTGGGCACGCCGCTCGAAGCCCTGCGCTGGCGGCACGTCAATGCCGAGCGCTGGGTGGAGGCGGGCGAGCGGGCGGGCGAAAAAGCCAAACATTCCATTGCGAATTGTTTTAGGCGACAATAAGGCTGATATGCCCGCCTATCAGGTTTATCGTTTGAAGGAAGCGCTCCGCGCGCCGTTCCGGTCCGCGCCGCATACTTCCGGGGTGACGACGCTGAAGCCGAAGGACTACGAAAAGACCGATGTCATGGACGCTCCTACGCCCTACGCGGCCTGGCTCGCGCGCCGGGAATCGGAGAGCGCGCTGTTGGTGGGTGACGCGCTCGAGACCGCTGAGGGCGCGCTGTGGGTCTACAAGTACATCGGATTCGAAGAGGCGCGTTGGTACGTACCGGAACCTTCGGCTCCGGCGCCTGCAGCACCCGTAGCGGTACCATGAAGTCAAGGAAATATGTTTAAAGATCCACCCGCAAGGGAACGGATCAATTCCTTCGCGCTGGTCGCCTACATTCCCGAGCCTCTGGCAGGATTTCTCGATCGATTGCGTCAGGAACTGGTGCCGAACTGTTTTTTGCGGGCCCACGTTACGATTCTGCCCCCGCGGCCGATCTCTTCCACGCCGGAAGCGGCCTGGAAAGTGGTGCAGGAGTTAGTGCCCCGATCTCGCCCGTTTGAGCTGCAGTTAGCCGGCGTGGTGGTCTTTCCGATTACCGACGTAATCTATGTGAGTGTGGGCCAAGGCAGCGGAGACCTGCGCGATCTGCACGATCGGCTCAACACCGGCGCCTTGCGATATGACGAGCCTTACCGTTTTCATCCGCACATCACGCTCGCGCAGGAATTGAAGCCGGACGAGGTGGACGAGTTGGTAACCGTGGCGCAGACCCGCTGGGCGGAGTATCGCGGGCAGCGGCGTTTCCGGGTGGACAAGACGGTTTTTGTGCAAAATACCCGGCGCAATGTCTGGCTGGATCTGGGAGAATGCACGCTGGGCCAACCCGGTTCGAACCTGGTGCGCGAGCTAACTGACCTTCTGGTGGGCTGATCTCGCTGGCGCCGCGTCAATCTGCGATGTAGACGTGAAAATTGGTCACCGTGCGGTAGCCCATCTGTTCATAGAGCGACAATCCCGACCAGGTGGATTGCAGCACTGTGCTTTCCACCGGCTGGCCGGCGGGAGCGCTGCGGATGGCTTCTTCGGCGACGCGTCGAATGATCGCTTCAGCGAAGCCTCGCCGGCGGTATCCGGGCAGGGTCGCGACCGAATATAGCCCGACTGTCCCGCTGGTTATGGTGGACGCTGCGCTGGTCACGGCTTTGCCGTCAGAGTATCCCACGAAACCGCGAAAATCGCTGCGCCAGGCTCGCTCCGCTCCGTAGATCGAGGCGCTCACCGAGGGCGGGATGTCGAACGCGGCCGACATCAGGTCCACGAACGCGCTTCGTGTGGCTGCATCGGCGACCGGCCGGCAATCCAGGGTGGGAAGCGCGCGCCGCGGGGTTTGAAGGCGATCGGCGAACATCCCGGGAGCCTCGGTGAGCGGCCGTAATCCGTGACGGGCGAAAATCGCCGGCGCCACCCGGCGCAGGTGAGGGCTCAAGAAATCGTCGCAGACCCAGTAGCTCCAACGAAATCGCCGCGAACCGAACTCCCGCGCGGCGGCACGGATGCGCAATTCCAGCTCCCCTTCTCCCGCGGTGACGGGCTCTGAAAGGAGCCCGGCGTTGAAGGCAGCGTAGTTCAGTCCGCATAGAATCACGGTGACACCGGGTCGTTCGAGAATCTGCGCATCCGCCCGCGCGCGTCCGAAAAATCGCAGCGCCTCAATGAGATTGTTGGCGACAGCGAGGACCTCCACCGCGGGCATCTGGCGATTAGAGCAAACCGCGCGCGCGCACGTCAAACCACAGGTGAAAATTCGCTCCACACTAGGTAAGGCAGGAGGTGACAACCGATGGTATCTGGGCTCAGGTGGGACTAAAGCCCAACTCTTACGAGTACGATTAGAGTGAGGTGCCGCTACCTGTGCTTATACGCGGTGGTCTGTTCGTGGGTGGCTTGCTTGCCTACGTCGCCGCTTGCGCCGGCCAAACAGCAACCCTAAAGTTCTCCCCATCCACTGTAAGTTTCACCGCCGCACTCAATGGACCGCCCCCGCCCCTTGAGACGCTGAACGTCATCGCCTCCGACGGATCTCTGGTGAGCTTCGGTGTGCTGGTGGATGGCGGTGTAACCGGAACGCCTGCACCTCCCTGGTTGACGGTTACGCCATCGCAGGGCACGACGCCCGCTTTGATAAGACTTTGGGTGAACCAATCCGGGCTTGGGGCCGGCGCTCAAAGTGCGCGCGTGCAACTGACCGACCGCACCGGCAAGGCGTTCGGCGTAATCGCGAATATCAATCTGCAGGTGCTCGCTGGCGATCCGGCTCTGGCGATTTCGCCCGGAGAAATCCATTTTTCGAGCTCGATTTCCGCCGGCAATATCCAGCAATCGATCCTGGTGCAAAGTCTCGGACCAGGGAGTCTGGCGCCTGTGAGCGTCAGCGTGGTCTCGGGATATCCGTGGCTGCGCGCCAATGTGGTCTCCTGCGATTCGGTTTGCGTGATCAGCGTCGCAGCTGTGGTTGCGGCCCTTGCTCCCGGGCCCCACAACGGGATGCTCAACGTCATTACCGGACTGGGCTCAAGGATGGTCCCGGTGAGCCTGTTTGCCGGGGATCACGGCCCGTACTTGCGATTGAGCGAGGACACCGCACAGTTCGAGACCGTACAAGGCACTGCCTTTTCGGACTCACGCACCGTCTGGTTGATCAACGGCGGCGACATGTCATCGGTGTGGACCGCTACGGTGGCCGGCAACGCGTCGTGGCTTTCGGTAACGCCCACCTCCGGTACCCTG
>DATGII010000002.1:0-6359 GCA_035295805.1 Bryobacteraceae bacterium | reverse complement strand
GGACGAAAGCGCTGCGCACGTTGAGGTCGTGACGGCGGGCCGAGCGCAAGGCCCACATGATTCCGCCATTCAAGACGAGCCCTAAAGCGGCGACCGAAATCATGATGTCCTGATGGACGGGCCGGGGGTCCCGCAGCCGGTCTACGCTCTCATAGAAGATCCAGACTGAGAGCGCCACCAGGGTCAGCGCATTGACGAACGCGGAAAGCACTCCGGCCCGCTGATATCCGTAAGTTTTGATTTCATTGGCCGGCTTGGACTCGATATAGTTGGCCACCCACGCCAGGATCAGAGCCAAAGCATCGGTGGAATTGTGACCGGCATCGGAGAGCAGGGCGAGGGAGTGCGCGCGGATTCCGGCGGCCACTTCGATCACGACGAAGATCAGAGTCGCCACCACCGACCAACGCAGGACGCGGGCGGTGGCGCCCCCCGAATTGTGCTCGTGCGCGTGCACTCTGTTTCCAGTGTAACCGCGAAACGGGCTGGAACGCCGCACCAGGGGGTTGTGACTTCGGATTCGGAAAACTATGATTGATCCATCAATCCGATCCGAGGGTCGGCTTAAGGGGCGATGATGAGCATGTTTGAATTCTTGCGTCATTTGTTTTCCGCGGATTTTATGCCGCACGGCATGTGCTACTTCTGGAATCCCGGGGTCCTGTGGCTGAACGTGGCGTCCGATTCTCTAGTCGCGCTTGCCTACTACTGCATTTCGTTTCTGCTGTTCTACTTCACGCGGAGGCGGCGGGATATTGAATTCAAAGGGATCTTTGTCGCCTTCGGCATCTTTATTCTGGCTTGCGGGTCGACACACGTGTTGGAGGCAGTGACGGTCTGGACACCGGTGTACCGGCTGGAAGGCATGCTCAAGGCTGTAACGGCGCTGGCGTCCGGCGCTACCACGTTGATGCTGGTTCCGCTGCTTCCGGTGCTGGTCCGCCTGCCCGGTCCTTCGCAACTACGGCTGGTCAACCAGAAACTGGAGCGCGAGGTGGACGAGCGGCGCGCGGCCGAAGAACGGGTCCGTCAGATCAACGACGAACTGGAGCACCGGGTAGCGGCCCGCACCGCGGAACTGAACCAGACGGTCGACGACCTGCGGCGCGAAATTGGCCGGCGCCAGCAGGTGGAAGGCGAGCTGCTCCAGTCACAAAAGATGGAAGCGGTGGGCCGGCTGGCCGGCGGGGTCGCGCACGATTTTAATAACCTGCTGACGGTGATCCTGGGGTACAACGAGATGCTCCGCGACGAAGTAAAGGAAAGTCCGGAAGCGCTCGACTGTGCGATGGAAGTGCGGCGGGCCGGCGAACGCGCTTCGGCACTCACGAACCAACTGCTCGCGTTCAGCCGCCGGACGGTGACGCTGCCGCGCGTCCTCGATCTGAACCGCGTGGTCGAGCAGATCGAGAAAATGCTGCGGCGGATGATCGGCGAAGATATCGAGCTGCAGATTCGAACCGCCCCGGGAATCCGCTCCATCCTGGCGGACTCATCCCACATCGACCAGGTGATCATGAACCTGGCAGTAAACGCGCGAGACGCGATGCCGCGGGGAGGCAAGCTCATTCTCGAGACCTCCAATGTCGACCTGACGCTGGACTATGCAGGCCAACATGTGGGCATTCAGCCGGGGCCCTACGTAATGCTGGCGGTCTCGGATACCGGAACGGGCATGGACGAGGCGGTGCGCTCGAAAATTTTCGAACCGTTCTTCACCACCAAGGAGAAAGGGAAAGGGACGGGCCTGGGACTTTCGATCGTATATGGAATCGTCAAGCAGGCGGGCGGCGAGATTATCGTTTACAGCGAGCCGGGGCATGGATCGGTCTTTAAGCTTTATTTCCCGGCGATCGACGGCGCGCAGACGGACACCCCGGTGGAAGCACGGGGAGCGGACGCGGAGCCGGTCAGCGAAACCATTCTGGTGGTCGAGGACGAAGACCAGGTGCGAAACCTCACGTGCGCCATCCTCAGGCGGCGAGGGTACCGGGTAATCGCGGCGAGTTCCGGCGTGGAAGCACTGCAAATCACGACGGAGAGTGCGGAAGACATTCACCTGCTGCTGACGGACGTGGTGATGCCGGGAATGAACGGCCTCAAGCTGGCTCAGCAGGTCCGCGAGTTGCGGCCGGGCATCCGCGTACTCTTTATGTCTGGTTACACGGACGCCAGTGTGACCGGCGAAGGGGTAATCACCAGCACGATGGAATACATCGAGAAGCCCTTCTCATCCGCGGCCCTGTCCCAGAAGGTTCGGGATGCCCTGCGGGGGTGACAGCGGCGCCGGAAATTGTACGTTTGCGGCAAAAATCCCGTAAAATTTCGCGCGCGGGGATTCGAATCGCGGCCTGCTTCAGTATCATGCGAAGATATGGCACGCGCGCTCGGAACCGCGACCCTGTTTGTGACTTGTGCCTGGCTGGTCGTCGCGGCGGCGGCGCAGACTCCCGCTTCGGCTCCCGGGTACATAGGAAATGAGGTCTGCCGGGACTGCCACGCCGACATTTGGCAGAGCTTTTACAAAAATCCGCACTTTAAAAGCATTGCCTCGGGCAAGGAACCGCCGCAGCGCACCGGGTGCGAGGGCTGCCACGGCGGCGGCCGGGACCACGTGAGCGCGGGCGGAGGCGCCGATACCATTCCGCGCGCGTTTTCTCTGCTGACCCCGGAACAGGCGATCGACACGTGCCTCACCTGCCACGGCCGCGACTTTACACGCGCCAATATCCGGCGGTCCGAGCACACGCTCAACGGCGTGCCGTGTGTCAGCTGCCACTCCATACACAGCGCCGCCACGCCGAAATACCTGCTGGCGAAAAAGCAGAGCGAGCTTTGTTACGGATGTCACAGCGGAGTGCGGGCCCAGTTCGAGATGCCCTCCAAGCACCGCGTGAATGAAGGCTTCATGCAGTGCACCGATTGCCATAACCCGCACGGGGCGTTCGCGGCGACCTGGCGCATGTCCGACCGGCCGCGCATGGTGGAGCAGGCGCTCGGCAACGAGGAGCCCTGCCTGAAGTGCCATGCCGATAAACGCGGGCCCTTTGTGTACGAGCATCCTCCGGTGCGCGTGGAGGGATGCGAAACCTGCCACTTCCCGCACGGCTCGGTGAACACGCGCCTGCTGCGGCGGCCGGTAGTGTTTACGCTCTGCCTGCAATGCCACAACGGGGTGGGGACGTTTGGGACGCGCAACAATGGCGAGACGCGGCTCTCGCGCAACCACAACCTGCTCGATCCGAAATACCAGAACTGCACCACGTGCCACGTGCGGGTGCACGGGTCCAACAGTGATCTGTACTTCCTGAGGTAACGGCCATGCGGACAAGACTTATTTGGATTCTCACGATGGCCGGCACGCTTGCAGCGCAGCAGGTGGTGGCGCCCACCCCCGAACAGCCCGGTCCAGCCGGGGGGCAGGACGTCGGCAATTACAATGTGACCGACTCATTCGAGACCGGCTACCGGTTCGCCGAGATCGGGGGCGATCTCGGAAAATATCGGAGCGACGTGAACTTTCGCAACGGGATCCGTCTGCTCGGCAGCAGCCTCACGGTCGATTCCAAGGACGGCCACGGCGGATTGTTCGATCACCTTCTTTTGACCACGCAGGGGCTCGGCAATGATCCGTATCAATCCGCCAACCTGCGCGTGGAGAAGAACAGCCTGTACCGCTACGATCTGATGTGGCGGCTGGATGAATTCTACAATCCCGGCGTGGCGATCTCGGGCGGGCTGCACCAGATGGATACGCGGCGACGGCTGCAGGATCACGACCTGACGATTCTGCCGCAATCGAAAATCAAGTTTCGCGCAGGCTACAGCCGGAACACACAGACGGGCCCGGCGCTTTCGAGCGTGCAGGAATTCGATGCGCTCGGCAATCAGTACCCGTTGTTCATGGACGTGCGGCGCGAATGGAACGAATACCGGCTTGGGGCGGACGTGGAGTTGGCGGGCTTTAAGTTTACGCTACTGCGGCGCTGGGATTTCTATAAAGACGATTCGCCCATTACCGGTGTCGCCACACTGGCGCCGCTCCAGCAGTTCACCCGCTCGGAGCCCTACCACGGCTCCAACCCCGGCTGGCTGGGAGATCTGGTTACGACGCACAAGTATTGGGCGATAAACGCACGCATGACCTACACGGGCGGACGCCGCGATTTCGCGATGGATGAAGCCGCCCTCGGACTCAATCTCGGAGCGGCCGCCAGCCGGCAGATCCTGGTCAGCGGCAATGCCGACCGCCCGGCGGCCGCCGGAGATTTCAATCTGAGCCTGTTTCCAACCGACCGGCTCACGATCGTCAACAACACTTCGGTGCACAACTTCCGCACCGTCGGCGATTCCACCTACACCGAATTCGACAATGCGACCGGCCTCGGCAGCAGCCTGAACTTCCGCTACCTTGGGGTGCGCACGGTTGCCAACGCCACCGACTTAAACTTCAGGGTGACCAAGTGGCTCGGCATTTATGGCGGGTATCATTATTCGGACCGGCTCATCACGACGATCGAAGGCTTCGCGTCGCCGCCCGATTCCGGCATTCAGAGCGCCGAGTACCTGCGCAACAATCACATGAACACCGGCACTTTGGGCGTGCGCGTTCAGCCTGTCAGGCCGCTCACGATCAACCTCGAGGGCGAGATCGGGCGTGACAACAAGCCGTTCACCCCGATCAGCGAGGACAACTATCACACTATCGGCGGGCGGGTTCAGTACCGCACGCGCAAGGTGCAGGTTTCGGGGCAATACCGCCAGGTCTATAACATCAATGCGCCGTTCTCGCTTTCCGAATTCAGCTCGCATTCGCGCAACTACACGGCAAACGCCTCATGGTCGCCGAAAGACTGGTTTTCCATCGACGCGAGTTATATGAAGCTGCATTCCGACATCGCATCCGGCCTGGTTTTCTTCGCCGCGTTCCAATTACAGCAGACCCCCACCATTTATCTGAGCAATGTTCACGCGGCGAACCTGGGCGCGCATTTCGGGCTGGCTAAGCGCGCGGACCTGTATCTGGGCTATAGCATCACGAAAGACACGGGCGACGGCCGGGGCACGCCGATTCAGCCGGGCATCATTGATCCGGTCCAGGGACTCCTGAGTTCGGTGGAGACGTTCCCGCTCAGCTTCCAATCGCCGCTGGCGCGGCTCTCGATCCGCCTGTCGGAGAAATTCCGCTGGAACGCGGGCTACCAGTTCTACGACTACCACGAAGATTTCGGCCTGCCCGTATATAGCACGATCCGCCCTCCGGGTTTTCGGCGGCAGAATTACCGGGCCAACACCGGTTATACCAGCATCGCCTGGTCTTTCTGAATGCTTCGCACGCGCGCGCGCCATACGAGCAGCAGCGACGCGCCGATCAGAATCAGCGCGGTGCTCAGGCCTACCCAGATACCCGGCGCCCCCAGCCGGTAGGAAAAACAGAGCGTATAGCTGATCGGCAGGCCGATAATCCAGTAGCCGGTGAGGTGCGCCAGCATCGGCGTGCGCGTGTCGCCCAATCCGCGCAGCGCGCCGGTGGTGACCACCTGGAAGCCGTCAAACAACTGGAAGAGAGCCGCGATCTGCAGCAGGACCGCGCCCGATGCGATCACTGCCGGGTCGGCGGTGAAGACCCGCACGATAGCCCGCGGGAGAAACGCGAGCGCCAGCCCCGCGCTCCCCATGAATAAGCCGCCCAGCACCACTGCGGCCCAGCCGGCGACGGCGGCGGCGCGCGGGTCCTTGCGGCCGATGGCGTGGCCGACGCGCACGGCCGCCGCCGAGCTGATCCCCAGCGGCACCATGAACGTGGTCCCGACCACATTGACCGCGATACTGTGGGCGGCCAGGGAGATTTCATCCAGGCGCGCCGCGAACACGGTAACGAGTCCGAAAACACCGCCTTCCACCCCAATCTGCAATGCCGCCGGCAAGCCCAGGAAAAAGAGCCGGCGCGCGCGCACGGGATCGGGGCGCCAGGAGATCTTTGCCAGCAAGTTGCCGGACTCGCGCTCGTGCCAGATCACGGCGGCGATCAGAACCCCAGCCATGTACACGCGAGCGATGGTGGTTGACCATCCCGAACCCTCGAGCCCCATGGCCGGCGCGCCCCAGTGGCCGTACATCAGCGCGTAATTCCCCGCAATGTTGATCACATTCGCGCTCACCAGGGAGAAGGTGACGGGCCTGACCACGTTCACCGCTTGCAGATACCGCCGCAGAGCGCTGTAGACCAGCAGGGGCAGGATGCTGGCGGTTAGCGCTTTGAGATACGGACCGAACGGGACCAGCACCGCGGGATTGGTGCCGGCGGCGCGCATGAGCGGGATCAGTGCGAGGATGATCAGAGTCAGCGGCGGCGTCAA
>DATGII010000001.1:0-19539 GCA_035295805.1 Bryobacteraceae bacterium | reverse complement strand
CGCCGGCGGACCAGAGGACAGCCGAGACCGGCAGGCCCCCGGCGGGGATGCCGGCCACGGTCACATCTACCTGGGTATTTTTCGTGCTGATCACGATCTTGAGAGCGGCCGGGGCGGACCCGATTTCGAAAGAGGCCGGCGCGATTTCCTGATCGCCGAGCGTGGCGGATTTCAAGTAGCCGGGCACCCCATTCACCTGCAGACGCCAGCGGCCGGGTTGGGCATGGATCGTAAACGATCCGTCGCTTTGCACCTCGGCTTCAGGGGGCGGGCCAATCGGCCGTTCCTCGAGCGGGAACATCGCGACCCTGAGGTTCTTGAAATCCACCTTCCCCTCGCCCTCCAGCGCCACCGAGCCGTTGATTGACGGCACGGGCTGAAAAGCCACTTCGAGCGGTTCGGGGGCGGTGGCGCCCACTTCGACCGGCACTCGGGCGAAGTATGAGCGGCCTTCGGCCTCGGCCGCCGCCAGCAGTTCATAGGAGCCCGGGCGCACACTCGGGATCTGGAACTCCCCGGTGTTCGCATTGAATCCGGTACCCTGCTGTAGGAAGGGATTGCGAGTGTCGCTCTTGGGGGCGAGGCGGATCCCAGAAAATGGGCCGGAGATGACGGGCCGCACCCGGCCTCGCAGCACGATCCCAGTCGCGGGCGTCATCTGAAAATCGATTCCGGAGAGATCAGCGCCCGGAGTTAAGGAAACGGGGGTGGCGGTGGAGAGGCCGGCGGCCGCGGGATAGTAAGTAGGCGGGTAAGTCAACATCGGAACCGTGGCCAAGGCATCCCGCGGCACGAAGGCGTGGGGCATCGGGATGTTTTGAAAACAGCGGGCCACGAGGTAATATTTGCCGGCCGGCAGATTCTCCACCCGATATTCTCCCTTTTGATCAGTCGGCTTCAATGCTCCGCCGACGACGTCAGGGGCGGAGTCGCTGGTGCGGCGCCGCATAGGCGAAACCGTGCATTGCGGCATGGGATTACCCTCTTCGTCCACGATGCGGCCGCGCACAGACGCGCCGGGTGTGAGGGTGAGGGCGACATCGGTTTTCTCTTCGTCGGCCGCGACTGTCACGGCAGCCTGACGGCCCAGTTCGAGGCTGAATGGGCCGAAGGGGTATTTCTCGGCATCAGTTTGTATCACATATTGGCCGGCAGGCAATTGGCGAAAGGCGAAGCGGCCGTCGGCGCCGGTCACCGCGGTTAAAGCGATCCGGCCGTTGAGACGGACGTTGGCCTTCCGAATGGGGTTGTGCGTCACGGAATCGACGACGGTGCCGGCAATCGCGGCGGTACCGATCTCGGGCGGCCGGGCTTGCAAGGGAATCAGCGTCGAGGGACGCGCCTGCGGAACGCCGATTTGCACCTGAGCCGCGAGAGGCGCGAGTGCCGCGATCAGGATTCCCCGCGCGGCTTTCATTGGGCAACTCCGGGTCCTGGTGTGATGACAGAAATCTTCTGGGGCGGATTTTCGCCCTCGCGCAAGGTGACCGGCACGCCGGCAGCTTCGAACGGCTTTAAAAACTCCGGGTCTTCGATCAACTGCCGGTCAAATTCCTCAAATGCGAAGAGCGCATATGTTCCGGGGGCTGCATTCTTGATTTCGAAATGGCCGTTGGGATCTGCGGCCACGGTGCGGTAGTAGCTGAGCACATGCCGGTAGCGCACTTCCGGAACGAGCAGGACGAGGGCGCGCGCCGGCTGGCCATTACGGCTTACCTCGCCCTGCAGTTCCGCCGCCTGGGTGGAGATCACGATTTTCAGCTGAACGTCGGTGGACGGGCCGATGACCATTTCCTCGGTAAGCACATCCTGATCGCCCAGGCGCATGGACTTGAGATAGCCACCGGGCGGAATCCGGCCCGGATTGATATCCCAGACGCCCGGCGGCACATTGGCAATCTTGAAAGTACCGTCCTTATTGACGATGGCGCGAGGCTGGGGCCCCTTGAACGCTGTGCCCTCGCCGGGAACAAGGCTGACCGGCGCGGGCGAATATCGCGCGGCGCCGGGGCCTTCGACGGCCACGGAGCCGGCGAGGTCGATCGAGGGCTGCAAGGCGATCGAGAGATCGGAAATGTCATTGAACCCGACTTCCACATTCTGCACACCGCGATAGGATCTGCCTCCGGCGGTCGCCTGCGCGACCAGGACATAGGAGCCGGCCGTGAGTTGATCGAAATGGAAAGCGAAGTCAGGCTGAAACACGCCGGCGCCAAAGCCTGGCCCGCGACCTCCCAAATCCTCGCGCGAGGCGCCGATTGAGATCTGTTCGAACATACTGATGCCCGGCGGCGGGACAATCTTGCCCTGCACAGTGGGGGTGGAGCGCGCCGTGAGCTGGAAATCGATGTTGGAGTACTCGCGCCCGGCCTCCACCGAAACCAAGGTTGCGGATTCGGGGCGGTCGGTTCCCGGATAATACTGCAGCGCGTAATAGTAGGGCCGCTGCGACTGGCCGGCCACGGCCTCTGACTGAAACGCCGCCAGCGGCGCGCCCGTCTTTGAGGCAACCAGGGCGTAAGAGCCCGGCGCGATATTGGTCAGCCGGTAGTGGCCTTCGGCGTCCGACTGGGCTGAAGGGCCAGGAAGGAGCCGCCGCTTTTGCCGCTGCCATCCCCAGCGCATGGCGGCAACCGAGACGCCCGGGAGCGGATCGCCGTGATCATCGGTCACGGTGCCGGTAATGGTGGTGACGAGTTGCAGGCGGAAGACGAGATCACCGCGGGTCTCGCCGGCATCGATCGTGATGATGCCGGGAGGCCGGCGCGGAGAGTCCGTGCCATAAACGGCAGCCTGATAGCCGTTCTTGCTCACCCGTAGCTCATACCGGCCGGGAGGTAGATAACCAAAGGCAAATCGGCCTTGGCCGTCGGTCCAGGCTACGGCATCCTGTGGGCGGGCTTCGACTGTCGAGAGGGTAACAACTGCGCGGCGGATCGGCGCATTATTACCGGCATCGAACACCACTCCCGCGATCGTGCCGGGGGCCGGCGCGGCCGAAGGCGCCTGGCTGCCCGCCGCCATGCATAAACCCAACGCTACCCAGAGACGGAAGAGCGGGAACGACATCGTGCAGTCTCCGTGAGCCTGGCTTATTGTATCGCGGCCATTTCCGGAGAAGGCCTCCGGGAGAAACCCGGAAATGGTATTACGATTGCCGCTTCCGTATCGTTTAAGCCGTTACGTAATTTAATCTGGCTTGGGGGTCCGGGGAGGCGTGCGAAAATCAAAGGTAGTGGCCAAGAAGGAAATGAAGGTCCGGGTCCCCAGGAGCGCCAGGCTGGCTCGGTTCGTACTGATGCCAATCGGGCGGGTCCTGGTGGTGGGACTGGCATTGTTCGTCCTGCTGGGGCTGGGTGCATTTACCTATTTCTACTCTCATTACTCGCGGGTGATCGATCAAAAGTTGCGGGCAGGTCCGTTCGCCCAGACGGCCAAACTGTACGCCATGCCGCAATCGGTGACGGTAGGCGACATGATGGCGCCGGCGCAGGTGGCATCGGAGCTGCGGCGCAGCGGGTACAACGAATCACGCAGCAATACTACCGGGTATTACCAGCTGCATCCGAACTCGATCGAGGTTTTCCCGGGGCCGGACTCGTATTTCGATCAGGAAGCTGCAGTCATCAAGTTTTCCGGCGGGCGGATTGCCGAAGTGGTCTCGCTCCAGGACAACACACCGCGCAGCCAGTATCAGCTCGAACCGCAATTGATCACGAACCTCTCGGGCCCGAACCGGGAGAAGCGGCGCATGGTGAAATTCGCCGATATTCCGCCGGTCGTGGTGGATGCGATCACGTCGGCCGAAGATAAGCGCTTCTTCCAGCATTCGGGATTCGATCCGGTGCGCATCATCAAGGCGGCGTACGTTGATTTGAAGGAAGGGCGCAAGGAACAGGGAGCTTCGACGCTGAGCCAGCAGCTGGCGCGCATGTTCTGGCTGGATCAGGACAAGCGCTGGACGCGCAAGATCGCGGAGCTGATCATCACGCTGCAGCTCGAGCAGAAGCTTTCCAAGGAAGAAATTTTCGAGGACTATGTCAACCAGGTGCCGCTGGGACGGCGGGGGTCGTTTGCGATTAGCGGGTTCGGTGAGGCGGCGGAAGCCTATTTCGGCAAGGATCTGAGCCAGATCCGGCTGCCGGAGGCGGCTACGTTGGCGGGAATCATTCAGAGGCCCTCCTATTTCAATCCGTACAAGTATCCGGACCGGGTGCGCGAGCGCCGCAATATCGTGCTGACGCTGATGCATCAAAACGGGCAGATCAGCGATCGCGATTTCGAGCTGGCGGTGGAATCGCCGCTGACCCTGGCCAAGGGCGCGTCGCAATCGGTAGACGCCCCGTACTTCGTCGATCTGGTGGAAGACGAGCTGCAGAACAAGTTCCAGGACGCCAATTTCCGCTCAAGCGCGTATCACATCTACACCACGCTCGATATGAACCTGCAGCGCGCCGCAATCGAGGCGGTGCGAGTCGGGATGCAGAGCGTGGACGAGCAGATTCGGAAGCAGCGGCGCTTCCGCGGGCAGGAGATTCCCGAGGCCCAGGTGGCGCTGGTGGCAATGGATCCGCATACGGGCGCGATCAAGGCCGTGGTGGGCGGGCGCAATTACGGCATGAGCCAGCTCAACCATGCGATCGCCAAGCGGCAGCCGGGCTCGATTTTCAAGCCATTCGTCTACGCGACGGCGCTCGATACAGCAATCGAAGGCGGGCGCCAGGTCCTGACCGCGGCCACGCCCGTGATGGACGAACCGACCACCTTCTTCTTCGACGGCAAGCCTTACGAGCCGCGCAATTTCAAGAACGAATACCACGGCCAGGTAACGCTTCGCGACGCGCTGGCGCATTCGTTGAACGTGGCGACGGTGAAAGTGGCGGAAATGGTGGGCTACGACAAGGTGGTCGACATGGCCAACCGCGCCGGGATGAATTACAAAATTCAGCCGACTCCGGCGGTGGCTTTGGGCGCTTACGAAATCACGCCCGTGGAAGCGGCCGGCGCGTACACGATCTTCGCCAACCATGGAGATTACGTCAAACCGGACTTTGTTTCGCTGGTACGCACCGAGGATGGCAAAGTGATCTACAAGCACAAGATCGAGGAGAAGCAGGTGCTCGATCCGCGTGTGGCTTACCTGACCACGAACCTCATGGAGGAAGTGCTGCGCAGCGGCACGGCCGCGGGCGTGCGCGCGCGGGGATTTACAGTGCCGGCCGCCGGCAAGACCGGGACCTCGCACGACGGCTGGTTCGCGGGCTACACGTCGGAGCTGTTGTGTATCGTGTGGGTCGGCTTTGACGATAACAAAGAGCTGGATCTGGAAGGTGCGCACTCCGCCGCACCGATCTGGGGCGATTTCATGAAGCGCGCGCTGCAATTCCGCGAATATCGCAACGCACAGCCGTTCGAGCCGCCGGAGGGAATCGTGACGGTGGAAATCGACCCGGAATCGGGAATGCTGGCGACCCCGATGTGTCCGATGCCGCGGCAGGAGGTGTACATTGCCGGAACGCAACCGGTGCAGGCCTGCCCGCTGCATAGCGGTAGCCGGCCGATTGTCACAAGTATTTCCGGATGGGACACGAATCCACCCGTCACGAAGCTGCCGAGTGATGACGGGCTGCACACACCGGGCCCAGCGACGGACCCCGGGGTCTCCGTAGCGCGCCGCGCGCCGCCGCGCCAGCAGCCGCCGGACGCCGATCAGCAGCAGGCTCCGCCGCAGCAGCCGCAGAAGGAAGAGAAGAAGGGATTCTTCCACCGGTTGTGGGGAGTGTTCAAATAACCTTTCGGTACGTTCCACGGATTCTGCAGTATGCTTAAATAGCCTCTAGGGGGGACCGTTATGGTTTCCAGGCCATTCGCGATTGCATTCGCGGCCATCTTCTTAGGCTCTTTCGGCCTGGCTCAGTCCAATTCGGCTTTGGCGGACAAGACGGAGCCGAAGCCCGTCCCTCCGACCCGTGCGCTGTCCGCGGAAGAACGCGGCGATATCATGATGGCCCGCAAAATGTACCGCGAGGCCATTGAAGCGTTCGACTCGGACCCTCAGAAGACTGCGGTTCTCTACAACAAGATCGGCATCGCCTATCATCAGCTGCAGCAGCTTGACAACGCCAGGAAATATTACGAGCGCGCCTTGAAGGCCAAGCGCGACTATGCTGAAGCCTTGAACAATATCGGCACCGTGTATTACGCGAAGAAGAGCTACCGGCGGGCGATCTCGTACTATCAGAAGGCGCTGCGGATTACGCCGGAATCGGCTTCGGTTTACAGCAACCTGGGGACAGCCCTGTTTGTGCGCAAGAAGTACGACGAGGCAACCGAAGCGTATCAGAAGGCCCTCGCCATCGATCCGGAGGTCTTCGAGCGGCGCAGCAATTACGGCACGATGCTGGAGGACCGCAACGTGGCCGAGCGCGCCAAGTTCCACTATTACCTGGCCAAGATGTATGCGAAGTCGGGGCGCAACGATATGGCCCTGCAGTACGTGCGCAAGGCGCTGGAAGAAGGCTTCAAAGACAAGAAGAAATTCGAAGAGGAGCCGGAATTCCAGGCGCTACGGACGCTTCCCGAGTTTAAAGATTTGATTGCCGCGGAGCCGCGTGTTCTATAGAATGGCGCTGGGGCTCTGCGCGCTGGCCGCGATTTCCTGTTCCCGTTCTAACTCACCCAACACACCCCAGCACCTTGCCATTTTGCAATTCGAGAATTTGAGCGCAGACACGTCGCTGGATTGGATGGGGCGCGCGTTTTCGGAGATCATTTCGCGCGAACTGGCGGGAGCGGCGGGTCTGTCTGCCATACCTCCGAGCCGCGTGAAGGTGTTCGATGCGGCATTCGGCAGAGCCGCCGGCAATGTGCCGGGCGTATCTTCGGAGCGCGCGGAGGCGCTGGCGGCGGGCGCGGGCCGGTTGGGTTATGGAGAATACTGGCTGCGCAACGGCACCGTCGAAGCGCGGCTTACGTTGGAAGATGCGCAGTCGGGCAAGACGCGGGTGATCGCGGCAGCGGGCGGAGACGTTCTCGCAGTCGGGGATGCACTCGCCAGGACGATCTCGAGCCAGGTAATGCCGTATGGAACGCGCAATCCGGCTGCTGTGCGGGCTTTCGTGCTGGGTGTGCAAGCGAGCAATCCGGAGGAATCGGCGCAGCGGTTCCGGGAATCGCTCTCGGTGGATCCGAATTTCGAGCCGCCTTACGACGGCCTGGCGCAACAGCGGCTACGGCAACGGGATGTCGCCGGCGCGCTGAGCGTGTTGGAGCAGGCACTGACGCATCGCGATCGGATGCCGGCACTCGAAGGCGCGCAGCTCTCGTTCGAAGCGGCGAACCTGCGCGGGGACTCAGCCGCGAAACGGCAGGCGATTGCCGAGTGGGCGCGCATCACGCCCCAGGATCCGGCCGTCTGGCGCTTGCAGGCCGAAACCGCGATGAGCGCTCATGATTACAGGCTTGCGGTGGAGGCGTACCAGAAAGCGGTGGAGCTGGCGCCATCCGACGCCGCCCTGCTGAACCAACTCGGATATGCCACCGCCTACGGCGGGAATCTGGAAGCCGCGATGCGCGCCCTGCGGCGATATGAAGTGCTGCGGCCGGCCGACGCCAATTCGCTCGATTCCATGGGCGACGTAAATGTGCTGCTCGGACGCTTGCATGATGCCGAGAAGTTTTACCTGCAGGCTGCCCAAAAAGATCAGGCCTTCCTTGGCGGCGGCGAATTTCGAAAAGCCGCGATGGCGCGCTTGATGAGCGGAGACATTCGCGGCGCAGATGAATTGGAGAAGCAGTATCTCGGCAGCCGCGCCGCGGCGCACGATCCGCTGGCCGACTATTATCAGGCGGAATGGCTATGGGTGAGCGGCCGCCGCAAGGAAGGATTTCAGCGGCTGGAAGAGTTCGCGCAGCGCGCCGAGACCGGCGGCGCTCGGGATGCCGCCGCCGAAGCGTATGGAGAACTAGCCGTCTGGAGCGTGGCATTGGGTAATCGCGCCGGCGCCGCGCCGATCGCGCAGAAGGCCGTGCCCCTCGCCGGCCCCGGCGCAAGCGGCACCGTGGCCGTCGCGCGGTTTCTGGCGCAGCCGTCGGCCTCGGCATTGGAATGGAGTGATCGCGCAGCCCGCGCCTTTCCCAGCCCGGCCGCGAGAGTCATGAAGGACCGGGCGTTGGCGTACGCTCTGCTGCTGGATCGCCAATTCGCCGCTGCCGCGGAGCTTCTGAAGCGGCAATACGAAAATGGCGCCGGCGCCCCGGATGAAGAGACGCCGCTGCTGCTGGCGTGGTGTTTAGTGGAAACGGGCCGGGCTCAAGAGGCGACCGGCCTACTTCGGTTCAATCCGTTGCCGCCGTCAAGCGGCGTGCGGCCGTTCCAGGTTTTCTACTTCCCCCGGCTGTTTTACCTGCGTGGGCGCGCGGCCCTGGCCGTGAGGGAAGCCGGCGCCGGGCGGGCGCAGCATAAGCTCTTTTTGCAGCTTTCGGGGGAAACGCCGCTGGCGTGGGGCGAGGAAAAGGCCCAGTGACGCCGGGAGCGGTCCTGGTCCCAGTTGCCCCGGTGCCAAGCCCTGCGGTATCCTAGTAACTCCAAGATGGCAAACACGTATTCCGCCTTAAAGCGGGTGCGCCAGACGGAACGGCGCACGGAATTCAATCGCAAGAGCAAATCGCGGCTGCGGCACCAGATCCGTTCCATGCGCCGCGCGCTGCAGGACAAGGACGCAAAGGCGGCTGGCGCACTGCTTCCGCAGACCTTCTCGATTATCGACCGCGCCGCCAAAACCGGCCTCATCAAGAAAAACACCGCGGCCCGGTATAAATCGAAGCTGCACCTGCGCGTCAAGGCGCTGGCGCAGTAGTCAGGCAGTCAGCTCCAGCACAAATCGCTCCATCACGATGCGGTCGTCCGGGCGCGCATCGCGCAAGCCGCGGTCCGCCTGAAAGATCAGCCTCAGGCCGTTCTCGAGCTGCGCCTTGCTGAATTTCGCAACCGTCTGATACACCTGGTCGGCGCGAGAGCTCCACATCGGCACGCCGATTCGTTGAAAATGTCCCTGGATCTGCTGTGAGCTTTTCAGACCTGCCTCGCGGGCCACCAGCGCCATGCGGAATTGGGTCGATAAAAACGCAAGCGCCAGCGGCAGGTACTCGCCCTCCTTGGTGAGCGTGTCCAGCACTTCGAGCGACTTGGTGCGATCCCGGCGACCGAGAGCGTTTACCAGCGCGAAGATGGTAGTGGCGCGCGCGTCCGGAACCAGCGCCGCAATCTCGTCCAGGCCCACCATACGGTTCCCGGCGTACAGCGCCAGTTTTTCGATTTCAACGGCGATGCGGGCCACGTCGGCGCCGAGGGCTTCCACCAGCAGGTCGAGCGCCGCGCTATCAATGCGAAAACCCGCAGCGCGGACCAGGTTTTCGGCTTCGCCGCGCGCTTCGTAAGCAGAGAGCCGGCGCAGTTCGACCACCTCGGGTACTGTCGCGAAGAACTTGCGGACGCGCTCCTGCTTCCGTTTATCATCGCCTTCGAAATCGTAGCGGGCGGCTTCAAACACCAGCGTCACGCCGGGCGTGGGATTCCGCAGATAGTCGGCCATCACGGCGCCATGAGCGGAGCCGCCTTCGGCATCGCCATCCTCTTCGGAGGAGCGGGGGCGGGGTAGAGCCGCCTCGGCGTTCAGAACCCAGATCAGCCGCTCGGGCGCGAATAACGACAAGGCACGCGCGTCGTCCACCACGGCGGCGAGCGGCGTTTCGGTCAGGTCATGCTCGCCGATTGAGCCCTCCGGAAACGCGGCAGTGAGCGCTTCCTTCAGCCGGCGTTTCTGGTAGACTTCGGGCCCGAGGAGCAGCACGGCGGCCGGCAGATCATTCTTCTTAACACGCGCGAGCAGTTGGGCGGCGGTCATTTCAGAACTGTTCGAGCACTTCGCTCACCACGCTGCGCGCCACGTCACGGCTCAGCCGGATCATGGCAGTGCTGCTTTCATCGAAATACTGCGCAGGGTCGATCGCCAGCTCGTAGCGCTCGCGGAACTCGGCGCTAGGACGGGTCCAGATTACTTTGCCGGTAGCGCGATCGACCAGGTTCAGCGACAGCGTCACGATCGCCTGAATGCCGGTGGCACGCCCGGAGACCGGGTCGGCCGTGGTTGGATACGCGAATGCATTCAGAATGGCGCCGGTGACCACGGCATCGGCTTTCGCCGGATCCGAAACCACGGCATACCGGGTTCGCGACAGAAATTCGCGCGTGATGTCTTCCGGCAAACGACGGGCCAGCGTGTAACGGGTAGTGGCGTTCCCAAAGGCGGGGACTGCGATCGTCTTGATGTTTTTCGGAAGCAGGTCGGCATTGGCGGCCACATGATAGCCGCATCCGGACACTGCCAATGCTACCGACGCTACGGCTGTGAGTCCGGCCCTTCTCATAGGATTTGGGTCGCCGCCGCGACCGCGTTTTCCGCCATAAGCCGGAGATTATCCGCGACCAGCCAGAACCAGCAGGCTTCGGCGGCGTTCCGGTCGGGCAAAATCGCGCCGACCGCGATGCCGTTCTGCCCGGCTTGCCCAACATTCGTCGGCGGCTCGAAATCGCCGCCGCGCACTTCAATCGAATCGGTGGCGAGGCTGCTCTCCAGGGCTTCCAACCCGGGGTTGGCTTCGAACTCTACCCACGCCGACATGCTGTAGCCATGGAAGACCGGCGCCTGAATCAGCCGCAACGAAGGCATGGGGGCGCCTTCGCCGTCCCCCGGCAAGGCGAGCAGCGTCGCCAGATGGCGCTCGATGCGCAACTCCGATTCCTCGAGCGGCACCGGCGCCTCTTCGCCATAGCGCGCCAGGAGGTTGAAGCCGAGTTGCGTATCGAAGATGGCGCGCGGCAGGGCCTTGAAGGACAGCAGGCTGACCGTCTGCTGCTGCAGTTCTTCCACGGCGGCGCTGCCGCGTTCGCTGGCCGGGGCGAAGATCTGCACGACGGCCCGGCGGATGGAATCGTGCGTATTCAGGCGCCGGAGAAATAATGCCAGCGCGATCGCGGCCGGGTGCGCGATCACGTGCAAGGGGCCGCCGGGATCGCCGCCATCGCCGCACTCCACCATGGGTGCGCGAAGCCGCGCTTCCGGCATCTCCTCGGCCGCGTAAGTCAGATCGATCACCGGAGTCTCCCCGGCCAGTTGCAGAGCCTTGCGGCTGGATTCGGAAGAGCCCGCCAGGAAAAGGGCGCTGGCGTCGGCCAGCACCTCGGGCCTGAGCCCGATCACGACGGCCGGCTCGTCGCCGACGCGAGTCAGCGTGCCCGGGGTCTCTTCGTCAGCCGCGAGCAGCCGGAGATCAAGGCCGGGATGTGAGGTGGAAATGATGTCGCGCACTTCGCGGCCGAGCAGAGACTCGCTGCCGACCAGCCCCAGGGTAGCTGTCTTAGCCAATTGAATGCTCCGCCGGGGCCGGCGCGGGCGGCGGCGGGGTGTGCCGCAGACGCCGCCGTATGATGCCGCCCAACCGGATCACGATTCCGCTGCCTACATAGGCGACGGTCAACACCAGAAAGACGATTTGCGAGTAGTTCCAGGTTGCATAAATCAAGCCGCCCACCAGAATAATGATCAGAGGCGAATACGCTTTGTTGAGGTTGATTCCCTTGAAACTGTAGTAGCGCCACGTGCTGACCATCAGGAATCCGAGCAGCAGCAGCAGGGCCAGCCAGACCACCGAGGCCGGCCACCAGACCAGCGGTTCGGAATCATAGGAATAGACCACCGCCGCGACCAGAGCCGCCGCCGCTGGTATCGGGAGGCCCACGAAATATTTCCGGTCCGGCCGGCCGGGATTCTTCGGAATCGGGTTCTTCTGGATGTTGAAACGCGCCAGCCGAGCCGCGCCGCATAGCAGAAATAAGAACGCGATGAAGTAGCCGGCATTGAAAATCTGGCTGCGGATTGAGGCGGCAATCGAGGGATCGATGAACTGCACCCCCCAGGCAAACGCCAGCACGGCCGGCGCCAGCCCGAAGCTGATCACATCCGCCAGCGAATCCATCTCGCGGCCGAAATCGGAAGTGGTGTTGGTCATGCGGGCGATGCGCCCGTCGATGCCGTCAAGCACGACGGCGGCGCCGATCGCCCGTGCTGCGATCGAGAAGTGATCCGCGGCTCCGGGAGCGGCGGCAGCGGCCTCCATTGCTCCGCGGAACGAACGAAGAATCGAGATATAACCCAGAAAGATATTGCCGGCCGTGAACAGCGTAGGTAGGGCATAGGCTGCGCGCCGCGGCCGGCGGTCGGGTGAGCGTGGATCGACGAAACGGTCTTTAAGCGCCATGGGTCTCTTCCCGCTCGATGCGCCGCGCAATGGGGCTCGATCCAGCCGCCACCCGCATGCCCGGCCGCACCAGCACTTCCCATTCCGGCCCGAAGATCACATCCACGCGCGAGCCGAACTTGATCAGCCCGACGCGCTCGCCGGCGGCTACTTTGTCGCCGGGCCGCTTGTCGAAGACAATGCGACGCGCAATCAGACCCGCGATCTGCTTGAACACGACACACGTGCCTTCGCCCTGGACCGTGACGACGTTCTGTTCGTTTTCGCCCGAAGCCTTCTCTTTACTCGCCACAAGGAACTGGCCTTTCCGGTACTCAACGTTACGAATTGTGCCGCCGATCGGCGCGCGATTGACGTGGACATCGAAAATATTCAAGAAGATGCTGACGCGCTGCGCGGTCGGAGTCTCGGCCACCACGGCCACGACTTTGCCGTCAGCCGGGGAAACCGCGACCGGTCCGACTGGTATGGTTCGTTCAGGATCCCGGAAAAAATAAAGGCAGAAGGCAGCCAGAATCCAGAACACGGCTCCGAACCAGGGCCCGGCCAGCCACGAAACGACAGCAGCCGCCGCACCCAGCGCCAGAGCATAGTAAATTCCGTCGACAACGATCACTCGCTTTATTTTCGCATGGAGACGCAGCGCAGCCTTCCAGCCCGTGTGTTATGATGCGTCGAATTCCGGCTACACGGCTGTGAACCGGATGAGGAGGTCTCGATGCGAAGGTTCGTCGTGCTGATCATTAGCGGAATTGTGGCTCTCGCCGCGGTAGCGGGCGCACAACAATCGGGTCCATACAAGGTGTTGCAGCGCGCCCGGGTCGGCGGTGAAGGCGGTTGGGATTACATCTACGCGGATTCCGCGGGGCGCCGCCTCTATATTCCGCGGCGCGGTAACCCGTCGACTCCGGAGGTGGCCACCCGTTTATCTATCTACAATCTCGACACGCTGGAACTGGTTGGGGAGATTGCCGGAGTTGGCGGGCAAGGGGCCGCCGTCGATCCGAAGTCCGGCCACGGTTTCACGAGCAGCAAGCCGGTATCGATGTTCGATACCAAGACCATGATGCTGATCAAGACCATCGACGTGGGCGCCACCACGGCTCCGGACGGGATCTACTTCGATCCCTACAATGAGCGCGTTTACATATTCAGCCACCCGACGAAGGATGCCACGGTAATCGACGCGAAGGACGGCAGCGTGCTCGGCAAGATCGAACTGGGCGGCGTACCGGAGCAGGCGGTCGGCGATGGCAAAGGCAAGCTCTACGTAGTGATGCAGGATGTGCCCGGCAGCGTGACGGTGGTGGATGTGAACTCGATGAAGGCCGTGGCGCACTACCCGTTCGGGGATAAGGGGCGATGCAACGGGCTCGCGCTGGACGTAAAGAACGAAGTGCTTTTCGCCGCCTGCGGCAATTCGGGAAATCCACCCGCGCAGCCGCCTCAACCCATGATGGTGATTCTCAGCGCCAAAGACGGCCAGATCCTGAGCAGCCTGCCTCTTGCCGGCGGTTCTGACGGTGCTGTCTTCAACCCGTCCACGATGGAAGCATTCAGCACGCAAGGCAACGGGACCATGACCATCGTCAAGGAGAACAGCCCTACCAGTTTCGAGGTTGAGCAGAACCTGGACACGATGAACGGCGCCCGCACGGTCACGTTCGATAGCAAGACCAACCACCTGCTGACGATGAGTCAGGAGCGCGGCCCGGCGCAGGCCCCGCCGTCGCCCGGAGGCCGCGGCGGGTTGGGCCCGGCGGTGCCGGGCTCCTTCACGATTGTCGTGGTTGGCAAGTAACGATCAAACAGCCGCGTCTCCTGCGGCGTTCGTCTGCGCGACGGGGAGCTGTATCTCCGAAGGCACTTCGGGACTCATGAGTGACGCGCCTCCGTCGGCGTAGATCACCTGTCCGGTAATCCAGGCGGCCCTTTCGGAGCAGAACAGCGACACCACGTTGCCGATGTCTTCGGGCGTCCCGAGGCGTCCCATCGGGGTCCAACCCCGCTGATGCCAGTTCCGGATGAGAGTCTGTACTTCATCGGGGAGGCTGTTCAACACACTGTCCTCGGTCCAGCCCGGACTGATGGCATTCACGGTAATGCCGCGCCTGGCAAGCGCGACCGCAAAATATCGCACGAGCGATTCCATGGCGGCTTTCGCCGAGCCCATCGCCACCCACGGCAGCAGGCCGCCGGTGCGGCTGCCCTGGGCGTAAGTGATGGCAATAATCCTACCCTGGTTGGACATTAGGGCGCTGGCTTGGCGTGCGGCAATCAAAAAGGCCTTCACCTGGGAATCGAGAGCCGCATCCAACTGTTGGAGCGTAATATCCATCGGGGGCTGGAAGAACTCAGCCGCCTCCGGACGGGCATTGCTCACAAAAATGTTCAGCTTGCCGAATTGCTTCTTTGTTTCGACGAAAAGGCGGTCGACTTCTTCGGGCCGGCGGACATCGGCTTGCACCAGGAATCCATCCGAGCCGCACTTTCGGACAGCCGCCAAAGTATCCTTTGCGGCGGCATCATTTTGGTAATAGTGGACGCCAATTCTCACGCCTTCTTGGGCGAGCTTCAGCGCGATTCCCCGCCCGATCCCGCGCGAGCATCCCGTGATCAGGGCGCATCTTTCGTTTGCCGACATAACAACCTCCTCGGAACCGGACCGGGTGCCTGCTCCCGGGACCGATCGATCATACTGTAAACTCCGCGGAAATGCCACGGATGCTCCGCTCATCAGGCGGTACTGCTGTACCCTGTACCAATCCCGGCCCATTCCGGTACTATCCGGCACGGGTTTTTCCCAGCGAAAAGCGGATAATAAGGCTATGAAGTCTGGAATCATCGAGCGCTTCAAGTGGGGAGATCACAGTATGGAACCGCTCCTGGGCAGTCGCCGCCGTCAGATTAAACCCCAACAACCCAATGAGGAACGTAGGTCCGCCCGACGTTACCCCGTCAGGCTCCCGGTGCAGTGGAAACTGAAGCAAGGGAAAGGCGCTGCGGCAGCGGGAATCGGCGCCACGATGAATCTGAGCAGCAAGGGAATTCTGATCGAAACCGGCCGGGACCTGCCGGTGGGCCGGGCCCTGGAGTTGTCTGTTTCGTGGCCTTGTCTGCTCCTTGGGGCAGTCGCGCTGCAACTGCTGGTGATCGGAGAGATCGTCCGGGTCGAGCGCGGATGCGTGGCGGTCCGAATGCTGCATCACGAATTTCGAACGCTAGGCTCCGCAAACGGCGGCACGGACGGAACGCCGTAGCGGTTCGGGCGCCTCGGCGAGTCCTCAGGCGTTGAGACTACGCGCGGCCGGCAAAGCTTCGCAGCACGCGGCCGCACGCCAGGCGCGCGCGCAGCGGCAATCGCAGGCACGTCAGTTCCACGATTAGCCGCAGTGCCAGAGACGGCGCGGGCCGCGATTCCGCCATTTCGATGGCAGTGCGCCCCTGGTAGCGGTGCAGGATTCGCACGTGCTGGGATTGGGCTTGGGTGCGCGGCCAAAATTTCATGATCAGCGCGGAGACGAGGGCCGAGCCCCCCAGCACCACGAGCAGGAAGTAGGAAAGGGGAGCCTCCACCGCGAGGTGCAGACGCGCCTCCTCCAATGTGACCAGAATGACCGCGCGGGTGGTCGGGTCAATCACCAGAAATAAGAGCAGAAATGTCAGCGCGCCCCACATAGCAAACAGTCTGGAGCATAGCCTCGGACCGAAAACCGGACTAGATATTCGTTGGTTATTTCAACAGCGTCAACTTCCGTAGCGTCTGAAGTACTAATCAATCAGACTTGCATACCTGAAAAGCCATTGGCAGAACACTGAAACGGGACTACTATGTTAACGGAGGATAGCTGTATGCTCTCCGGAAAGCTCATTCGCCTGATCGAAACTCACCAACAGGAGATCACGGATCGGCTTATTCGTGACATGTCCCGGCATCCGGAACTCACCCACCTACGCCAGTTCCCCGAAGCGGAGCTGCGCGAAAGGAGCCGCAGTCTGCTCGAAAATCTCGGCTATTGGCTCGCTCAGGGCAACGAAGAGGAAATAGCCCGCAAATGGGAGGCAATCGGAAGGGCCCGCTTCGACGAGGACGTGCCGTTGCAGGAGTCTGTTCACGCCCTCTTCCTCATTAAGGAAAAAATGATCGATTACATTGGCGAACAAGGATTTCCGCCCGATACGCTCGAATTGTACGCGGAGGAAGAGCTGGAACGCCGGGTAGGTCGATTCTTCGATCTTCTCGTGCTGCGCCTGATCCGCGGTTACGAAGGGGCTTTGCGCACTGCGCTGCACGCAACGGCCTGAATCCACCTCTCTTTCTCCAGGGACCCGGTATCAGAACAATCAGGTCTTTATTGCCTATTTAGCGATATACTGGAAGAGGGAAAGTCGATTACCCCGGCCGATTGAGGAGGTCTTTATGCCGATGTTGTCCAAGATCCTGGCGCCGGTGGCGTTCTCGGCGCGCTGTGAGGGTGCGGTCCACTACGCGGGGGCCTTGGCTTGCCATTTTCATTCCGAAGTGGTTCTGCTGCACGTGGTGGCGCCGATTCCAACTTATTGGGCGCCTGACGCGGTCGTGATGTCTCCCGAAGTCACTGAAGACGCGATCGAACAAAGCAAGACTGAGCTGGAACAGTTTAGCGCCGACTCGCTGAAAGGAATAGCGGTGACGCGAGTGGTTGAGGAAGGAGATCCGGCCCAAGAAATTGTGGAATATGCCCACAAGGGCAAGTTCGACCTGATCGTGATGCCCACCCATGGGTACGGTCCGTTCCGTCGTTTTCTGCTGGGTTCGGTTACGGCCAAGGTGCTGCATGATGCCAGCTGCCCGGTGTGGACCGGTCCACACATGGAAGGCGCGCCCGAACTTCCGAAGATCAGCTTTCGGAGAGTCTTGTGCGCCCTTGATCTGGGTCCGCATAGCCGGGCAGTGCTGGAATGGGCAGCGGATTTCGCTCGTGAATATGGCTCCGAACTGGATGTGGTGCACGTAATTCCCACCTCGACCGTGTCCGTGGGGGGCTTCTATTTTGATCCCGAATGGCGCGGTCAAGTCGAAAATGAAGCGCGCGACCGGATCGCCTATTTGCGGGGAGGCCTGGGTCTCAGGGGTGAGGTGCGTATCGAGACCGGTGAAGTGGCGCCGGCAGTGCGCGCGGTTGCGGAGGATTCACACGCAGACCTGGTGGTCATCGGGCGCAGCCATGGTGGCTTGCTGGGCCGCTTGCGCGCCAATGCTTACGCGATCGTGCGGGACTCGCCCTGCCCCGTCGCCGCGATCTGATTCGCGCACGGCATCGAGGTATCCTTCGTTACAATAAGGAACATGAGGCGTCTAGGAGGTATGTTGCGTTTCACGACGGTTCTGTTCTGGTGTACCGGGCTGTGCTTGGCTCAAACCTCTTCCAGCAAACCGCCGGCCGAAGTAGATGAGGCGCTGCGGGCGCGTATTAACCAATTCTTTCAATTGATGATCGATGCTAAGTACCGCCAGGCGGAGGCTCTGGTCGCCGAGGACTCGAAGGATGCCTATTATGATGGCCAGAAACCCAAGTTTCTCAGCTACGAGTTGAAAAGCATCGAGTACTTTGACGAATTCACACGTGCTCGAGCGATACTCCTTTGCCAGACGTTGGTGGCAGTTCCCGGTTTTGCGGGCACGCCGATTAAGGTCTCGGTGGGAAGCGACTGGAAACTCGTCGATGGCCAGTGGTACTGGTGGGTGGATCCGGCATTGGCCCGCCATACTCCGTTTGGGCCGATGAATGCGGGTCCGGGTCCCCGACGGCCCCCGGACATGCCTCCGGTGCTGCCAACGGACCCCAGCTTTGTTTTGCACAAGGTGAAGGCAGACAAGACTGTGCTGAAACTCCACGCCGGTGAAGCGGGCGAGGTGACGTTTACCAACGGGGCGGAAGGCCAAATGAGCATTTCGCTAATGGGTCAGATTCCGGGAGTGGACGTGAAGGTGGATCGGCTCAAAATCGATGCGGGCGGCAAGGCGGTGTTGAGTATCAGCACGCATCCCGACGCCAAGTCGGGCACTTTGAGCATTGAGGTCGAGCAGACCAACGAAGTAATCCCAATCCAGGTCCAGATCGAATAGGCTTCAGCGGTTGGGGCGCGCCGGAGTAGCTTCGGAGCGCCCCTCGCTGCGTTTGATCTGGGCGCGGCGACGGCCGGTTTCCAGGTTTTTTGCGGCCTTTGCTTTGGCCGCTTCGCTAATCTGAATCTTGTTGACCACGGCCACAGCGCCTCCGCTTTTGGCGAGACGCGTAGCGACGCCTTTATGCTGAATGACGCCGGTGTTTCCTTCCAGCGTGGCGATGCCGCCTTGCACGTGAACCTGGAAATTGTCCTCGCTGATTTTGGATTTAGCCAGCCGGGAGCGGATATCTCTTTCAATGTCGGCGTCGGATCGGGCGGGCAGCGCCGATTTCGCGGCGGTTCGCGCCCGAGTGCCGGTGGATCCCGGGTCGCTCCACGCGGCCAGAGCGAGTAGCAGAACGACGGTGCAGGCTTGTACTCTGTGCATATCGATCAGTGGCGCCAGAGGGGCGGTTGTTCTCAAGAAACTGTGCTAAAGTGAGGGGTTCTCAAGGCTTTTCAGCTTCCGATGCCCGAACAAATCCTGTTGCAAGGTAAAATTCTGGGCACAGAAGAGTTCCTTTTGGCCGGTACCGCCGAAGGACGTTCCACGCGTTCAGCCGGCGAGGATCTGATGGCGGGCCGGTCTCAGTGGATCACGCTGCTGTGCGAGGTGCTGCCGCGCGCGTTGCTGGCCGAGCTCGGGCTGGCTCGCATATTGCTCGGTTCGAGCGGCGGCGGTCAATTCCTGTTAGTGCTTCCCGGAGAGGCGCGCGCGGCCGCGGAGAAATTTCTCGAGGATGCAGCACGCCAGGTTGCGGAACTCAGCTCCGGAAATGCCGGGTTGATCTGGGGGGTGACCGACAACCTGGGCGATTGGGCGGTGATCCGCAAACGGCTGCAGGACGAATTGCAGAGAAAGCGGAACGCGCCGCTGGGGAACCGGCAGGCGGAACCGTTCCGGCCGTTCTGGCGAACTTCGAATCCGCAGGCGGATCAATATTTCGCCAAAGAACTGGGGGCGAAGGTGCGGGAGGCTGCGGTGATCGGCTGGTCGCCGGAGAATCCGGCCAAGGCCATCGCGGGGGAGGGGAAGCACACGTGGCATCTGAGCTCGAACCTTTCTCCGGA